>NZ_JACHFL010000001.1:0-360091 GCF_014201875.1 Deinococcus humi | reverse complement strand
CAGATGGCTGACGTTCTCCGGAGGGCCCCTTTTACCGGAGAGTCGCAGGGCTCTAAGTCGACTCTTAGAGAACTACGCCCGGATTTGACTCCTAAAGAGCGAGGAGGTGCCTGACGTCTTCGCTCCGACGTGACTTCCAAGTCAGGCAGAACGTCCGTCCGCTTTAGGACTGTTGTTGCCGCTTATAGCGGCCCTGGCAGGGCAATCGCTGAGCCCGGTGTTCCTTTACGCTTCCTGTCGAAAGAAGCTGACCGAGCAACGGGCTGAGGTTTTCCCCGCCAGTGCATAGGCATCAAGCCAGCAAAAAAATAGAACGGCAACAGAATTTCTGGCATCTCGGATGAGATCGAGCGGAATCAACGGAGGAAGGACTTGAAACTCAACCACATCAACCTGGGCGTAACGGACGTGCCTGCCACCGTGGAACTGTTCCAGACCTACTTCGGGTTGCGGCCAGCAGGCCACGGTATGCCGATGGATGATCGGATGGCCTTCCTGCGCGACGATGCTGGCTCGCTCATCTCTGTGTTCAAGGCCAAGGACGTGACGTACCCGAAGGTCTTTCACATCGGCTTTCTGCAGGACACGCCGGAACAGGTGCGCGCCATCTACCAGCAACTGACGGACGGCGGCCATACCATCACGCCTCCGAGCGAAAACCACGGAAGGCTGACCTTCTACTTTCAGACACCGGGCGGCTTTGTTCTAGAAGTCGAGTCCTTTGTCGGCTAAGTCAAGCTTCTAAATCCCTGGAGGACCCATGACCCAACTCAGCGAACAACTCTCCCAGCACGGCGGCCCCGAGTGGCTGACCGCCAAGCGCAAGGCCAGCTTTGATCTGTTCGACACGCTGGAAGTCCCGCACAGCGGCGTGGAGGCCTGGAAGTACACCCAGGTCAATGTGGACTTCGGCCAGCTGCAGCCGCATCCCAAGCGCGAAGTCGTCTCCGACGTGTCCAGGCTGCCCGAAAGCGTGCAGAAGCGCCTGAAGGGCACCGACGTGGGCGCGTTCCTGGTGCTGGATGGCCCCGACGTGGTCTACCGCACCGAGCTGCCTGCCGAGTTAGCCGCCAAGGGCGTCATTTTCACCGACCTCAAGACGGCAGTGGAGCAGCACGCCGACAAGGTGCAGCAGTACCTCTACAGCGTGGTCCCGGCGGAAGTGCCGGACGACACGACCATTGCCGCCCCTGGCACCACGCCCAGCAAGTCCCCCGACCCCAGTGAAGGCAAGTTCTCCGCGCTGGCCGCAGCCCTGTGGACCAACGGCGCGTTCGTATACGTGCCGCGCGGCGTGGAAGTTGATCTCCCGCTGGGGTCTTTCCGCGTGATGAGTGAGGCTGGGACCTTCACCGCCACCCGCACCCTGGTGGTGACGGAGGAAAACGCGCAGGTCACGTTCATCGATGAACAGGACTCCGAGGCTCTGCCCGGCACCTACGCGATTGGTGCGGTGGAACTGGTCGTCAAGGACGGCGCTAGGCTGCGCTACGTGTCCATCCAGAACTGGGGCAAGGGCGTGACCCACATCCAGCGTCAGCGCGGTCAGGTGGGCAAGGACGCTGCCCTCAACAGCCTGGTGGTCACGATGGGCGGCACGCTGAGCCGCACGGAAATGCAGAGTCACCTGCTGGGTCAGGGCTCGAACTCGGAGATGCTGGCGCTGTACTTTGCCAACGAGGACCAGCACTTCGATCACTACACCCTCCAGCACCACGCTGCCGCGAACGCCTACAGCGATCTGCTGTACAAGGGCGTCGGCGACGATCAGAGCGTGGGCGTGTTCTCTGGAATGATCAAGGTGGATCTGGGGGCACAGAAAACCGACGCCTACCAGAAGCACCGCACCCTGATGCTGTCCAGCGAGGCCCGTAACTTCAGCGTGCCGCAGCTGGAGATCAACGCCAACGACGTGCGCTGCAGCCACGGTAGCACCACTGGCCCGGTGGACGAGGAGCAACTGTTCTTCCTGCGTTCGCGCGGCATCCGGCAGGAACTGGCCGAGAAGATGCTGGTTACCGCCTTCCTGGAAGACGTTCTGACCCGCGTGCCCCTGAAAAGCGTTGTGGGGTACATCGAGGGCATCATTGCCGAGAAGGTGGGCGCGGCCTGAGGCACCCCCACTGTGGCCACGCGCCCGGTTCTCAATTTCGCAGAGTCAGCCCCCAATGGGCTGGCTTTTTTAGTTCCCTATGCGTTGCGGACACAGCCTATGCTGTCCTTGAAGGCAAGCCTCAGTCATTGATGGAGGGTGGGCCGCTTTCAGGGGAGCTGCGGAGATGAACAAAGGCAGGGTAGAGGCGTTTTCGGATGGAGTGCTGGCCATCGTGATCACGATCATGGTGCTGGAACTGGCCGTGCCCGAGGGGCATGAGCTGGGTGACCTGTTCAGGGACTGGCCCAAGATCCTGGCCTATATCGTCAGCTTCGTGTACGTTGGCGTGTACTGGAACAACCACCACCATATGTTTCAGGCCGTTGAGCGGATCAATGGCTCGGTGCTGTGGGGCAATCTCCACCTGTTGTTCTGGCTTTCGCTGCTACCTTGGCTCACGGCCTGGGTGGGGGAGAGTCACTTTGCCTCCACGCCGATCAGCGTGTATGCCTTCGATCTCCTGATGTGCGCTGTCGCTTTTGCCCTTCTTCAGGGGGCACTGATCCGTGCCGACCAGCACAACATCCTGCTGGCAAAGGCCGTGCAGGGTGGCCTGAAAGAAAAGATGTCCACGGCAGCCTGCGCCGCGGCCCTGCTGTTGCCCCTGCTGGGCCAGACGGCGACATATGCGGCGGGTCTGCTGCTGTTGGGCGTGGGCCTGAGCTGGATCATCCCAGACCGCCGGATTGAGCGCGCGCTGGCCGAGGCCGAGGGCTGAAGTGCCACCTTCCCCGCAACTGCGCCCATCATCCATCAGTGCCATGTGTCCGAAGGGATCGCACGCTGGCTTGGATGCAGACTGGACGGATGATGGGCGGTCCTGTGGTGTCTGGAAGGTAAGACGTCAATAGTGCAGCTGTCCCCAGATTCAGTCTACCGTACCCCCAACGGGGAGGGGGAATGGGGGTGCTGCGCCCGTCTGGAGCGCTCTATGCTGGATGACCTTAAGGAGCCCGTATGTCCAGAGTACTGTTGCCCGTCGCCCTGCTTCTGACCGCCGTTCTCAGCGCCTGTGGGGGCGGTACGGCTCCTCCTGCCGCCGCCCTCGAATTGAATGGTGCAACCTCTCTGTCCGTCGGCGCACCATCCTCGCTGACCGCCGTGGTGCGTGATAGTAGTGGCAACGCGCTGAACAGCGCCGTGACCTACACCTCCAGTCAGCCGGACGTCATCGCGGTGGATGCCCGGGGCAATCTGACCGTCAAACGCCTCACGGCCACCGACAGGCCGGTGGAACTCACGGCCAGTGCGGGGGGCAAGAGCGCCTCTCTGGTGGTCTCGACGTACGGACTGGAACTGGCCGTTGGAACCTACGTGTGGAATCTTCAGGCTGCCGGAGCTGCCCCCGGGCGCTTCATCGTCGTGCGCTACCGCCCGGAAAGCGCAGCTGGAGAAATTCAGGCCTCCACATACACTGTCTCGGCTCCAGGCGGCGAAAGCCTGAGCTGCTCGCTTTCACAGAACGCCATAGAGCGGGCCTGCTGGTGGGCGGAGACGGACGCCACAAAATATCCGGCGGGCGAATACCGCGCGAGTCTGGTGCAGAACGGCGTGACCTACGAGACCACGGCGTCCCTGCCGGACCCTGAGGCTGTACTTGGTTTCGTGAACGGCGCCACCGCAAGCACCAGCGGGCGAGAGGTCACCTTCGCGGGTGAGGTTCCTGCGCAGGCCGGGTGGCTGTATGCCTATGTGTCGAAGCGCAGGCTGGAGACCTCCTCGCTCGCTGGCCCCCGCCCGTCGGGCAGCGCAGTGCTGCGCGGTCAGGAATTGAATCAGGGAACAGATCCCCTGAATGTCTCGGTGTACGCCACAACACTGCCGACGACACTGAAGGTGGGCAGCGCTGTCCCTGCCGGAAACTACGAGAGCTGGATCACGGCCATGTCGGGGAACCTCAGTAGCTTCAACGAGGTCCTTCCCGAACAGTTCAATGTCTCGGCTACCTTTGGCGGCACAATCACGCTCAGGTAGACCCGATGGGCCGCAGGCTGCATCAGGCCAGCCCTTGCAATTCCCCACTTGTTGTTGTCTCGGGGCGGGCATCGAGTACCGCGTCCGGCACGCCGGCCAGTGCCTCACGTACCACCTCGAGGCCCGCGCCAAGCTTATGGCCCTGCTCGCTCAGGACGCGCTTCCAGTGCCGTGCCCCTGGCTGTCCGGCAAACAGGCCCAGCGTGTGCTTCATCATGCGGTTGAGGGGCTGGCCCCCTTCCAGTTCGGCGGCCACGAACGGCAGAAAAGCCGTGATCGCCTCGCGGCGGGTGGGCGGAGACCCCTCCTCACCGAACACGTCGCGGTCCGCCGTCGCCAGCAGATACGGTGTCTGGTACGCCGCCCGCCCGATCATCGCGCCGTCGGCCCAGGTCAGGGCCTCTGCGGCGGCGTCCAGCGACAGCAGCCCGCCGTTCAGCACGACCGTCAGCCCTGGAAAGTCGGCCTTGAGCTGACGGACCACGTCATAGCGCAGCGGCGGAATCTCCCGATTCTCTTTAGGGGACAGGCCCGACAGCCAGGCCTTGCGCGCGTGGACGATGAACGTCTCGCAGCCCGACGCGGCCACGGTCCGCACAAAATGGCTCAGGTGTTCGTAGCTGTCCAGATCGTCGATGCCGATGCGGTGTTTGACCGTCACCGGCAAGGCGGTTACGCCGCGCATGGCTTCCACTGCCCTGGCCACCACGTCCGGCGAGGCCATCAGGCACGCGCCGAATGAGCCGCTGCTGACGCGGTCGCTGGGACAGCCGCAGTTCAGATTGATCTCGTCGTACCCGTAGTCCGTGGCGATCCGGGTGCATTCGGCTAGAGCAGAGGCGTCGCTGCCCCCCAGTTGCAGGGCCACTGGATGCTCGGCCTCGCCGAAGGACAGGTGTCGGTCCCGGTCTCCATGCAAGATCGCGCCTGTGGTGATCATTTCCGTGTACAGCAGCGTGCGCCGGGTCAGGGTGCGGTGAAAGGCCCGGCAGTGCCGATCCGTCCAGTCCATCATCGGCGCCACGGAGAGCGTGTGGGGGGGCAGGGGAGAGGCGAGCATGGCAGGGGGCAGTGTAAAGGGAAGCGCGGAGGCCAAAAGTGCCTCCGCGCCTCGCTCCAGTGAGGTTACACCTCCCGGCCCGTTCCCGTGTCCGCGTCAAACGTCGTACCCGAGCCGTCGGTGTCTTTCGGACGGTCCGGCACCGCGTCCGGCGGTTGGCGTTCCCGGCCCACCGGCGTGTTGGTCATGCCAGTCCTGGACTCGTCTGAGTAGCCGCTGCGCTCGCTCATGTCATTGCCCAAGTCGTCAGGCAGACCGCCCTGTAGGTCAGGGGCCGAATCGTTTTTCGTCATAGCGCGAGTGTAGGGAGGTTGTGGGGCGGCGTGGCAAGGTAGGCCTTTACCCAGGCTTGCGACGTTGTCCCGCCACGCTCAGTCGTGGCCGCTGACGTACATCAAGGCGCCGAACAGCGCCAGGTTTTTCAGGAACTGGGTCTGCTGCTGCTCGCGCTCCTTGCCCTGCTTGTCCCAGAACGGATGACCGATGACAGTGGTAGGCACCAGGCTGGTGGCCAGCGCCGTGCCCGCCAGCCGGGGTAGCAGGCCCAGTGCCAGCAGCGCGCCTGCGCCCACCATCACGCCGGAGTTGATCTGAACGGCCAGTTCAGGCTGCGGGATCTCGGCCCCACGCGCGGCGCGCACCACGGGATCGGGATTCTGCAGATGGTCCAGACCGTTCTTGATAAAGACGCTGGCGAGCAACGCCCGCCCGATGAATTTCGCTACGCTCATGGTGACCCTCCTTGGGAATGCTCTGAAGTTTAGCGCAGGGGGCCAGCGATGGGCCGGGCCACCATGAAGACAGGCTGGGACTTGCCCCGCCCTGTCTAGACTCGCGCCGCCGCCAACTGTCGCCCCAGTTCGCGCAGCACACCCTGGACCGCCGCCGTGCCCGCCTCCAGCAGCGCCACGTACTCTGCCACGCTCAGCGGGCCGCCTTCCGCGCCGCCCTGGGCCTCCACGATCAGCCCGGCGTCGGTGGCCACCACGTTCAGGTCCGCGCGCGCCGTGCTGTCCTCGGCGTAATCGAGATCCACACGCAACTCCGCGCCCACATAGCCCACGCTGATCGCTCCCACCGCGTGTAATAGCGGCCACTCGCTGAGGGTGCCGTCCCGCACCAGCCGGTCACAGAAATCGTGCAGCGCCGCGTGCGCCGCCAGGATGCTCGCCACCCGCGTGCCGCCGTCGGCCACCAGCACGTCACAGTCGACGTAGATGGTCTGGTTCTTGAAGGGGCGCAGGTCCATGCTGGCGCGCAGGGCACGGCCCAGCAGGCGCTGAATTTCGTGCCGCCTCCCGTTTTGCAGGCCGCGCTCGCGGGGCGTGCGGTCATGTGTGGCGCGCGGCAGCATGGCGTACTCGGCGGTCAGCCAACCCTCCTTCTTGCCGCGCATGTGCGGGGCAGGCTTGTCCTCCAGCGTCACCGTGGCCAGGATCTCTGTGCGCCCCAGTTGCAGGTGCGCGCTGCCCGGCGCGTAGGGGTTGACGCCGCGCCGCACCGACAGGGGCCGTGGCTGGAGGAGGTCACGTCCCTCGCGGAGGGGCAATTTGTGGGGGCCAGGGAGAGACGACATGACCCGCAGCTTAACCTCCGGCTGCCGCCAGGTGCACAGGTTCGGCCCGGTCTGGGCTAAGGGCGGCGAACACCGGGCGGGCGGCCTCCACCTCCCCAGTCACGAAGTAGGCCACCGTCCCCGGTGCCTGCTGGTCATTGAGCAGATCGGCCCTCTGAAGGACGTTGCGGGTGTGCCGCGCCACCGCCGCGCCGCTGTCCAGCAGGGTGAAGGTGTGACCGAACCCGGCGCGGATGCTGCCCGCCAGAAACGGGTAGTGCGTGCAGCCCAACACCAGCTGATCTGCTCCCGCCTCGGCCAGAGGGCGCAGGGTCTCGCGCAGTACGACCTGGGTCTGTTCGCCCTCTGCCTGCCCAGCCTCCACCAGCGGCACGAGTTCGGCGCTCACGGCCGTCAGAACGCGCACGCCCGCCGGATCGGCGAAGGTGCGGATCACGTCCTGAAGCAGCGTACCGCGCAGCGTTCCGGGCGTGGCGAGGACGCCCACCACCCCCGTCCTCGTGGCGGCCACGGCAGGCTTGAGCGCGGGCACCAGCCCAATGATGGGGATGTCGAAACGGGCGCGCAGGTGTTCCAGGCTGTACGCGGACGCGGTGTTGCACGCCACCACCACCGCCTTGACCCCGCGCGAATGCAGTTCTTGGACCGCCTGCCCGGTCAGGGCGCGGATCTCCTCGCCAGGCCGCGCGCCGTAGGGAAGGTGCGCGGTGTCGGCCAGGTAGATGAACTGCTCGTGCGGCAGCAGGCGGCGCAGCTCGGCCAGCACACTCAGGCCACCCACGCCGCTGTCAAAGACTCCGATGGGGGCCGCGCGACTCATGCTGCCGATGATAGATCAGCCCCGCGACCCTTGACGGTCCAGACTCTCGATGGCGGCCACGGCCACCGCCGCCACCTGAACGAGTTCCTGACGGTACTCCGCGAGATCGCGCGGGCCGCGCTCCGCCGCGCGCTTGTCGAAACGGGGGAACAGCGCTTCAAACACGGCCTGATTCGCCTCGCCCACCTCCTCGGCCAGCACCATCAGCCAGACCTCGGGCGCGTGGTTCTGCTGGCCCCACTTCGCGTCCTGGTGTTGCCGCTCGCCCAGTACCTCGGCCAGCACGCCTCCAGTCGCCTCGCCCATCAGTCCAGCGCCCCGCGGATCGTCTCGCCCAGCGCCGCGACGCCGCGTTCGATCTGCTCCGGCGTGGCGCTGCTGTAGCTCAGTCTCATGGTGTTCTCGCCGCCGCCCAGGGCGAAAAACGGGCTGCCCGGCACGTAGGCCACGTTGCGGCTCAGCGCGCGCTCCAGCATCCGCGTGCTGTCGATCCCCTCCGGCAGGGTGACCCACAGGAACATCCCGCCCTCGGGGGTGGTGTACTCCACGCCACCCGGAAACTGCTGCCGGATGTGGCCGAGCATCAGGGCGGCCCGCTCGCCGTAAGCCTTTTTCACAGTCTCGATCTGGCGTGGCAGAACGTCCTCGAGCAATTCGGTCACGATCATCTGATTCAGAGTGGGCGTGTGCAGGTCGGCGCCCTGCTTGGCCTGCACCAGCTTGGAAACGATCGGCGCGGCGGCCTGCACCCAGGCGTCGCGCAGGCCCGGCACCAGGGTCTTGGAAAAACTGGAGCAGTAGATGACGTGGTTTGCATTCACGTCTCCGGCGTACTCCAGCCCCAGTTCGTACAGGCTGGGGGCGGCCTCGCCCGTGAAGCGCAACTGGCCGTAGGGATCGTCCTCGATGACCAGCACGCCGTGGTGGCCGGTCAGTTCCACCAGCCGGCGGCGGCGCTCGGCGTTCAGGGTGCGTCCGGTGGGGTTCTGAAAGTTGGGCACGGCGTAGAGCAGCTTGGCCGAAGTGGTTTTCAGCAACTCCTCCAGCGCGTCCACATCGATGCCACCGTCGTCGGTGGGCAACTCGACGTAGCGTGGGCCATACGGCTGGAAGGACTGCAACGCGCCCAGATACGTGGGAGCCTCCACCAGCACCGTGTCCCCCTCCGAAATCAGGACTTTCCCCAGCAGATCCAGCGCCTGCTGGCTGCCGGTCATGATCTGCACGTTGGCGGCGGGAATTCTGGCCTTCGCCCCGATCCATTCTCTGAGCGGCGGGTGGCCCTCGGTGGTGCTGTATTGCAGGGCGGCGGGACCGTATCGCGTCAGGACGGCGTCGGTGGCCAGCTTGACGGCCTCTACCGGGAACAGTTCGGGGGCGGGCAGCCCTCCGGCAAAAGAGATCACGTCTGGCTGCTGTGTGATCTTGAGGATCTCGCGGATAGCGCTTGCCGTCATGCGCCGGGCACGGTCAGACAGCAGGGCCGTGAAATCGGGTGCGGGGCGGGCTGGGGTCATGGAGTTCATGCTACGCCGGGGCCGGGCGGGCCGCGCCTGCGTGTCCCTATTCCCTGAGCGTGTCCAAACGTACCTGGCCTCTTTTCCAGCAGGCCAGGTACAGTAGAGGGGCTTATAAGGAGGCAACCATGCTCGTCACCGGTAACGACATTCTGATTCCCGCCCGCGCTGGTAAGTACGGCGTCGGCTCGTTCAACACCAACAATATGGAGATCACGCAGGCGATCATCCACACCGCCGAGCGACTGCGCAGTCCGGTGATGGTGCAGATGAGCGAGGGAGCCATCAAGTACGGCGGACAGGATCTGGCGAACATCGTCAAGGATCTGGCCCACCGCGCAACAGTTCCGGTGGCCCTGCACCTCGATCACGGCAGCAGTTATGAATCTGCCCTGAATGCCATTCGCATGGGCTTTACCAGCGTGATGATCGACGCCTCGCACCACGACTTTGCAGGCAACGTCAAGGAAACCCGCCGGGTGGTGGAGGCCGCCCACGCCATGGGGATCAGCGTGGAGTCCGAGCTGGGCCGCCTGGGGGGCATTGAGGAACACATCGTCGTAGACGAGAAGGACGCTTTCCTGACCGATCCCGAGGAAGCGGTGCAGTTCATCGAGCAGACCGGCACCGACTTTCTGGCGATTGCCATCGGCACCAGCCACGGCGCGTTCAAGGGCAAGGGCCGCCCGTATATTGATCACGCACGCATCGAGAAGATCGCCGGCATGACCGGAATTCCCCTAGTGGCGCACGGCTCCAGTGGCGTTCCCCAAGACATCATCGAGCGTTTCCGCGCGGCGGGCGGCGAGATCGGCGACGCGGCAGGGATCGCCGACGAGGACCTGCAGCGCGCTACGCAGTTCGGCATCGCCAAGGTCAATGTGGACACCGATCTGCGTCTGGCGAGCACCGTGGGGATCCGCGAGGTCTTGCAAGCCACACCGAAAGAATTCGATCCGCGCAAGATTTTTGGCCGTGCCAGAGACGTGATGTCACAGGTGATCGAGCACAAGATGGGCGTGCTGGGCAGCGTCGGCAAGGCGTAAGCCAGAGCGCTGAAGGGTGAGGCGAGGCCGCGGTCTCGCCTCACCCTTTTTTGGTGGGGACGCCGGGGCGCTGGCGTCGTTCCGGGACGGCCCTGGCTGATGCCCGGGTGAGCGTTCCACACAGGAGTTCTCACCCGCCCACCCTATGCTCAAGCCTGGCATGAAAGCGGCGCGTTTACTCCCATCTGTCCTGCTGCTGGCGTCCCTGGGGACGGCGGTTAAAACTGACGCCGCGCCGCCGCTCACCGGGGTGGGGCTTTCGCGGCTTTCGGCGCTGTTACCGCTTCAGGGCCAGACTGTAACGGTCATGGAAAAGCGCCCCAGCCTGTCCACGGTGGACCTGCGCATGCGCGTGGAGCGGGTGGGCGGCAGCCCCGAGGCGCTATACCAGGTGATCGTCAGCGCCAGCAAGGGCGTGCGCGCGCCGTACGATCCCCGGTTGGGCATCTCCGAGGAGGATTACCGGCGCTATCTGGTCTTTCAGGAGGTGCTGGTGTCCACCAGCAAGAACGTGAGGCTGGCGCTGACCCGGGATTCCAGCCGGGTGCAGTTCGGCAACACTCCTGGTCTCAACAACGTGCTCGATGGACTGAGCATCAATCTGCGGACAGGTGAACTGCGTGGTCCCGAGGGGTACAGCGCCCTGCCGACCCTGGTCGTGCCCAGCACCGCCCCCGACCGGGTGCTGCCCGTCAGAAACGGTTTCCAGTGGAAGCTGCTGGGCAGCGACGCCACTGCTGGGAACGGAGTCCGGGCGACGCTAAATCTGCTGGAACTGGAAAGCGGCCTGATTATCCTCAATTACAGCCGCACCAGCATGATCAACCGCCGCTTGACCGAGGGTGAGATCATCATCGGTTACGACCGCTGAGAGCCCCACCACTGTCTCAGCAAAGGGCCAAGGTCGGAAAAACGGGAGCGCGGGAACGCCGGACGGCGGGACAGGGCGCTCCCGGACGTCCTCGCGGGTCTCTGTACCAGACTGACGCGGCCCTGACGGCACTTTAAGGATTCCTCACGCCTTGTTCAGGGGCCGTCATGGGCGGACGGATACGCTGATTCCCATGAAGATGCCTCTGAAGAAAAAGAGCCTGATGCTGGGTGCGGCCCTGCTGCTGGGCGGCGCGTCCCTCTCCTCGGCGGGCGCGGCAGGCCTGTCGCCGACCCTGCTGGAACGGGCCAAGCGTGGCGACCAGACCAAGGTGGGTGTGATCGTGCGCTTTCAGTTCGGCAATGACGCGCGTGGTCGTGCCCAGCTCAAGAACCTGCGTTCGCAACTCAACGGGCGCCTCAACCAGCTCGGTTCGGCGGCGGGCTTTCTGGCCAGCGCGATCAAAAGCGGTCAGGCCACCTCACTGTGGCTCGATCAGAGCATCTTCCTGCCACTGACTCCGGTGCAGGCCCGCGCCCTGTCCGCGTTGCCCTTTGTGACCGACGTGTTCGAGAACTTCAAGGTGCAGATTCCCAAGCCGCAGAGGGCGGTGGCCCTGAGTGCATCGGCCGCCGCCGCCGGAGAGCCGTGGCACCTCGCCAAGATCGGCGCGCCCCAGGCCTGGGCCGCCGGGTTCAAGGGCCAGGGCATCAAGATCGGTCACCTCGACAGCGGCATTGATCCCAACCACCCACAGTTGAAAGGGAAGATCGCCGCTTTCGCCGAGTTTGATGCTGAGGGCAACCGCATCAACAGCCAGCCGCACGACAGTGCAGACCACGGGACCCACACCGCGGGTCTTCTGGTAGGCGATACGGTGGGGGTGGCACCCAGTGCCAGGATCATCAGCGCGCTGGTCCTGCCCAACAACGAAGGCACCTTCGCCGAGGTGATCGCCGGGATGCAGTACGTGCTGGACCCTGACAACAACGCCGACACCGACGACGGCGCGGACGTGGTGAACATGAGCCTGGGCATTCCCGGCACCTACGACGAGTTCATCGTGCCGCTCGAGAACATGCTCAAGGCGAACGTGGTCCCGGTGTTCGCCATCGGCAACTTCGGTCCAGCCTCCAGCAGCACCGGCAGCCCCGGCAACCTGCCCGACGCGATTGGGGTGGGCGCGGTGGACCAGAACGGCAACGTGGCGTCCTTCAGCAGCCGTGGGCCGGTGGCCTGGACCGGCAGGATCAACGGGGTCTTCGTCAAACCCGACATCGCCGCGCCGGGGGTGGACATCACCAGCTCCATTCCTGGGGACAAGTACGGGGCCAAGAGCGGCAGCTCGCAGGCCAGCCCCATCACGGCGGGCGCGGTGGCCGTGATGCTCTCGGCCAAGCCGGGCAGCACTGTGGACGCCATCAAGAACGCGCTGTACACCAGCGCCAGCAATGCCGGGTCCAAGAACAACAACGTCGGCTTCGGCCTGATCAGCCTGCCTGGAGCGTTGGGCAAGCTGGGTGTCAATGTGAGCGCTCCTGCCCCGGCCCCCAAGCCGACGCCCGCTCCCGCGCCAGCGCCCACCCCAACTCCGACACCAACACCCACCCCTACTCCAACTCCTGCGCCCACCCCTACCCCGACGCCCGCACCCAAGCCGACTCCTGCTCCTACGCCGACGCCCACTCCTCCCCCAGTCTCCACGCCCAAACCGACGCCTGCTCCCACTCCAACCCCTCCTCCCACCAACAAGACGCCTACCGGCCCGGCGGGCTATGAGCTGTGCGCACTGGAAGGCCAGAAGTGCAACTTCAGCGGACAGCGCCTGGCTGCATTCGGGACCGAGGGCCAGTACCTGACCGGCACCGGCACCGACGGCTTCAACTGCACGGTGGCCGAGTGGGGCCGTGATCCCGCTCCCGGCAAGTTCAAGGGCTGCTTTATCAAGCCGGTCCCCGGCGCCTCGAACCCGGCGCCCGCACCCACTCCGGCACCCAAGCCCACGCCAGCCCCCAGCGCAGACAAGCCCCGCGTGCTGCTGGTCGATGACGACATGGGCCAGGGGGCGGACGTGACGAACGCGCTGCGTGACGCTCTCAAGTCCAATGCCCTCAGCGGCGGAGCCTTTGTCTGGAACGTGCAGTCACAGGGTGCGGTGCCCCTGAGCGAGATGCAGAAGGCAGATATTGTGGTCTGGGCCAGCGGTGAGCAGTACCAGAACACCATTACCCCCGCTGACCAGAACACCCTGCGCCAGTACCTGGCCGGGGGTGGTCGGCTCCTGGTGACCGGTCAGGACATCGGTTACGACATTGGCGAGGGCGACTTCTACCGCACCATCCTCAAATCCCGTCTGGTGGCCGACAGTAGCGGCACCCCCAAGCTCGTGACCAGTGGAGCATTCGGCAATACCGCCTATACCCTGAACGCGGCCGGCAGCGCCCAGAATCAGGTTTACCCCGACGTGATCGCCGACCTGGGTGGCAGTGCCACCGTCGCCTCGTGGGGCACTGCCAACGCCAACGCCGGAACCATCAATGCCCAGAGCATCAAGGCTGATCCCAACCGGGGCCGCGCATCCCAGAAGCAGCAGGATCCGCGCGGGCTGGTTGAGGAACTTGCCGGCAAGATCATTGGCACCGCGCTGGGCCAGATCTTCGGCAACAGCGGCCAGCAGGCCAGCCAGCCCACGCGCGGCGGACGGGTCAGCGCCCAGAGCGCCGGTGAGAATGCCGGGGCCATCGTCGCCAATGACGCGGGCCGCTACCGCACCGTCAACATAGGTTTCGGTCTGGAAGGGCTGACCGCCAGCAGCCGCAACACGCTGGTCAAGACGGCCTTTGACTGGCTGATGCGCTAAACGGAACTGCCGTAAAGGTGGGGGAGAGGACAACTGCGCCTCTCCCTTTCTCGTTTCTTTAGCGCCTCCCCACTGCCCCCCTACGCTTGCGGGTTAAGGTGATCGCATGGCCACCTTGAAAGACATCATGACTCCGGACCTGACCGTGGTGGACCCTCGCGCCACCCTCAAGGAAGTCGCCACGCTCATGAAGGAACAGGGCATCGGCAATGTGCTGGTCATGGACGGTGACACCTTGACCGGGATCCTCACGGACCGCGACATCGTGGTGCGCGCCGTAGCCTACGGGCACGATTTCGGCACCCCTGCCAGCGACTATGCCACCGGCGACGTGTTCACCATGACCGCCGACACGCAGGTGGAGGAAGCGGCGCGCGAGATGTCCCACCGTCAGTTGCGCCGCCTGCCCGTTACCCAGGGCAGCCAGGTGGTGGGCATCGTCAGCCTGGGCGATCTGGCCGTGCGGGCGCGGACTGGTGCAGACGAGACGGCCCTACAAGGCATCAGCCAGCCGACGAGCTGAGCTCGATGCGTCAAGGCAAGCGGTCACCCTCCAGCGCGGGGGCTGACCGCTTGCTTTTGCGCGCACTTCAAGGCGTAAGCTCAGCCGCATGACCACGATCGCCAGTCCGCTTGCGCCGCGCGCCACCGCCCTCGAAGTCATTCAAGGGATTGACCTGGGGGGTAAGACCGCTGTTATCACCGGGGCTTCTTCGGGCATTGGCGTCGAGACGGCCCGTGCCCTGCTATGGGCAGGGGCGTCTATGATCCTGGCCGTGCGTGATCCCGCCAAGGGGGAGAAAGTAGCCGCTGAACTGAGCAGCTCCACTGGCAACCATAAGGTTCAGGTGATCGAGCTGGACCTTGGCTCACTGGCCCAGGTGCGTGAGGGCGCAGGGCGGATTCTGGCGGCAGCGCCCGCGATCCACATCCTGATCAACAACGCGGGCATCATGGCCACCCCAAAGGGCCGGACGCCCGAGGGCTTCGAGTTGCAATTCGGCACCAATCACCTGGGCCATTTTCTGCTGACCGACCTGCTGATGCCCGCGCTGCTGGCCGCCGCGCCGGCCCGCGTGGTGGCCCTGACCAGCAGCGGCCACCGCCGCAGCGACATCGTCTGGGACGACATTCAATTTGAAAGCCGGCCCTATGACCGCTGGGAGGCCTACGGTCAGAGCAAGACCGCCAATGCCCTGTTCGCCGTAGGCCTGACGCAGCAGTACGGGGCACGGGGCGTCACGGCCAACGCCGTTCATCCCGGCGGCATCATGACCGGATTGCAGAAGTTTGTACCGCTAGAAGAACAACGCGCGATGGGCTGGCAGAACGAGGCGGGCGAGTTGAACCCGGTGTTCAAGACCACGGAGGAGGGGGCGTCTACCACGGTCTGGGCTGCCACCTCGCCGCAACTGCAAGGGGTGGGCGGGCTGTTCCTTGAGGACCTTCAGGAGAGTACGCCGCTGGACCCCCAGAACCCGGACCCTATGTTCGGTCACAAACCCTATACCCGCGATTCCGGGAGTGCCGCGCGGCTGTGGACCCTGAGTGAGTCCCTGGTCAGTGGTTACAGATAGGCCAGCGCCCAGTCCTCTGTCCCGTGCCTCAGCCCCGCTTCGAGCAATGCCAGACCGTCCGGCGCATCGTCCTGATGCCAGGGTAGTGGGTCAATCAGCGCCCCGAACTCTTCCGCGCTGAATTTCTGAGCAGCGTGGCGCACCCCCTCCACTGCGCCGCGCCTGACCTCATAGACCGCGCCGTAGACGTTGCCCTTGCGGGCGTCCAGCGATACGGCCTGCGGGCCGTCGCCGCGAACCAATCCTTCCAGCGTGACGACACCGCGCACCGGAGCGCTCCACACGCGTCCCAGTCCCAGCGCATAGCTCGCGCCCACGCGCACGCCGGTATATGAACCGGGGCCGGTGCCGACGATGATCAGGTCAGCACGAAACGGAAGGTCCGCCTCCCCGAACAGCTGACGTGTGGCGGCGGGCAATTCCTCGGCGTGCGCCCGCCCGACCTCTCTGGAAAAGGTCACCTCACCCCCTCCCCAGCGCAGGCCCAGGGTCAGCCAGGGGGTGGCCGTATCCAGGGCCAGAACAACTTGGGGAGAAGCGGTCATCGCCGGACATTGTAGGGCTGACATGAAGGTTGTCACCCATTCGGGAACTGACGCGACTCTGACCGTATCAGGCGGCGGTGCTATCCTCGGGCATCATGACTGAAATCGCCAAGGGCCTGGCAGGCGTTAAATTCACCGAGAGCAAGCTGACCTTCATCAACGGCGAAGAGGGCATCCTGCTTCACCTGGGCATTCCGATTCAGGAGTGGGCCGAGAACAGCACCTTCGAGGAACTGTCGCTCGCCCTGCTTGAAGGCAAGCTCCCCACGGCGAGCGAGCTGGCCGCATTCGACGCGCACCTCAAGGAAAACCGCGCCATTCCGCAGCAACTGCAGCAGGTCATCCACGACATGCCGCGCGGGATCAACCCCATGCAGGCGCTGCGCACCGCCGTGTCCTACCTGGGACTGCTTGATCCGCAGTCCGAGGACATCACCCCGGAGGCCCGCCGCGCCATCACGGTCCGCATGATCGCGCAGTTCAGCACGATCATCGCCGCCATCAGCCGCACGCAGGAAGGGCACGACATGGTCGCGCCGCGCATGGACCTGACCCACGCGGGCAACTTCCTCTACATGCTGACCGGCCAGGAGCCCACCGCCGAGCAGTCACGCCTGTTTGACATTGCCCTCGTGCTGCACGTCGATCATGCCATGAACGCCAGCACCTTCACGGCAATTGCCACCTCCAGCACCCTCAGCGACATGTACTCGTGCATCACTTCCGCTATCGGCGCGCTCAAGGGGCCGCTGCACGGCGGCGCGAACGAGGCCGTCATGGACATGCTGGATGAAGTGGGGACCCCTGACCGGGCCGCGGATTACATCAGCAAGAAGCTGGACAGCAAGGAAAAGATCATGGGCGTGGGCCACCGCGTCTACAAGAACTTCGATCCCCGCAGCCGCGTGCTGCGCGACTACGCCGAGCATGTGGCGAACAAGGAAGGCAAGAGCAACTACTACCAGATCCTCGAAACCATCGAGAAGACGGTGGTGGACCGCCTGGGCGACAAGGGCATCTATCCCAACGTGGATTTCTACAGCGGCACGGTGTACAGCGACCTGGGCATCAAGAAGGAGTTCTTCACCCCGATCTTCGCTCTGGCGCGCATCAGCGGTTGGTGCGCCAGCGTGATCGAGTACAGCCAGGACAACAGCCTCCTGCGTCCCAGCAGCGTCTACACCGGCGAGAAGGAT
Source organism: Deinococcus humi (assembly GCF_014201875.1). Lineage (NCBI taxonomy): Bacteria > Thermotogati > Deinococcota > Deinococci > Deinococcales > Deinococcaceae > Deinococcus > Deinococcus humi. The sequence continues at coordinate 342,894 of NZ_JACHFL010000001.1, read as the reverse complement.
GCGCATTACGTGCAGATTCAGGACCGCAAGTAAGCCCAGACCAGCTGTCATTCCCCTCCCAGGCCCGGGAGGGGATTTTTTTGGAGCCAGGTACCGGGGTGGTATGCGAGGCGGGAGCGGATCAGCTGGTGACGATCAAGGTCAATTGAGTCGGCTCTCGCCCCATGGACGGAGAGGGCACCGCTCCTCTTTTCAGTCGTCAGAGGTCCCGCTGCTGGCGTGCTACGCGATGCCGCGCCGTCCCCGCTTCTCGGCTTCCACGGCGCGCTGCAATTCCTGAATCTGCTTCAGGAGGCCCAGTTGCTCCGCGGGGGCAGCCTCAGCCACCTGTTTTTTCAACAGGCCGATCTCGGCGCGCATGGCGTCAATGCTCAGGGTGGCCTGAATGTCGTCCACGGCGGCGGCGGCGTAGGCGTTGACTTTCTGATCGTACTGCTCGTTGGTGGCGCGCGACAGGCCGCCGGAATCGCGGCCCTCGAACAGGAGGCGGATCAGCAGCTGCTCCTCGGGCTGGCCGCGGAACACGTCCAGAATCGCTTCGGAGCTGACGGCCCCCTGCACGGCCAGCATCACCTTGCGCACCGATTCGTTGCGCCAGGGCGTACTGCCGTCCAGCTTGGCCAGCAGGCTGGGATCGATCAGCAGTTGCCGCAGCAGCTTCAGCTCGTTTTCCTCCTCACCGCGCCCGGCGCTCATCCCCGCGAGGTGGGTGTCAGTCAGGGTGCGCCGTTTGGCCTTCGAGCCGATCCACTCCAGCAGCGCCTCGGGTTTGATGCCCAGCGTCTCGCAGGCCGCTGCGCGCACGCCCTCGGCGATCTCGTCCAGGGGATCAAGGTTCTGCATGCGCGGCAGCAGTTCCATCAGAATGCGCCTCTTGCCCTCCGCTGTGGCGGTGCCGTGCGTCTCGATGGCGGCCTGCACGCGGTACTGCACCTCATCCACGCCCTGGGCCAGGGCCTGGCGAATGCCCGCTTCGTCCCCGGCCAGCAGCGCGTCGGCCGGGTCCTTGCCGCTGGGCACCGAGGTGGCCCGCACCCGGAACTTCGCGCCCAGCACCTGATCGAGCCCCTTGAGCATGGCCTTCAGCCCGGCCTCGTCGCGGTCGAACATCAGCGAGATGCTGCGCGTGCCCAGCCGCTCCAGCAGCGTGGCGTGCTCGGCGGTCAGGGCGGTGCCCAGGCTGGCGACGGCCCCGGTAAAGCCGTGCTGCTGCATGGTGATCACGTCCATGTACCCTTCCACCACGATCAGTTCGGCGTCCCCATTCTCCGCCTTGCCCAGCCCGCTGCGCGCCTTGTCCAGCCCGTACAGCACCTCGCCCTTGTGGAAGGCGTCGGTCTCGGGGGTGTTCAGGTACTTGGGCTTGCTGTCGTCCAGCACGCGCCCGCCGAAACCGACCAGCCGACCCAGGTGATCGCGGATCGGGAACATGACGCGGCCCCGGAAGCGGTCATAGACGCGTCCATTCTCGGCGTTCTCGGTCAGCAGGCCCGCCTCCAGCAGCTGCCGCTCGCTCAGGCCCTTGGTGCGCGCGTGCTTCAGCAGGCCGTCCCAGCTGTCGGGAGCGTAGCCCAGCTCGAAGGCGGCGATGGTTTCGTCGGTCAACCCGCGGCGCCGGAGATAGTCCAGTGCCGGCCCTGGCAGGTGTTCGCGGAAATATGCCAGGGCGAAGGCGTTCACGTCGTACAGATCGCGGTTGCTGCGCTCCCCGTACTTGGCCTCCACCTGAATGCCCACCCGCTCGGCCAGTTTACGCAGGGCGTCGCCGAAGCTCAGGTTCTCGCTGCGCTGCACGAAGCTGAACACGTCGCCGCCTGCCTTGCAGCCAAAGCAGTAGAAGTAGCCCTGCTCGGTGTCCACCTGAAAACTGGGGCTCTTCTCGTTGTGGAACGGACACAGCCCCTTCATCCTGCCCTTCCCGGCGGGGGTGAGGCGCACGTATTCACCGACGACTTCCGCGATGTTCAGCCGCGAACGAACGTCCTCCTTGGTTCCCAATGTGTCCTCACCTCCCCGGATGCCGCGGAGGCCTCCACCCTGCCGAGAGGGGGCCGCCGTCCGGTCATGATCTCGTAGTGTACGCCGCAAAGACACTTCTCTGCTAGTGGGAGAAAAGGCCCTCCTGCACGCAGAAAATTATGGAGACTCGCGGGGCGGCGCTGCCAGACGGCGGCGCGGCTTCAAGAGGGGTGCGCTGTGCCTGACCTAGTACTGCCGGGTCAGCACCTGTCCAGCCTCGCCCATGGCCTGCTCGGGGCCGCTTCCCACAGTCACCCGCACCGCCCCCGCGTTGCCGGCGCGGATGCTCACGCCCGCCGGGTAATTCTGGACGCTTCCCTTCGCCGGGACGCCTTCGTACAGCACGCGGCCTCCCCGGTCGGTCACGCGGGCCCAGGACTGGCCCACGTAGCGGACGGCCACCCCGCCAGCGCCAGCAGGGGCGGACGTGGTTGGTGGAGGGGCTGGGGGCAGCGGCGTCAGCGTCTGGACCCCGGTGTTCAGGTCTGTCAGGACACTGGTCTCGCCCCCAATCGGCGGCAACGTGGCGCGCAGGTTGCGGCTCTGGCCCAGGTCAATGGTCTGCTTCAGGGGGGTGCGCCCCGCTGCCTCCACGCGCAACTCCGCCCGGCTGCGTGGGTCCACCGGGAAAGACTGCACCGGGGTCCGGCCCAGGTTGCGGTTGTCGAGGTACACCATCGCACCGTCCGGCACGCTCTTGACGTTCAGGTGCACGGTACCCTGCGGGGCGACTGGCTTGGGAACGGCAGGTGGCAGTGCTGAGGACTGGGGCGTCTGAGGCTGGACTGGTGGGGTGGTCTGGGTGGTGGGAGCGTTAGGCGTGAGCGCCGCTGGGGCTGAGCGGCGGATCAGCAACGCGCCCACGGCCAGCAGCAGGACCAGCAGGACGGCAATCAGGGCAATCCGGACTGGCCCCAGCGTGGCAACGTCCTCCTGGGCTGGCTGCGGGGGTGCCGTGACCTCCGGTTCAGGTGCGGGGGGCCGGATCAGGCGGTCAAAGTCGGCCAGCAGCGGTGCGGGGTCCAGTCCCAGTTCGCGGGCGTAAGTGCGCAGGTAGGCGCGGGCGAAGGTGGATTCGGGCAAGCCGCCGAGCTGACCATCTTCCAACGCCTGCAGGTAGTCGCGGCGAATGGCAGTGGTCTGGGCCAGCTCGCGCAGGGTCAGGCCCTGTGCCTCCCGCGCGCTGCGCAGGGCCGCGCCGAACGTCATGCTGGTCCTAACCTCCCACACCCCTGGGCGTGTGGACACCGGCACAGCGTCCACGCCGTCCATCATCCGTCATACGGCCTGCCCAGCGCTTTGGGCGCGCGGCTGCGTCCGGTGAAGATCAGCGCCAGAATGGTGATCAGGTACGGCAGGGCCTGCACCAGTGTCGGCGGCAGCAGGTCGCCCCCGCCCAGCGCGATAGACAGCGCCTGCAGGAAGCCGAACAGCACGGTGGCGCCCAGCACACCCAGCGGTTTCCACTGCCCGAAGATCAGCGCGGCCAGCGCGATGAAGCCGCCCCCCGCACTGATGTTGCGGACGTAGGAGTCCAGGTTGCCGATGCTCAGAAACACCCCTGCGGTCCCGGCCAGCACGCCGGACAGGATCACGGCGGTGTAGCGCATGCGCCGCACGTTGATGCCCATGCTGGCCGCCGCGCCAGGCTGCTCCCCGGTGGCGCGCAGACGCAGGCCGAAGGGCGTGCGGTACAGCACGTACCAGGTCATCGCCACCGCCAGGAAAGCGAAGTACACCGGGGGGGAGAAGCGGAGTTCGCCCACGCCCCACAGGGGCAGCGCGTTGGCGACCTTGGGGCTCTCGGTAGAGCTGTTGTACAGCGCGGTCAGGATCACGGGCGGCACCCCAGTGGCCAGCAGATTGATGGCCGTGCCGCTGATGACCTGATCGGCACGGTACTTGATGCTGATAACGGCGTGAACCCACGCGATCAGCCCGCCGACCAGCGCCCCGCCCAGCCAGCCAGCCCATGGTGCGGCGGCTCCCAGCGTGGGTTGCAGCAGCAGGGTCGTGACTGCCCCTCCCAGTGCTCCGAAGATAATCAGCCCATCCAGCGCGATGTTCACCACGCCGCTGCGCTCGCTGAACAGCCCGCCCAGCGCGGTCAACAGCAGTGGGACCAGACTGCGGATAAAGGTGGCGAGAAATGCCGCCGTGATCAGTTGTGCGAACAGCCCGTCCATTATTTGCCCCCTTCACGGGTGTTCTCTTCACTGCTGTAACCGACGTTGGGGTTGGGGGTGCCCGCCTGCTGCGCCGCGGCGCTGGGGGAGAGCTTGCCGCCCTCATCGCTGCCCGTCCTGTCGGTGGCGGCCACCAGTTGCGGCGGCGGCGGGTCCACCAGGCGGCGGCTCAGGAAGCCCCCGGCGGCGATAAACAGCACGATCAATGCTTTCAGCACCGTCACGATGTCCTTGTTCACGCCGTCGAGTTGCTGGTCCACGTCTACGCCGCCCGTATCGACCGTGCCGAACAGTAGGCTGGCGAGCACCACCCCGGTGGGGGTGTTCTGGCCCATCAGGGCCACGGCGATGCCGTCGAAGCCCACGTTGACCGGCATGTTGCCCTTCAGGCGGTACTCGTCCAGCGCGCCGCCATTGACGTAGTGTGTCCCGGCCAGCCCGGCGAACATGCCGGCCAGGGTCATCGCCAGCACTGTGCCGCGCGCCACGCTGATCCCGCCGTACTCCGCCGCGCGGGGTGAAAGACCCACTGCCCGCAGCGCGTAGCCGGTGGCGGTGCGCCACATCAGCGTGCCGAATAGCGCCACGCAGGCCAGCGCGATCAGGAAGGACGCGTTGAGCTGGCTGCCGTTGATGTTTGCCGGAACCCCGATGCGCCACGTCAGCGCGCCCAGCGCAAGGGCGATCACGACGGCAATCAGTCCACCGTTCCTGACGGCCTTGAGCAGCGGACGCGCGATCAGCAGGGCGATCAGCGCCACCACGAGGCCGATGCTCAGGACGTAACCGCCGCCCGCCGGACCGACGTTGAACAGGTCAAGCAAGGTGGGCAGCCGGGCGGCCTGCTGTAATTCCTCGCTTTTGGCCTCGAAGCCGGGGGCCTTGAACGGCAGGTTGTACTCCCTGCCCAGGAACGGAAAGGTCTCCGAACCGATCATAAAGATGAATACCGCCGAGGCGACGTAGTTGAGCATGATGGTGTTGATGACCTCGCTGGAGCCGAAGCGGGCCTTGAGCAGGCCTGGAATCGCGCCCCACAGTGCCCCACCTGCCGCTGCGGCCAGCACCGAAAGGGGCAGCAGCGCCCAGCCCAGACTGGGGGGACCGTACACACCCATCAGCATTGCGCCGATGGCCCCCATGGTCAGTTGCCCCGGCGCGCCGATATTAAAGAGGCCGGTGCGGAAGGCGAAGGCCACGCTCAGACCGGTGAAGATCAGTGGCGTCGCTAGCTTGAGGCTCGACAGCAGTGGCGACAGGCGGGTGACCGGCGCGAAGAGCGTGGAGTAGACGAAATACACCACATCGCTCTTGGCGAGCCAGGCCTGCCACAGGTTCAGATTCTTGCCTGTGGGGTTGACGATGGGCTGCACCACCAGGACCACGATGGCCCCTACCAGCACGGCCAGTGTGATGGCCGAGACCGGGACCAGCAGCCCGCGCAGGCGGTTGAAGCGGTCTAGCACCCATGCACGGGCGCTCAGGCCCGCGCCCGCCGCGATCAGTCCGGCCAGCATAGGCAGGAACAGACCCAGGTTCATGCCGCCGCCGTCGTAGAAGTTACGGAGCTGCCGTCTGGCCCCGGCCCGCAGAGTGGTGTCAGCGGCCACCCGCTCGACCTGCGCGGCCAGCCCGCTGTTCAGAGCCAGCACGGTCGCCACCGAAAGTGCGAAAGCCAGCAGGCCGGTGATCCAGAACCAGTTCGCGCGGCGCACCGCTCCGACCAGGGTGGCGATCACGGCGGCCAGCGTGGCCCAACCCAGCGCGAGGGCGCTGCCGGGATTGACCAGTGGGGCCTCCTGGTTGTTGGCCAGATTTAGAATGGAACCGCTCAGATGCAGCAACACGGCGTCGGCGCTGAAGCCCCGTCCCAGCGAGGCGAGTGGAAAGAGCAGCATACCTGCGGCGGCCACCGCGCACGCGATCAGCGCGACGCGCGACGCATCCCCGGATGGACGAGATTGGGTGTTGTGGGTCACGCGGCCATTGTACGGGCCAAAAACAGGTTGTGGGCGGTCCCGCGCAGGGCTGCGGCATTCGGGCATAACCCCCGAGCTTCCCACCGCGGCCAGAGAAAACCGGGTGAAAAGAACCTTCGCCTTTTTGCTATGCTCTCTGGCGCTATGGAACGGACTTTTGCCATGATCAAACCCGACGGCGTACGCCGCGGCCTGACCTCCGAAATCCTCGCCCGCATCGCCCGCAAGGGCTACCGTGTGGTGGGCCTCAAGCAGATGATGATCTCGCGTCAGACCGCCGAGACGCACTACGGCGAGCACAAGGAGCGCCCCTTCTTCGGTGAACTGGTGGACTTCATCACTGGCGGCCCTGTCGTGGCCATTGCCCTGGAAGGCAACGAGGCCATCGCGGGCTGGCGGGCCATGATGGGGGCCACCAATCCGGCTAACGCCGCGCCCGGTACCATCCGCGCCGATTTCGCCACCACCACCGGCGAGAACGTCACCCACGGCAGCGACAGCAGCGAGAGTGCTGAGCGCGAGTTGGGCCTGTTCTTCGCGGCAGGCGAACTGCTGGATTGAGTCAGGACACCAGGCTCAGGGGCGCGGCCCCTATGACTCCCGGATGAGACTGAAGTTCGTTTCGGAACGGCAGCATGGGCATCCTCTGAAGGCTCGGTGTGGATCGCCCTCCTCGTGTAAGGTGTGGCGGACACAGAGAAAATGACATTAAGAATGCCCGGCTCAAGGCGGGCAAACGTGGCGGCGGCACCTCTGATTCAGGGGTGCCGCCGCCACTGTGAATTTTTGTTCACGCCGTCCTGGCGGGGGCCGTCTGCATGGGCCCCTGCCAGGACGGCTGGGGGAGAGAGAGGAAGTGAGCCGTACTGGCAACCCTGCCTGGACGCAGGCTCTAACTTTGAGCCTGCTGTCAGGGAGTGTCCACTAGGATGACGCGAGGTCATGGAGAGGCGCACAGATTCACTACAACAGCGGCTGCTGAAAAGTCAGCAGTACGTGATTTACGCCGCCAGCCTGACCTACGTGCTGTTCGTTCTGTTGGTGTCGCTGGTCAACCCTGCCAGTTCAGGTCCCCAGACGTTTCTGCTGCCGAGGTTCGGTCTCGCGCTGCTGTTGATACTGACCTCGCTGGCGGTGTGGGCGATGCCGCAGAGCATGCGCTGGATCTACCTGACGGCTTACCTCGGTTGCCTGCTGGCTGTGATGACCGAGATTCCGCGGGTGCTGGGTGCCGATCAGAGTGTGCTGCAGCTGTTCTTGTGGCAGAGCGTCAGCGTGCTGATCTCGTTCCTGATCCTGGGGTCGCGCTGGGGCCTGGGGGCCAACGTGTTGACCCTGCTGACCATCCTGGGTTCCCTGATGCTGCGTGGGCCGTTTTCCATGGCCCAGCTGGCCGACTGGCTGACGGTCTGCCTGACCCTGACGATCACCACCTACGTGTCGTATCTGGTTGTGACCTTTATTGAGGGAAACCTGCTGACCCACGAGCAGGATCAGGGCAAGCTGCTGGCGGCGCGGCAGGACGCCCTGACCATGGTGTATGGCCGCGGCGCCATCGAGGAGGAACTGGAGCGGGCCATGTCGTATTCCCGGCAGCACAACACGCCCATGAGCGTAATCGTGACCGACATTGACCACTTCAAGAGCGTCAACGACCTGTACGGTCACGCCACTGGCGACGATGTGCTGCGGGCGGTGGCCAAGCGCCTGCGCCGTGCGGTGGGCAGCAGCGGCGGCATGGTGGGGCGCTGGGGGGGCGAGGAATTCATCGTGCTGCTGCCGGGCCTCGCCAAGCCCGAGGCACTGGTGATCGCCGAGCGGCTCAGACGCGAGATCTCGGGTCAGCCGCTGGCGGATCTGGACATCACGGCCAGTTTCGGTGTGGCCTCGTACCGGGGAGCCTACGACACCGCCGATCAGCTGTTCGGACGTGCCGACCAGGCGATGTACGAGGCCAAGAATCTGGGCCGCAACGCCGTTCGCTGAAGCGCGCCGGACTGGAAGGGGCAGAGGGCATTGAGCCAGGTCATTCCGTCCCGGGGATTGACCAACGGCTGGCCTCGTGCTCAGTTCCGCGTCGCGCCGGCCTCCAGCAACTCGACCTGCCGCCCGTCAGGGTCGAGCACGAAGGCCATATCCCGTCCGCTGGGGCTGGGGGTCAGGTCCCGGCTGACCGTCACGCCCGCCGCCCGCAGGATGGGAAGCAGCGCGCGCAGGTCTGTCACGAACAGCGCGATATGTTCGGCCCAGTGGGCGTGCGAATTCGGCAACTCGCCTGCTACCTGGAAGAACTGGAGGCGGCCTCCCCCCCCATCCTGGCGGTCTGAGTCACTGTCCAGGCGCAGGACCGCGCGCCGGTGGCCCTCTGCGGTGGTCAGGTTCTTCTCGGCCACGCCGCCCAGCCGTTCATAGAAGGCCAGGACAGCGTCCAGATCAGCGGTGATGAACGACACATGTTTGAGCATGGTCCCAGCCTAGAGCATCTGGCCCGGCGGTCCCTGGATGGCCGCCAGCGTCAGTAGAAGAGGCGCAGCGTGCCCCGCCCCTCGGTTCCGGTAGCGGTAGCCTGAGCCGTCGTTGCGATGAAGCTGCGCCCGGCAGCCCTGGTCAGAGCGATCACCAGACCAGGACTGACCCGCAGATTGCCCTGCGGCGCGTTTCCGAAAGTCGGGTCCTGCGTCAGGGTCTGATCGAATCTGGAGACGTAGGTGTCGCCGTCCTCGTAGCCGCCCAGGATGACGCTGCCATCCTCCCGAGTGAGCAGGGTGGTCACGACAGTCTGATAGGCCAGTGGATTTTCGGGCTCCTTGAACTGGAAGTGAACCGCTGGTCCGGCCACGCCGTCCGCACTGAAGCGTTGGAGCAGGGCGCTGGTGAAAAACCGCCGTGTGCCGCCGCCCGCCACGATGCTGCCGTCCGGAGCCAGGGCCACCGCATGGAAAGTGTTGCGCTCACCGAGATCCCCGTAAGCAACGCCGTCCTGCGCGAAGGCCGGGTCCAGCGTTCCATTGTTCAGATAGCGCGCCACCACCGCGCTGTAGTTGTTGGCGTCGTAATGGGCCTCTCCGGCCACCACGATGCGCCCATCCGGTTGCAGCACCATGCTGTACAGGCGGTCCGAAGATTCTTCCATGGCCCCCAGTTGCCCGTTCAGGGCGGTGATGGTCACACCCCCCTGACCGAAGCTGGAATCGGGTGTGCCCCCGCTGTCCAGCCGGACGACAGCGAAATCATCGTCCGAGAGCGTGACGTCGGGGAAGGGTGAATAGGGCCGCGCGGCGTACCCCACCAGCACGATCTTGCCATCGGGCTGCACCGCCACATCGGTGGCCGCCGAGCGAACCGAATCGCTGTCGGCGGAATGGCCGGGCGTGCCCAGGCTGAGCCGGACTACACCCCCCTGGCCGAAAGTCGGGTCCAGGGTCAGATCCTGGCGGTAGCGCAGCGCGGTGATCTGACCGTCCGAGTGGCCCACGGCAATCAGCCCGCCGTCCGGTTGACGGGCCAGGGCACTGGCCTCGCCGTCCAGGGTGGCCGCTCCCTGGGCCAGCACCACGCCGGACTTTGAGAGCCGCGTGACCCCGAAGTTTGCGTCCAGGACCACCAGGGCGCCGTCGTCCTCGGTCACGACATCGACGCCCCCTGCGTCCGCCCGGCCCCCGTTGCCGAAGTCGGGATCGAGGGTTCCGGGCGTGCCAGTTGTACTCAGCCCGCACCTCAGCCGGGCACCGGCCCAGTCGGCGTGATCGTCGTTGATGTCGTCGCCCCCATTCGTGACGACCAGCTTGAGGGCCTGGACCCCCGTGACATCCACCCCGGCCAGCTGCACCGGAGCGTCGCCCCGCACCACGCCGCTGTCATACAGCTTTTTGCCGTCACCGAAGACCTGAAATTCCACGCTGCCCCGGCCCCCGGCCTCGTCGTCCAGGCCCAGGTGGGCGCTGAAGGCCGTACAGGCGCGGCCCAGGTCGTATTCGAGGGTGGAAGGAGCATGAACACCCAGGCCCCTGTCGAAGGTCTGCCCCCGGAGACTTAACGTCCCGCCGTCGCGCAGACCCTGTTGACCGTTGCTCCGGTCGAGTTCTACCGGCCCCCACCCGTTGCTGGCCGACACGTAGGCCAGGTCGCTCAGGAAGACGTCGGTGTCCGGTGGCGTGGCGGCGCAGGTCAATGCCGCGTCACCCCAGTCGGCGTGATCGTAGGTGTTGTCGTCGCTTCCGTCGCTGACCACGAGGCGCAGTTCCCTGACCCCGGCCACGCCCACGTTGACGGGCAGGCTCCGCTCGCCACCGCGGCGGACGCCACTGTCGAACAGCAGCACGGCGTCGCCGAAAACCCTGAAGCGCACGCTGCCCCGTCCGCCGACCTCGTCGTCGACGCCCACAAAGGCCGTGAAGGTGGAGCATTGCCCCCCCAGCGCGTACCTGATCTCGGAAGCAGCATGGACCCCCAGCCCTCTGGTGAAGCGACGTCCAGCGATGTTCAGCGGGGCACCGTCCCCAGGATTTTGCCAGCCGTTGCTGCGGTCCCGCTCCACCGGCCCCCAGCCGTTGGTGGCAGACGTCCACGGCAGCCTGGACAGGAAGTTCTGGCTGTCTTCCGGGGAGTGGGTTTCCAGGCCCGACGCCGCCGTGGGTGAAGTCCAGGGGTAACGTCGTCCGTCCGCATAGGGATCGGCCTCGTGGGTGTCTAACTGGTCACTCCAGGGATACTGCTGGCCGCCCGCGTAGGGGTCCTTTGCGGGCTGGCTGACTTCCGGTGGTGGTTTGGACGGTGCTGGGGCGGGCTTTGGCGAACAGGCCACCAGCATCAGGGCGGCGCAGCCGAGCAGCAGTGGGACAGACGGGGTCGGCATATCGATTCTCCAGCCAGTTGAGAAGACGTGAGGAACGCTCAGCAAGAAGAGTCCGGCGGATGTCTACGTCTCAGATGGTAGCCCCAGACCAGCGGGGTGAATAGCGACTTAAGGTGGAGAGGCCTGGCCCAGAAGGATGTCTGCGGGCTGTACTCTTCCCCATGGCACAAGGACGCGGCGGCCAACCGCTCTGCGGTTCGGGAGGCCGAAGGGACACTGTTGCCCCACCTGCCTACGACCGCTTTCGCGTAAATGGCAAACAGCGGGGCAGTGGTGGGTTCAGGTGGCAAGGGGGACCGTTGAAGTGCCAACAGCAACCCGAGTGGAAGGAGACGCAAAAAAGACGTGTTGCGTGGAACCGAAGAACCTACGGCGCTTTCCCGCCTGTTTTGGAATTGAATGCAATGTGCATAGGGCGATCCGCCGCGGCGTGATCCTCAGCTGTCGACGACAGCAACAGGCCGTTCGGGTGGCTTTCCCGGACGGCCTATGAACAGGCGGGTGTTGGTAATCGGACGGACGCGTCAGGGGAACAGGCGATAGGTGCCCTGCCCGGGCGTACCTTCAACGAACTCCGTGACGGTGGTCGCGACAATCTTGCCGTCAGTGCTGGTGGTGAGCGAGACGAGGTTGCCCGTGCCGAGCCGGACTGCGCCCTCAGGGAGGGTCCCGAACGAGGTGTCCCGCGTCAGCGTGGACGTGAAGCGGGCAAGGTAGATGTCGGCTTCCTGGTAGCCGCCCACCACAATGCTGCCGTCACTTTCTGGAACCAGCGAGGTGACGATGGCCCGCTGAAAGTCCGGGTTTCCCGCGTCGGTAAACTGAAATTTGACGCTCACCCCACCTGTTCCGTCCGGGCCGAACTGCTGGAGAAACGGAGAGGTAAAGAAGCGCGCGTCCGCGCCGCCCGCGACGATCTGACCGTCCGGCCCGATGGCGAGGGTACGGAAGACGGCGTACCCGCTGTCGCCGCCTAGCGCAATACCGTCGCCGGAAAATGAGGCGTCGAGTTGCCCGTTAGGCAGGTAGCGGGCCAGGATCGCGGGGCTGGCTCCTCCAGATTCGGACAGTCCCGCCGCCACGATCCTGCCGTCGGACTGGAGGGCGAGGCCGTAGATGTCGTCGTTGGAATACGAGGTGAAGTCGAAGCCGGGCAGAGTCTCGAACGCGGTAAAGACCCTGCCCGCCTGACCGAACCCAGGGTCAGGGGTGCCGTCCTCCTGCAGCCGGACCAGGGCGAAGTCCAGGGCCGTGAATGGCGAGTCAGGCGCGTCAAACCGCCGCGCAGCGTAGCCTCCCAACACGATCTTGCCGTCCGGTTGAAGGACGACGTCCCTGGCCCCTGACCCCGAGGTGACGCCATCGTTGTTGCTGATGAGGTCGCCCGGCTGGCTCAGCGTCAGCCTCACCACGCCGCCCACGCCGAAACTGGAGTCCAGAGTCAGGTTGCTCAGGTAGCGCACGGCGGCCATCTCATCGTTGATCTGGCCCACGACGACAAGTTTGCCATCGGTCTGCCGGCCAATGGCCCTGGCAACTCCACCGGACATCAGGGCACTCTGGGCCAGAACCGTGCCGGAGGGCGACAGCCGGGTCACCTTGAAATTGCTGTCGAGCACGACCACCACTCCGCCGTCCTCGGCCACCACGTCGACACCGCCCGCATTGACACGCCCCCCGCTGCCGAAGGAGGGGTCGAGGGCGCCGGGCTGACCGCCTGTGCCCAGCCCGCACTTCAGCCGGGCGTCGGCCCAGTCGGCGTGATCGTAGTTCATGGTGTCGCCTGCATCGCGCAGGGCCAGCTTGAGCGCCTTGACCTTCTTCACGTCTACGGCAATGCTCCGGGCCGCCTCGCTGCCCCGCACCACACCACTGTCAAACAGCTTTTTGCCGTCACCGTAGACCTGAAACACCACGCTGCCCCGGTCCCCCACCTCGTCGTCGATGCCGATGCTCGCCGTCAGGGTGGTGCACGCACCCCCCAGGTCATAGTTCAGAGCAGCGGCAAAGTTGGACGAGGCATGCATGCCCAGTCCCTTAGCGAAGACCTGTCCACCGATGGTCAGTGGCTTGCCGTCAAACTGCGCCTTTTCGCCGTTGCTGCGATCGAATTCCACCGGCCCGTAGCCATTGGTGGCCGAGACATAGGGCAGCGCACTCAGCACAACGTCGCCGACTGGCTGCGCCGCCGCGCATTCCACCGCCGCCTCACCCCAGTCGGCGTGATCGTAGTAGTTGTTGTCCCCGCCGTCCGAGACCACCAACCTCAATTCCTTGACGCCGGCCACGCTGACGTTCACCGGCAGGCTCAGGTCTCGGCCGCGGCGCAGCCCGCTGTCGAACAACAGTGTGTCGTCGCCGAACACCTTGAACTGGGCGCTGCCCAGCCCCCGGACCTCCTCATCGATGCCCACGAAGGCCGTGAAGGTATTGCACTGCCCGCCCAGCGCGTACTTGATCTCCGAGGCGGCGTGGACCCCGAGCCCCTTGGCGAAGCTACGTCCCCCAACCTTGAGGGTAGTCCCATCCTTCTGGCCCTGTTCACCGTTGCTGCGGTCCCGTTCGATGGGGCCCCAGCCGCTGGTGGCGGAAGTCCATTGGAGATCGGACAGGAAGTTCTGGCCGCTGCCCAGCGCCTGCGGATTCAGGCCGGAGGCGGCGGTGGGCGAGGCCCAGTCGTAGCTGCGTCCGTCGGCGTAGGGGTCTGCAGCCGCACTGTCCAGCCGGTCACTCCAGGGATACTGCGCGCCATTGGCGTAGGGACTGTCGGCGGGCAGGGGTGCAGGGTTGCCGGCGGTGGGGGCCGGCGTCTGCGAGCAGGCCGCCAGCAAAAGCAGGGACACGCCAGCCGTCAGGGAAGCAAACTTTCGAGTCATGGGTCTCCAGGTCAATCGGACAACAGTGGGTTGGGCGGCGGACGGGTTGAAATTGGTGTGTGGTGAATGCCGCAGTATGACAGTTTTCTTACATGTGCAAGGGTTAAGTTCAGGGCCTAAGTTTATGAGGCCGCCCTCAAGCCCGGCGCTTTTTTGCCCAGCCTGACCGCTCGTTCGGGGTCATCCCTCCCCCGGAAGCGGTGGAAGAGTACAGGGTATGGAATACCGCGAATTAAAAGGCACAGACCTGACCCTCAGTGCCGTGGGCTTCGGCGTGTGGACAGTGGGGACGACATGGTGGGGCGTCAAGGACGAAGGCGTGGGCAAACGACTGCTGCGCGAGGCCTATGACGTGGGTGTGACCTTCTTCGACAATGCCGACACCTACGCCTCGGGCCGCGCTGAGGAGATGCAGCGCGAGGCCCTGGGCGACGTGCGCGAAAAGATCGTGATCGGCACCAAGTTCGGCTACGACATCTACAACAACCCGGACCGTCCGGGGCAGCAGGAGCGCCCGCACGACTGGTCTCCCGCCTACCTGCGTAAGGCGCTGGAAGGCAGCCTGAAGCGGCTGGGTACTGATTACATCGACTTTTATCAGCTGCACAACCCGCGCGTGGACGCGATTGCGCTTGACGACTTGTGGGCCGAACTGGACAAGCTGAAGGATGAGGGACTGATCCGCGCTTACGGCACCGCGCTGGGGCCGGCCCTGAACGAGCGACAGATCGAGGAAGGCATCGCCTCTGTACGCGACCGCCGCGCCCCCACCCAGATCATCTACAACCTGCTGGAACAGGTGCTGGGCGAAGCCATTCTGCCGGTGGCGGAAGCAGAGGGTGTGAGTGTCGTGGCCCGCGTGCCACACGCTTCCGGGCTGCTGGAGGGTTACATGACGCTGGAAACCGAGTTCGAGCCGGGCGACCACCGCAACTGGCGCATGACCACCAACGCACGCAAGAAGGCGTGGATGGAGGACGGCCTGAAAAAGGTGGAAGACCTGCAGCAGTTCGTCAAGGGCCGCACTATCGGTCAGCTCGCCATTCAGTTCGCGCTGCAATCGCCGATGATGGCCTCGGTCCTGCCCAACATCTATGACGAGAAGGGCCTGCGGGAATACGTCGCCACCTTTGAGGCCGCCCCCCTGACGGCTGGGGAGTACGACGCCATCCAGACCCTCTACCGCGCCAACTTCGGCCTGACCCATGACCTGCGCGGCCAGGCGGTGGCCCAGTGAGCGAGCACAAGACAGAGCAGACGCCCGCCACGCCTCCCGCCGGACGCCCCGCCGCTGGCAGTGGTGGGGGCGGTGGCCGCCCCAGGATGATGGTGGACCTTGACCCTAGCGGGCAGGTGACTGGCCGTGAGGGTGACCGCAGCAACCGGCAATTCATGAACTACGCCTTTTTCAAGTTGGACCCGGCCTTCCGCCGACTGCCACAGGCCGAACGCGACGAGATCAGGGCCGAGTTCCAGGCTGCCGCCGAGGGCTGGGTTGCTGACGCCCCCGCCGCAAAAGGCCTGATCCAGCGCCCCTACTCCCTGGTGGGTGTCCGCGGCGACGTGGACTTCATGCTGTGGCGCATCGCTTTCGACGTGCGCGAGTTTCAGGAGGCGCAGGCCCGCCTCAACCGCACCCGTCTGATGGGTTACCTGACGCAACCGTACAACTTCGTGTCCATGAACAAGCGCAGCCAGTACGTCAACCGTGTGGAGGGCAGCGGACATGGCCTGGAAGTGCTGCCGGGCCAGGGACAGTTCCTGTTCATCTACCCCTTCGTGAAAACGCGGGCGTGGTATGACCTGACGCCGCACAGCCGCCAGGGCATGATGGACGAGCACATCCACGCCTCGGCCCCGTTCAAGGGGGTGCGGATCAACACCTCGTACAGCTACGGCATCGACGATCAGGAGTTCGTGGTGTCTTTCGACAGCGACTACCCGCAGGAATTCGTCGATCTGGTGCACCGCCTGCGCTACACCGAGGCCAGCATGTACACCCTGCAGGACACGCCGATGTTCACGTGTGTCAAGAAGGAACTGGCGGAGGTTCTGACGGATTTGGGGTGAGTTTTCCTTACTGACATGGCAGGGGGCGTGTATGGCGTCCCCTGCCTCTTGTTGACTGGGGATGTGAACGAGCCGTCCGGGTTGTCGTTGCCGACACAGCGGGAGGGCCTCCAGCCGGGAACTTGCCCTACCCCTCCACGCCGTCGAGACTGGCGATGCCGTGTTTCAGCGCGTACAGCGCCGCCTGCGTGCGGCTTTCCAGTTCCAGTTTGCTCAACAGGCGGGAGACATGCGTTTTGACCGTGGCCTCGCTGACGCCCTGATCGGCGGCGATGTCGCGGTTGCTGTGGCCGCGTGCGATCAGTTGCAGCACGATGGTTTCCTTGGGGGTCAGGGTCTCGCGCATTTCACTGCTGCGGAAGTCGCGGACCAGTCGGCGGGCCGCTTCAGGATGCAGTCGGACCTCCCCGCGCGCGGCGGCGTGGATGGCCTCGGCCAGCGTGTCGCTGGAGGCGTCTTTGAGCATGTAGCTGATCGCCCCGGCCTCAATGGCGCCGTTGACCTTGTGCTCTTCCAGGGTGCTGGTCAGGGCGATGACCTCGGTTTCGGGCAGGGCGCGGCGCAGCGCTCTGGTGGCGGTGATGCCGTCCATCACGGGCATCATCAGGTCCATGACCACCACGTCGGGGATCAGGCGCTCGGCTTCCGAGAGGGCTTCCTCGCCGTTGCCGGCCTCACCCACGACTTCAATGTCGGGGTCCAGCCCCAGAAACAGGCGCAGGCCCTGGCGCACGACGGCGTGGTCATCGACGAGCAGAACGCGAACGGGAACGGTAGACATGGAGCTTCTCCTTTAGGGTGGGGGATCAGGGCAGGGATTCGAGCTTGAAATGGTCGCCCGGCGCGTCGATGAACACGTCCAGATCAGGGGCGCTGGCGGGCAGCTGGGCGGCGGGCAGGCTCAGGGTTTCGCGGTCTGTGAAACGCACGCGCAGGCGCAGGCCAGGGGCGGCGCGCAGGGTCACGTCGCCGCTCTGGGTGCGGATGTCCAGATTGCCATGCGTGCCTGCCGGAGCGTTCACCGTCACGTCGCCGCTGGCGGTGGTCACCGTGCCACGCGAGAAGCTGGCGGGCAAGGTCAGGGCCACGTCCCCGCTGGCGGCGCCGGCGCCCAGCGTGCCGGTGGTGGCCGCGGCCAGATTCAGCGTCAGGGCGCCGCTGACCGTGTTGACGCGCACCGCTTCCGGTGACGCGCCCGCGGGGGCGGTGACGCCAATACTCCCGGACGTGCTGACCAGCGCGAAGGGGCCCCCCGCCCGCGCGGGCAGGGTCACGAGCTGATCGCCACTGACGCTGCGGACATTCAGCGCCCGCAGGCGCAGCGTTGAGAGGTCAAGCGTCTGGTCGCCGCCCACGGTGCGGGTGCTCAAGGTCAGCGGAATACTGCGCGTTGCTTTCAAAGCAATGACGTGCTGCACGGGTTCGGGGTAGGCCACAGTCACGCCGGGGCGATCCAGCGACTGGACCCGCATGGTCAGCCCAAAGTTCAGTTGACTGCCCGGCTGTCCGTTGGTCCGGCTGACGCTGAGCTGTACCGGATTGCGGGCGCGGTGGGTGACCTGTCCGCCCACCACAAGTGCGCTTCCGGCGGGCAGCGCCCCCACGCTGAGGTTGGTGCGGTCCCCGTCGATCTTCAGCTCTGCCGTCCGTGCCAGATCGTTGGGGAGGGGGCCGTCCAGCGCCACGCTCAGCGGGGTGGTCTCGGTGCCCATGCCGGGGGTGGGCTTGACCGTCACGCCCTGCCAGGCCAGCAGTGCGCCGGCCCCGGCCAGCAGCAGACCCAGCGCCATGCGCGCGAGTACCGGGAGAAGGGGGCGGGTGCCGGGGCTGACCGTCATGCCCTGACCTCTACCGGCTGGGCCGCCGGGAGCTGGGCGGCGGGCAGGCGCAGGGTGATGACCGTTCCCTCACCGGGCGCACTCCGGACCTCCAGCGTGCCGCCCGCCCCCGCCGCCCGCTCACGCATGCTGCGCTGGCCCAGCGTGCCGCGTCCGGCGGCGGCGGGATCAAAGCCCCTCCCGTCATCGCGAATGCTGACGGTCACGGCTGGGCCGTCCTGCGCCACCTCCAGCCATACCCTCTGCGCGCGGGCGTGCTTGACGACGTTGTGCAGGGCTTCCTGCGCCACGCGGTAGGCGGCGGCCTGCGCGTCGGGCGTCAGCGGCGGCTCGCGGTCCAGCTGGGCCAGGACCGTCAGGCCGTGGCGGGCCTCCAGCGCGTGGGCGTGCTGCGCCAGGGCGGCCACCAGCCCGCCTTCCTCCAGTGCGTCGGGGCGCAGGCTGAACAGCAGGGCCTTCATCTCCGAGACGCCGCCCTCGGCCAGCCGAATGGTGTAGTCCAGGCTGGCGCGGGTGCGCCCCGGGTCACGGTCCAGCGTGGCGCGGGCGGTCTTGGCCCCCAGCGAGATGCCGTACAGCGCCTGTGCCACGCTGTCGTGCAGCTCGCGGGCCAGCCTGGCGCGTTCCTGTTCCCCGGCCCTGGCCCCGGCCCGCTCGATCAGCTGCGCGGCGTGCTGGGCGGTTCCGGCATGATCAGCGATGCTCAGAAGAAAGGCCAACTCGTCCGCACCGGGGCGCACACCCGCCGGATACAGCGCCCGCAGCGTGCCACCCTGCAACTGCCCGCCCTCCAGCGCTCCCGCGGAGGCGGGGAGCGTGATGGGCAGGGTCGCCAGCGCGCCGCCACCCTGAACAAGACGCACGTCCGCCTCCCCCTGGGACGGCAGCCGGTCAAGGGGACCGGCCAGCCCCGGCCCCAGCGGGCCGCTGACCGCACGTAGCGTGCCGTCCGGGGCGGTCAGCGCCACGGAGAGCGCCGTGCTCGCCGCCCGTGCCTGGGCGGTCAGGTCCGCCAGGGTGGCGTCCAGATCGTCGCCCAGGGCCACCCTTCCGGCAGCGCGGCGCAGGGCCACCACCTCGCGCCGGGCGGCCTCGTAGCCGGGATCGCGCGACAGCAGCGCCACGACCAGCCGAGTCCACATGCGGCCCATCAGGTTCAGCACGCCCGCCGAGATCAGCAGGCCCCCCAGGCCTAAGGTCACCAGACCGGCGGTGGCCAGCGGGCCGGGCAACAGGGTCAGTTCGCCCCAGACCACCGGAAACAGGGTGGGGTACAGCGTCCATAGCGGCGCCAGCAGCCCCAGCAGCGTGGTTGTCAGCAGCGCGGCCAACACCAACCAGCACACCAGCGCCAGTGGCAACTGCACCACGTGAAACAGCAGCGTGCGGTAGGTCAGCGGGTCCGCCAGCGTGCTGCGCAACCATGCCAGCGTACCGCGGGAAGCGGGCGTCAACGGCGGCGGCGCGAAGGTCACGCCCAGCACCCCGGCCAGCGCCCGCTGCACGTCGCCCAGGCCGCCCACCAGCCACAGCGAACCCAGCAGGAAGGCCGCGCCGATCAGCAGCGCCAGCGTGAGCAATCCGCCGACCACGCCCCCAGTAATCAGGCCCGCCGTGAACACCCCCATCGGCAGCGCCAGCAAGATGTACAGCGCCGCGCGGTAGGTGTGGGGGTCCAGCAGATCGGACAGCGCGCCCTCGCGCCTCCGCTCCGCTGTCTGTCCGCCCCTCATCCGCACCATCATGCGACGAAGCTACGGCCCGCGGGCCGCAAAGGCGTCCGCCGAAAGGGGGAAGGGGTCCGGAGAGCGGCGGCAACCCAGGCCGCACCGGGAGATGCGCTGAGGTTATTCCGTTTCCAGGTTTAGTCTGAACGGCTCCTTCAGACCAGCCTCCGCCGCGGCGCGGGCGACGGCAGGGGCGTGGTTCAGGGCCAGCACGGCCCGGTAGGTGCGCATGGCCAGCTCCCTATCCCCCTGGGCGTCGCGCACCTGCCCCAGCCGGGCCAGCGTCAGTCCGGCCAGACTGCGCGGCAGCTCATCGGTCAGCGCGTGGGCGGCGCGCTCCAGCAGCTCGCGGGCGGCAGCCAGCTCACCAACCGCCAGGTAGATGCTGGCGGCGGCGGCGG
Source organism: Deinococcus humi (assembly GCF_014201875.1). Classification (NCBI taxonomy): domain Bacteria; kingdom Thermotogati; phylum Deinococcota; class Deinococci; order Deinococcales; family Deinococcaceae; genus Deinococcus; species Deinococcus humi. Next base: position 322,943 of record NZ_JACHFL010000001.1, on the reverse strand, counting down.
CCAGCTCGGCCCCCGGCGTCACGGCGTCCCCGGTCTCGCGCTCTAGGGCAGCCAGCAGGGCGTTCAGGTCATCATCCTCGCGCAGCTGCCAGGCGCGGTCTGCCAGGGCGCGCAGGCGACTGGTCTCGCCAGGAGCAAAGGCCGTCAGGTCGGGCAGCTGCGCGTCCGGCAGCGTCTCCAGCAGCCCGGGCAGATCGTCCAGCGGGGCGATCACCGCGCCGGACTGCCCGGTCAGCCTCGCCGCGAGTTCCGACAGCCGCCGCTCCCGCCAGTGCGTGCCCGGCCCCTCGTCCAGCGCGGCGCGCAAGGCCGCGTGGTAGACGCGGGCGGCCTCCAGCACCTCAACGCCCATCACCCGCGTGGGGGTCATGGGCGTGGTGACCAGCGCGGCGAAGTCACGCTCGGCCGCGGCGGCCTCGCGCAGGCGCTCGCGGCCCTGTGGGTACTGGCTCAGGAAGCCCTGGAGCTGCCCGTGTTCAGCCTCTGCCCACTCCCAGTCCAGGGTAAAACCGTCGCGGATGCTGATCCGGGCGGCGGGCAGCGCGTCACGCAGGGGATGGTCCGGGTCACCGTCGCTGGCCCACAGGACTTCCCCTATTCCCAGATGGCGCAGCAGTTCCACCATGGTTCCGGCGTTGTACTGCGGGTTCAGGCGCAGCAGGTCTCCCAGATCAGGGATCAGCGTGAGGCTCATATGGCCCCCGCGCTGCCCCGCGCCAATTTGCTCAGGAGTTCAGGAGAAGCGGTGGGCACTGGCACTCCGCGCATCACGGCGCGCGGCAGGGGAGAGGCGGAGGCCGCGGTGACAGGGACGTTGCGTGCTGGCCCGCTCACGCGCTGGCCCCGCTGTCCTTTCGCCCACGGCTGCTGTTGCGGCCCAGCCGCACGATAGCCGTCACGCCCTCGACCTTGCCAATCGCGGCGCGCACGTGTTCCAGGTCCGCGTTGCCGCGCACGCCCAGCCGCAGCAGGATGTGGGCCACGTCGTCCAGGTCCACGTTGGCCTCTACCTTCAGCGGACTGCGCTTCTCGGCGCTCAGGACGCCCAGCACGTCGGCCAGCAGACCGTGACGGTCCGGGGCCACCACGTCCATGTCCACCAGGGTCAGGCCCGGCATCCCCGCGTCCCAGCTGGCAGCCACGCAGCGCTCGGGTTCGTCTTTCAGCAGCCGGATCATGTTAGGACAATCGATGCGGTGAATGCTGACGCCACGTCCACGGGTCAGGTAGCCCATGATCTGGTCGCCCCGGATCGGGCTGCAGCAGTTGCTGAGCTTGGTGGTGGTGGTAAAGCCTTCCACGTACACGCCGCCGGTCTCCGGTGGGCGCGGCACGGGCGCGCGCTTGGATGGCGGGCGGACCTGGCCCTGCTCACTGGCCAGGCTGGGCGACAGCACCCGGCCCACGGCCGAGGGCGTCAGCTTGCCTGCGCTGATCGCGAAATACAGGTCGTCGGGGTTGCGGGTGCTCAGGAGTTTCTGGGCCGCGTCTTCGAGCAGCTTGGTCCGCATCAGCTGGCGCACCGGGAGCTGCCTCTTGCGCAGGTGGCGTTCGAGCATGTCGTGGCCGCGCTGCCGGGCGTCCTCGCGCTCCAGCTGGCGGAAATGGTGGCGGATCTTGGCACGGGCGCTGCGGGTCACGGCGAAGTTCAGCCAGTCCTTGCTGGGGTGACCGTTCTTGCTGGTCACGATCTCCACCATGTCACCGTTGCCCAGCTTGTGCGCCAGCGGCACGATGCTGCCGTTGACCCGCGCGCCCACGGTGGTCTCGCCGATGCGACTGTGGATGTGGTAGGCAAAATCGATGGGCGTGCTGCCCGCTGGCAGGCTGATCGCCAGCCCGCGCGGCGTGAAGACCCGCACCCGCTGACCCAGGATGTCGGACTTCACGGCGTCCATGTAGTCGCTTGCGTCGTTGATCTCGTCTTGCAGTTCGCGCAGCTGGGCGATCCAGTTCTCGCGGTCCTTCTGGGCCAGCATGGAGCCCTGCTTGTACATCCAGTGGGCGGCCACACCGAATTCGGCCACCTCGTGCATGCGCCTCGAGCGGATCTGCACCTCGATCGGCTGGCCGCTCTGGCTGATCACGGTGGTGTGCAGCGACTGGTAGCCGTTGGGCTTGGGCACCGCGATGTAATCCTTGAAGCGCCCCGGCAGCGGCGTCCACATGCTGTGCACGATGGACACGGTGTGGTAGCAGATGCGTTTTTCGCGTGTGGCCTCAGCCTTCTCGCGCCGCTTCTCGTCGGTGCCGGGTGGGACCACCAACTCGCGCGGGGTCACGATCACGCGAATCGCCAGCAGGTCGAAGATCTGCTCCAGGCCCTTGCCCTCGCGCTGCATCTTGCAGTGGATGCTCCACAGGTGTTTGCTGCGCCCGGAGATGTCAATGTCCATGACCCATTCGGGCAGTTCCAGATCGTCGCGCAGCGCCTCGTCGAGCTGGGTCACGGCCTCGCCGATCAGCACGTCACGCTCGTCCTGGCGGCTTTGCAGCCGGCTTTGCAGGTAGGCGTACTCGTCGGGATACAGGTAGCGGAAGCTGAGATCTTCCAGTTCCCACTTGATCTGCCCGATCCCCAGGCGGTGCGCCAGCGGGGCAAAGATATCCATCGTCTCGCGGGCGATGCGCTTTTGCTTGTCGGGGCGCATGCTGCCCAGCGTCCGCATGTTGTGCAGCCGGTCCGCCAGCTTGACCACGATGATGCGGATGTCGTCGGTCATGGCGATCAGCATCTGGCGCAAGTTCTCGGCCTGCAGGTCGCGCCCGGCGTCGCTGACCACCGCCGTCTGCGAGCCCTGCTTGCTCAGCTTGCTGACCTTGGTTTCACCCTCCACGATCCGCCGCACGTCACGCCCGAACTGGGTCTCGATCTGCTCGAAGGTCACGCCGTCGACGTCTTCCACCGTGTCGTGCAGCAGCCCGGCCATGACGCTGTCACTGTCCATGCCCAGCCGCGCCAGGATCACCGCCACCGCCACCGGATGCGTGATGTACGGCTCGCCGCTCTTGCGGTTGACCCCGGCGTGGGCGTCGCGCGAGAAGAGATAGGCGCGCTCGATGCCGTCCACCTCGGGAGCCGGGCGGTCCATCACCAGTGCCCGGAGTTCTTGCATCCCATGTTCTTCCATTCTCTGCTCCACGCGCTCCGGCACGCCCGGCAGCATAGCGCGGCGGCCGGGGCATCCATACAAGCGTGTGTGGCAATTGCTCCTGCCTGGGGATCGTCTGGCTCCCACTGATCTTCACGCAAAACCAAGCTGGATCAGGTTGGCTTTAGCTCCGGCGTGTTATGCTGCGTTCGCTGCCGGGTTTCAGGACAGCGCCGCCAGACTGGCCCCGAGCAGTGGGCCGTGGCACCAGAAGGCGCAAACCCGAGGAAGCGATAACCAGTTGCCCGTGGGCGGGCCGCGCGCGCCGAGATCCTAGCGCCAGATTTGAAGACCGGCCGGAATCGGTGTGCGCCCACGACATAACCCCCACGGGCGCGTCCTGAGTAACCAGGTGCGTGAATGCCTAAAGTGAAAAAGCAGGACGCGGCGCAGGAAGCCCCACAGCCCAGCGCCGGATCCGAAAAACCAGTGAAGAAGACAGGCCAGCGGCCCCGGAAAGCCGCGCTCCCGGCGGCAGATGCCGCCCCAGAAGCCGTGGCGCAACCCACGCCTTCAAAAAAGAAAACAGTGGCCCGCACAGCCAAAGCCCAGCCGCAGATATCCGTTGAGGCGGAGAATGCCGAGGCCCCTCAGGCGGAGCAGGCTCAGCCCCAAAAGACAGCGCGCAGGGGCCGAAAGCCTGCCGCCGTGGCCCGGGAAGAGGCCGCTTCGACCGAGGCAGAGGCGACTGTTCCCGTGATCATAGAGGAACCCGCTCCCACGCCGCCCAGAAAGGGCAGGCAGCCGCGCAAGACGCCTGCTACGCAGGCTGAGCCTGCTGCCGAAGCCCAGACCGAGGTCTCGGTCCCCGCAGAACCCAAGCGCCGGGGCCGTAAGGCCGCCGCAAAGGCTGAGCCTGCCGCGGCGCCCGAAGCGTCCGCCGAGTCCCACGAGGCGGAGACAGGGTCGGTTGTGACGGATACACCCGTGCTGGAGGCGGCAGAGGACGCCGCTCCCGAAGCGGAAGCCCCCAAGCCTGCCCGCCGCGGCCGTAAGCCCAGAAAGACCGAAGCGGCGACAGTCGACGTCGAGTCAACTGAGACCGCCTCGGTCGAACAACCGCAGCCCCAGACGCTTCATAGCGAGGCTGCCGAGGCTGACGGGCCGCTGATCCTGGAAGTGCCCAAGAAGACGCGGGGGCGCAGGAAGACCCTCCCTGACACGCCCCTGCCCGACGTCCTGAGCGGCGTGGAAGCGGTGGATCTGGAGCCGGAAACGGCCCAGGCCGTGCAGGTGGTGGCCGCCCCCGATGCGGTGCCAGCGGTGGACTCGACCCTGGCCGTGCAGGAAGCGTCCGGCGCGCAGCCCGAACCCAAGCCGCGCGGGCGCGGGGGCCGGGTCAAGCGCGTTCAACCCCAGGAACCCCTGGTCCAGGCCAGTGCGGTTGAAGCGCAGCCTGCGCAGGACGCCCGGGAAACGGCGGCGCAGGAGCAGCAGGACGCCCAGCCCGCCAGCCCCGAGCGTGAGCTGGTGGTCGGCCAGCTGCGCAAGCTGGGGCGCCCCGTGCATGTGCGGGACCTGGAACGTACCTTTACCCGCCAGGCCATCAACCGCATCGGTGGCTGGCGTGAGCTGGAAGCGCTGCTGGACGCGCTGGTAGAGGAAGGCCAGGTCATCCGCACCCGCAAGAAGACCTACGGTCTGCCCGAGGCCATGAGCCTGGTGCGGGGGCGCTTCCAGGCGTCGGCGGCAGGCTTCGGCTTCGTGATTCCCGACAGCGGCGGCGAGGATTTCTACGTTCCTGCCGAGCAGACCCTGGAAGCCTGGAACGGCGACATCGTGCTGGTGAGAATGGAGGGCCGGGGCGACACTGGACGCGGTGAGGGTGGGCGGGGCGGCCCCCGGCGCGGTCAGAAGGGCGATGGCAGTCCGCGCGCCAGCGTGGTCCGCATCGTGCAGCGCGCCTACAAACAGCTGGTGGGCACGCTGGAATACAACCACGGCCACCCGATCCTGCGCCCCGACGATCACCGTGCCCGCCACCGCATCCTGGTGCTGCCGGAAGGAATCGAGGAACTGGCAGCGGGCGCGCGCGTCGTCACCGAGCTGTTCTGGCCCGAGAACACCGGCGAGGACGAGGTCTTCGGACAGGTTACACGCGTGCTGGGCGCCGAGGACGATCCTGAGACCGAGACCGAGGCGGTCATCGTCAAGTTCGGGCTGCGCGGCGAGTTCCCGGACGAGGTGACGGCGCAGGCCAGTACCATTCCCACCGAGATTCCGGCGGCGGCGCTGCGTGGCCGCCTGGACCTGCGCGAGTACAACATCTTCACAGTGGACGGGCGCGACGCCAAGGACTTTGACGACGCCATCCACATTCAGCCCACGCCGGAGGGCAACTTCGTGGTGGGCGTGCACATCGCCGACGTCAGCCATTACGTGCAGGAGGGCAGCCCGCTGGACGAGGAAGCCTACGCCCGCGCCACCAGCGTGTACCTGCCAGGCCGCGTGCTGCCGATGCTCCCTGAACACCTCAGCAATGGCGTGTGCAGCCTGGTGCCCTACCAGGACCGCCTGACCCTGACCGCCCTGATAGAGCTGTCCGCCGAGGGCGACATTCTGGACGTCAAGATCGCGCCCAGCGTGATCAACTCCAAGGCGCGGCTGACCTACGACGAGGTGCAGGCCTACAGCGAGGCCACCGCCACGTTGCCCGAGGCGGCCCGCAACCTGGAGGGTGACCTGCACCTGCTGCTGAAGATCACCACCAAGCTGCGGCAGAAGCGGCTGCGCGAGGGCAGCCTCGACTTCAAGCTGCGTGAGGTCAAGGTCGACGTGGGCAAGGACGGACGCATGGAGCTGATCCCGATCCGCGAGGAAACGGCGCGCGGCATGATCGAGGACCTGATGCTGCTGGCGAACAAGGTGGTGGCCCACTTCCTGATCCAGCGCGAGATTCCGGCCCTTTTCCGCATCCACGAGGAACCCACGCTGCAGCGCTTTCAGGACGTGACGGCGGCCATCGGGCGCCTGGGCTTCGCCTTCCCCGGCGGCGAGCCGACGCCCCAGGCGTATCAGGCGGTCCTCAAGGAAGTGCGCGGCACCAACCGCGAGAGCGTCGTGAACACGCTGCTGCTGCGTTCCATGCAGCAGGCCAAGTACGCGGGAGAGAACCTGGGTCACTTCGGGCTGGCCTTCGACGAGTACCTGCACTTCACCTCGCCGATCCGGCGTTACCCGGACCTGTTGGTCCACCGCGTCATCAAGGGCATCCTTAGCGGTGAACTGAGGGCTGGCAACCGCGAGGTCGCGCAGTTGCAGGGCCGCCTGCCCGGCATGGGCGACCACACCAGCGAACGCGAACGCACGGCTTCCGAGGCCGAGCGTGACCTGACCAAGTACTACCAGGCCAAGTGGGCGCAGGAGCACCTGGGCGAGTCCTTCCCCGGCAACGTGTCGGGTGTGGTCGCCAGCGGCCTGTACGTCATGCTGGACAACGGCGTGGAAGGCAAGCTGCACATCAGCAACCTGGACGACGATTACTACGTGTACCTGGAAGACGCGCAGATGCTGCGGGGACGCAGCCGGGGCAAGAGCTACCGCCTGGGCGACACCGTGACCGTCACCGTCAGCAGCGTCAAGCCGCTGGCCCGTCAGACCGATTTCACGCTGGCCGATCCCACCGACCCGGAGTACAGGCCCGGCAATTTCAACGAGGAGAACGACATGGATTCACCCGTCAAACCGCGCGCCCGCCGCCGCGAGGACCGCGAGCAGGAAAAGCGCGAAAAACTGCAGAACGTTCCCGTGAGCGAGCCGCGCAAGTTCACGCTTGATGACCCGGCCCCCGCCGCGTCGTCCTCCGCCGACGCCTCCCCCCGCCAGGGGGGGCGTGGCCGGGGCCAACAGGGCCAGGGCCGGGGTCAGCAGGCCCGCACCTTCGGGGGAGTCCGGATGGACGGCCCCGAGGGCGGCAACAGTGGCGGCCACTCCGGCCCCCGCCGCGGCGCGCGCCGTGTGGTCACGCTGGAGCGCCCCCGCAACGAGCACCTGCGCCCCGTGAACATCACCGTGCAGCGCATGTACTTCGGCGACTGGACGCTGGAGAACATGCCCCCCGAGGACGGGAACGACGGCGGTGGTCGCCGCGACTTCAACCGGGGCGGGCGTGGAGTGCAGGAGCGCGGCAGCAACAACCGCGGTAGCGCTTCACGCGGGGAGCGCGGCCACACGCGCGGCGGCAATGATCGGGGCGCGGTGGGCCGTCCGAATGGCCGTCCGCAGGGGCAGCGTCAGGCCGCGCCGCAGGCCGCTCAGGCTCAGGCAGCGGCGTCGCAGCCCGAGCAGTCGAGCGCGGCCCAGAGCGACGACGCCAAACGCCGCCGCCGCCGCCGGGGGCGCCGGGGCACCGGCAACGGCACCGAGTAAACCCCGCAAGTCAGGCTTCAAGATCAATGACGCGGTCCCAGCCTTCTCGGAGGTCTGGGGCCGCATCTCTGTCTTTCGATGCTGCACCATAAAAGCGCCCCGAAGTCAGAAGCAGAACTTCAGTGCTCCTGCCTGCCCCAGTCCTTCCTGACAACCCCTCGAATTCCGTGCCAGGACAGGGTTTTAAGACGCTCCAAACACCACAGCTCAATTATGTCATATACGTAATTTTATTGACCTATTTCAACTGATGTAGTATAGTGGGTATCTAGAAAGAGCGTCCCTGAGCGCTCGCCCCATTCAAAACCCTCTCCTCTCAATTCGGACGCGGCCTCGCGTCAGATCCGGGCCGCGCCGCAGGAGTTACATGACCAAACTCGAAGACCAGAATACCGCCGCTCCGGCCCAGTCCCGCGTCGCGGGTGGCCCGGGCGCGCAGTACACCGCCGCCGACATCTCCATTCTCAAGGGCCTGGAAGCTGTTCGCAAGCGGCCAGGGATGTACGTGCAGGGTGGTACGGGCATTGACGGCTACCACCAGCTGCTGACTGAGATCATCGACAACGCCATTGACGAGGGAACCGCCGGATTTGCCGACGAGATCCACGTCATCATGCACGCTGACGGCAGCGCCACCGTGACCGACAACGGGCGCGGCATTCCCGTGGACATGATGGAGTCTGAGGGCCGCCCAGCCATCGAGGTGATCTTTACCGAGCTGCACGCCGGGGGCAAGTTCGGTCAGGGAGCTTACAAGGTTTCCGGCGGTCTGCACGGCGTCGGCTCCAGCGTGGTGAACGCGCTGAGCACCTACCTGGACGTGACCGTCAACAAGGGTGGCAAGCTGCACCACATCCGCTTTGAGCAGGGCGTGGTGACCACTCCGCTGGAAGTGCTGGGCGACACGCCGAAAGACGTGAGCTGGGCCACCAAGGTCAGCTTCCACCCCGACGCGGGTGTGTTCAAGGAGTTCGACAACCTGTTCAGCTATGACCGCATCCGGGGTCGTCTGCGGGAACTGGCCTACCTGACGGGCCTGAAGATCGTGATCCGCGACGAGCGCACCGGTCTGCACGCCGGCGTGGTGCGCGAGGAGGTGTTCCACGAGCAGGGCGGCATCGCCAACTTCGCCCGCGCGCTGGTCACCGACGACACCAAGCTGCTCTACGACCAGCCCATCGTGATGCGCGGCACCCACAGCGATGTGATCGTGGAAGTGGCATTCATCCACGCCAACACCTACGCGTCGGACAACATCCTGACCTACGCCAACATGATCCGCACCCGCGACGGCGGCACGCCGCTGACCGGCTTCAAGACCGCCTACACCCGGATCCTGAACAAGTACGCCAAAGACAAGAACATGATCAAGGCGGGCAATCCCGTGCCCAGTGGCGATGACCTGCTCGAAGGGATCTACTGCGTGGTGAGCGTGCAGCTCAGCGAGCCGCAGTTCGAGTCGCAGGCCAAGGTCAAGTTGCTCAATAGCGAGGCGCAGACTGCCGTTAACGCTGTGGTGGGCGAGAAGTTCTCCGAATTCCTGGAAGAGAACCCGAAGGTGGGCAAGACCATCGTGGAGAAGGCCGCCGAGGCCGCCCGCGCCCGTGAAGCCGCCCGCAAGGCCCGCGACATCGTGCGCCGCAGCAACCCGCTGGAAAACGATGATCTGCCCGGCAAGCTGGCCGACTGCTCCTCGCAGGATCCGGCCGAGTCTGAGCTGTTCATTGTGGAAGGGATCAGCGCGGGTGGGAGCGCCAAGGGCGGGCGCGAGCGCCGCTTCCAGGCCATCTTGCCCCTGCGCGGCAAGATCCTGAACGTGGAAAAGGCTGAGCTGAACAAGATCCTCAAGAACGCCGAGATTCGCGCGCTGATCGCTGCCATCGGCGCAGGTGTGGAAGGCACCGGCGACCGCATGCACTTCGACCTGTCCAATCTGCGTTACCACAAGATCGTGATCATGACCGACGCGGACATGGACGGCGGGCACATCGCCACGCTGTTGCTGACCTTCTTCTACCGTTACATGCGCCCTGTCGTGGAGGCCGGCTACCTGTACATTGCCCAGCCGCCGCTGTACCGCATCACCGTGGGCCGCGAGAAGAAGGGCACCTACCTGTACACCGAAGAGGAACTGAAGAAGCACGTCTCCGTCGCCAACAGGGAAGGCAAGAAGTACGACATCCAGCGCTTCAAGGGGCTGGGGGAGATGAACGCCGATCAGTTGTGGGACACCACCATGAACCCCGAGACCCGCGCCATGAAGCGTGTGGGGATTGAGGACCTGATTGTCGCCAACGAGGTGTTTGAGGACCTGATGGGCAATGAGGTTGCGCCCCGCAAGCTGTTCATTCAGGAGAACGCCCGCTTCGCCGAGATCAGCGTTTAAAGCTCCGCCCTAAAACGCCCCCGCTTCCGATCTGGAGGCGGGGACGTTTTGCTGGTACTGTTAATAAGAGGGATGCCCCGCGCTCTGATCCAGCGGCAATGGAGCGTTCGCAGGCGCAGCCTCTGGCGCGCCGGGCTGTTCATGGGGCTCTGAGCGCCTCCGGTCAGAGCATCTCGGCCAGCTCTTCGGGTGAAGGACCAGTTTTACCCTTGCTCCTGACCCGGCCCCTCAACCGTAAACCCGAAGCGGCGAATGACCTCGACAGGTGTTCGCCGGGGACGGCCCGAGACGGGATCGACCCAGACCCACTCGGTCTGGCACTCCGCCAGGCGAATGCCCTGTTCCGGCGGATCGCCGTCGTTGAGGCGGTCGATGGTATAGGCCCGCACGCTGCGCACACCCGCATGAACCGTCAGGGCCGTGCGGACCCGCAGGCGGTCTCCCAGAAGCGCCGGACGGTGGTAGTTGATGACGTGCTGCCTGGCCACGGGCACCGCGCCCAGCGCGCGCAGCGCTTCGGTGCCCATCCTCAGCCGGTCGGCATGGGCACGTGCCGCCGCCTCGCACCACACCAGATACACCGTATTGTTGACGTGATCCAGCTCGTCCAGATGCTCCGTGCCCACCATCAGCACCACCTCGTGTCGCCGTGCGGCAGGCAGCGTGGCCCACAGGGTATCGGCGTCGGGAATGCTGAGCTTCAACTTTCAGCGCCATCCAGGGGTTTGGCGCTCAGATCCACCAGATCGTTGACGGCCTGCGCTCCCGCAATGTCTGCCCCGGTGATCCCGCCCGCATCGTGCGTGAAGTAGTTGAGCCTGACCCGTTTGTAAAACAGATGAATATCCGGGTGGTGTCCCTGCTGTTCGGCCAGCGCCGCCACCTGCACGGCAAAGTCCACCCCAGCCTGGTAGCTGTCGAACGTGAATTCGCGGAACAGCATGCCGTCGTCGCCCCACCATCCGTCAGGCTTGAGGTCATGCACGTCGCCCTCAGTCAATTTGCGGTCCGGGTCGTAACCCATCCTGGAGTCGTAAGCCATCCACCTATGTTAGGGGACTGTCAAGAGGAGATGGGCCGGAAGCCAAGGCGCAGGCCAGCAGGGTCATGTACTGTGCGGCATATAACTTCCCCGCCCATCCGAACGTCTTGAGGAGTTCGCCCGTGCTCCACGCCCCTGCCCGGCCCCCATGAGGTGTCTGACATGAATACCTGGATTCGCCGTTTTCGTTTGCTGTTTGCCCCTCCGCGTCCAGCCACTGTGTCCGCTTCGGGCCTGCTTTTCCTGGGCAGCGATCAAAACGACGGACACTCCAGTTCACTCGGTGCCAGTGTGCCACCCATCACGGACCTTGACCTGTTGCGGGCACTGGGCTGTGACGTGTAGAGCAGTGTGAGGGTCCCTGTGAATCTCCAGGGACCAAGGCTGCAGCAGGTGGATTTTCCTGAAGCACCCTGCTGCAGCCTTTTGCGCAGTCTTCCCTGAGCGCCATTGCCGCCCAGCTCTCCATGACCCCGACCGCTGCCCGCTATGCTGCCCCGCATATGCGGGTGGCTCAGAACGTGTTGAAGGGAACGGGCAATGGGGCGCTGCCGCCAATGCTCGAGCAGTATGTCCGCATGCGCGATGATGTGGCCGCGCAACTGCCGCATGCCATCTTGCTCTTTCAGGTGGGTGACTTCTACGAGACCTTCGGTGAGGACGCCGAGCGCGCGGCCCGGCTGCTGCGCATCGCGCTGACCCACAAGAGCAGCAAGGATTTCAGCACCCCGATGGCCGGCATTCCGCTGCGGACACTGGACAGCAATGTGGAGCGGCTGCTGGCAGCAGGGGTGTGCGTGGCGGTGGCCGATCAGATAGAAGAACCGGGCAGTGGTCTGGTGGAGCGCAAGGTCACGCAACTGCTCACGCCCGGCACCGTGACCGAGGAACGGCACCTCAGTGCCGACGAGAACTACCTCGCCGCGGTGGCCACCGGGGACGGTTACGCGCTGGCGCTGCTGGACGTCAGCACCGGCGAGTTCAGATGCGCCGCCTTCCACACCCGTTCGGCGCTGTACGACGAACTGTCGCGCTGGCGCGCACGGGAGGTGTTGCTGGCCCCCGAACTGTCCGGGAATCCGGCGCTGCTCTCGGACTTTCAGACCCGCTTTCCGGTGATGCTCTCCCCGGCCAATTTCGAGGAAGCGGGCTGCTGTGACGAACTGAAGACTGTGCTGGGCGAGGTCCCGGGCAGTCTGACCTCGGCGGCGTTGCGGCGGGCCTGCGGGGCGGTGCTGGGCTACGCGCGGGTCACGCAACAGGGCGAGCTGAAAATGGTACGCCGTGCGGTGCGCTTTGAGCCGGGCGCGCATATGCGTCTGCCCGAAGCGGCAGTGCGGGCGTTGGAACTGTTCACGGCGCAGGCGCCAGGGGGTGTGACGCTGATGGACGTGCTGTGCCAGACCCGCACGGCGGGCGGGCGGCGACGCTTGCGGGCCTGGCTGCGCGCTCCCTTGCTGGACGAACTGAGCATCCGTGCCCGGCTGGACAGCGTGGAAACCCTCACCCGCGCCGCTGACCTTCGAAACGGTGTGCGTTCACTGCTGTACCGCGCCCACGATCTGGAGCGGCTCTCGGCGCGCGTGGCGGTCAAGCGGGCCACCCCCCGCGAGGTCGCCTCGCTGGCCCGCACGCTGGAACTGTTGCCCGAGGCGGTGCGGCTGCTCGACGGGCTGGACGGCCTGCTGGGCGGTCTGCGCGCCCGTCTGGCCAGCCTGCCCGAAGTCGTGACCCGCATCCGCGCCGCCCTGGTGGACGATCCGCCTATCCGCGCCGGGGACGGCGGCCTGATCCGTGACGGCTTTCACGGCGAACTGGACGAGCTGCGAAACGGGGCCGTGGGCCACCGCGCGTGGCTGGCCGAGCTGGAGATTTCCGAGCGGGCGCGTACCGGGATTGGCAACCTCAAGGTGGGTTTCAACAATGTGTTCGGCTATTTCCTGGAAGTGACCGGGCCGCACCTGAGCAAGGTGCCGTCCGATTACCGCCAGATCGCCACCCTCAAGGACCGCGCCCGCTTTACCCGCCCCGACCTGCGCGAGCGTGAACGCGAGATCGCCCGCCTGGAACAGGCCGCCGAGCGGCTGGAGCTCGAAGTCTTTACCGAGCTGCGCGACAGTCTGGCCGCCCACGCCGAGGCGTTGTCGGAGGCGGCGGGCGCGCTGGCCGAGCTGGACGTGCTGGCAGCCCTGGCCGAGATCGCTGTGGATTGCGGCTGGAGCCGCCCGCAGACGGTGGAGGGCGGCGCGCGGCTGACCCAGGCCCGGCACCCGGTGGTGGAATCGGCGACGGGCGGCAAATTCGTGCCCAACGACGCCCTTCTGGGCACGGGCCGCACCACGCTGCTGCTCACCGGCCCCAACATGGCGGGCAAGTCCACCTACCTGCGGACCATTGCCATCTGCGCCCTGCTGCACCAGATCGGGTCCTTCGTGCCGGCTGACGGGGCGGACCTACCCGTGTACGACGCCATCCACACCCGGATCGGCGCGTCGGACGATCTGGCGGGGGGGCGCAGCACCTTTATGGTGGAGATGTCGGAACTGGCCGCCATCCTGCACGGCGTCACGGCGCGCAGCCTGGTCATCCTGGACGAGGTGGGCCGTGGCACCTCCACCCTCGATGGTCTCGCCATCGCGCAGGCGGCACTGGAACACCTGCACGGCACCGGGGCGCACACACTGTTCGCCACGCACTACTTCGAGCTGACCCGCCTCGAAGGCGAGCATCCTGGGCTGATTAACCTGCATGTGGCCGCCGAGGAGGACCAGGACGCCCACGACGGGCGCGGGGGCCTGACCTTCTACCATCAGGTGATTCCCGGCGCTGCCCGCCAGAGCTACGGCGTGGAAGTTGCGCGGCTGGCGGGGCTGCCTGCTCCCGTGACCGCCCGCGCCGCCCAGCTGCTGACCGCCCTGAACACTGGCAGTGACGACGGGCGTCTGACCCGCGAACTGGCTGCCCTCGATCTGGGCCGCCTGACGCCCATGCAGGCGCTGGAGTTGCTCCACAGCTGGCAGCGGGACGTGGTGGGGGCGGAGAAGGTGTGAGCGACTGCAGAGCGCACAAGCCGAGCACCAAAAGGTCCGCTCCACTTTCCGCAAGAACAAGTCTGACCTAAAAAAGAGCCTCCACAACGTCACTCGAACCCACAGCCCCCGTCGAAGGAGCCGCCCATGACAACTTCACTGCCCCGCCCCGACACCTTCACTGCAGCGGCCCTGACCGCCCTGCAAGCCCGCTTCGGCGAGCAGCTCAGCACCGCTCCGGCTGTGCTGGAGGCGCATGGTCGCGACGAGAGCCGTCAGGAATTCGCCTCGCCGCACGCCGTTCTGTTTGCGCTCACGGAGGCCGATGTGGTGGACGCGCTGCAACTGGCCGCCGAGCACGGCTTCCCGGTGGTGCCCTTCGCGGTGGGCAGCAGCCTGGAGGGTCAGGTGATCCCGGTGGCAGGCGGGTTGTCCCTGGACGTGAGCGGCATGAAGGCGGTGCTGGAGGTGGCCGCAGGCGGCTTTCAGGCCACCGTCCAGCCGGGGGTGACGTATCCGGAGCTCAACCGGCAGGTGCGCCATCTTGGGCTGTTCTTCCCCGTTGATCCCGGTGCCGAGGCGAGCCTGGGCGGCATGGCCTCCACCAATGCCAGCGGCACGGCGGCGGTGCGCTACGGCACCATGCGCGACAACGTGCTGGAGTTGCGGGTGGCCCTGGCCAATGGCGAGGTCATCCGGGTGGGCAGCAAGGCCAGAAAGACCAGCGCCGGCTATGACCTCAAGAACCTGTTTATCGGCGCGGAGGGCACGCTGGGCGTGATCACCGAGCTGACGGTCAAGCTGTGGCCGCTGCCCGCGCATCTGGTGGTGCTGCGGGCCAATTTCAGAACGTTGGGCGAGGCGGCCCGGTCCGCCGTGGACATCATGGGCGCGGCGCTGCAACCCGAGCGGCTGGAGCTGATCGACGAATCTCAGATCCACGCCGTCAATGTCCACAAGGGCACCGACTTTCCCGAAGCGCCGACCCTATGGATCGAGCTGGCCTCTCCCAGCCAGACCGCGCTGGCCGAGGCGCTCGAACTGTGCCGTGAACTGGTCACCGACGGCGGGGGCACCGGGCTGCACGCCGCGTACAGCGCGGAGGAACGCGCAAAACTGTGGGAGGCCCGCCATCACGCCTACTACGCCATCACCGCGCTGCACCCCGGCCACGTCAACATGACCACCGATCTGTGCGTGCCGCTGCACGTGTTGCCGGAGGTGGTGGAGTTCACGCGCCAGCAGGCCGACGCGGCGGGGCTGGACGCCAGCATCGTGGGCCACGTCGGTGACGGCAACTTCCATGTGCTGTTCCACGCCCCCCCGGACGACGCGGCAACGTGGGCGAAGGTCCAGGCGGTCTACGACGCCATGATCACCGAGACGCTGGCACGGGGCGGCACCTGCACGGGCGAACATGGCGTCGGGCTGCACAAACGCGCCTACCTGGCCCGCGAGCACGCGGACACACTGAAGGTGATGCGCGGCGTCAAGGCGCTGCTTGATCCACAAGGCCTGCTGAATCCTGGGAAAATTCTGCCCTGAGGGTGTCTTCACTGAGACGAAAAGCTGCCTGACACTTCAGGTAGCTCAATGGAACCTGAGCCAGACTGGGCGCCCCCTCTCACTGAAGTGGGAAATCATGGAGTGGCTGGACTGCCCATCAACATGCGCCGGGCTGCGTCTGATGGCCCCGCCCCTGTGTCCTGTGCCCCTGATCTACCGTTCTCAGCGAATCCGCCCCTTTTCATGCAAGGAGCCCCATGCCCGACGCCTCTGTCCCCCCTTCCACCCGCCGCTCAGCGCAAGGCCCGTTAGCGAAGCGACTGCCATGGCCAAATGTTCGCCGCACCGCCCTGACCCTGCTGCTGGGCGGCCTGCTCTCGGCCTGCGCCGACGTGTCGGGGACGCCCGCGCCGTCAGGGGACGGGGATGATCTGCCGACGCCTCTCGAGCCGCAGACCGCCTGGACCACGCTGTTCAATGGGCAGGACCTGAGCGGCTGGACCTCCTGGCTGCCGTCGCGCGGTACGGGCAGTGATCCGGAAGAGGTGTTCAAGGTCCAGAATGGCGAGTTGCGCGTACTGGACGTGGCGCCCACTCCTGGAGACCGCGAGTTCGGTTACCTGCTGACCGACAAGCGCTACGCCAACTATCGGTTGCGGCTGCAATACCGCTGGGACAGCCAGAAATTTGCGCCGCGTGCGGGAGAGCCCCGCGATTCGGGCGTGCTGTACCACGTCACTGGCCCCAACAAGATCTGGCCTGGCAGCATGGAGTTCCAGATCCTGGAGGGCGGCACGGGAGACCTGTGGCTGCTGGACGGGACCAACGTGACCTCCACGGTCCGCGATCCGGGTGTCCGTGAACTGGAGTACGACCCCCTGGGGCGGGCCGTGACCACCAACGAGGCTCCCGGCAGCTACCGGCGGCTGATCCGGGCCGACGGGGTCAAGGAAGTGGCCGGCTGGAACACACTGGAACTGGTGGTGTCTGGGGACGAGGCCACGCAGATCGTCAACGGGCAGCTCGCGGCGCAGGCCACCGGGCTCCGGGCTCCGGGGGGCGCGGCCCTGACGGCAGGCCGTATTGCCCTGCAGGCCGAAGGGGCCGCCGTGAGTTACCGCGACATCGAACTGCGCCCGCTGGCCTACCTGCGTCCCCCGTCGGGCGCGCGGGTGCTGCTAGGCAAGGACAGCAGCACCCAGAGCCTGGGGGCCGACTGGCAGGACCGGCGTGGAGGAGAGGTGCGGTGGGGCGTACAGGGCGGCGTGGCCACGGTCAGGCCCAGCGGCAATCCACAGGACACCAATGACCTGCACACGCGTGAGAAGTTTGGGGACTTCCGGCTGCATCTGGAATTCCGCCTGCCGCCCAGCCGCGGCGGACTCAGCGAGCAGGACCGGGGCAACAGCGGCGTGTACCTGCAGGGCCGCTATGAGTTGCAGATTCTTGACTCCTTCGGGACAGGTCTGGGGGGCAAGAACGATCTGGGGGCCATCTACGGTCAGCACGATGCCAGCAGCAACGAGGCGCTTCCCGCTGGGACCTGGCAGAGCTACGACATTGAGTTCCGCGCCGCGCGTTGGCAGAACGGCCAGAAGACCGAGGACGCCCGCGCCACGGTGTACCTCAACGGCCAGAAGGTTCAGGACAACGTGGCCCTGAGCGGCTCCACCCTGCTGGGTGATGCCGAGGCGCCGACGCCTGGCCCGATCGTGTTGCAGGACCACGGCAGCGACGTGAGTTTCCGCAACATCTGGGTGGTGCCGGGGAGCGAGACGGGCCAGACGCCCTGAGGCTCCGGGGTGTTCCCGCAGCAGTCACTCCACAACAGTTACTTTGATTCGCAAACCCCTTGACTTGTCCAAGCTAGACTGATGGGATGACCCGGACGCCATCGCCTGTTCCCCGTTCGGCGGTGCCGACCACCACTGAGCCCCTTTCCCCCTCGTTTGCCCCGCCGGACACGCTGACCCGCCTGACCCTGCTGTTGCTGGCCGCACTGACCATCATGTCGGGCGCCACCATCGCACCCGCGTTGCCCGCCATGACCGTGCACTTCGCGGACCATCCCAACGCGGGGCTGCTCGTCAAACTCTCCCTGACCATCGTGGGACTGGCCATTGCTGTGAGCGCGCCGCTGGGTGGCCTGCTGGCCGACCGCTTCGGACGGCGGCCAGTGCTGATCGGCTCGCTGCTACTCTATGCCCTGGGCGGGGCGAGCGGTCTGGTGATCTCGTCGCTGGACGCCCTGCTGGCGGGCCGCGTGGTCCTGGGGCTGGCGGTGGCCGGCACCATGACGGCCGGCGGCGCGCTGGTCAACGACTACTTTGCGGGCGCGGCGCGCGGCAGGTTCCTGAGCCAGCAGGCGTCGTTCACCAGTTTTGGTGGGGCCGTGCTGCTGCCACTAGGCGGTCTGCTGGCAAGCGTGGGCTGGCGCGCGCCGTTCGGGCTTTACCTGATCTCCCTGCTGCTGCTGCCGCTGGTCCTGCGCCTGCCGCGCGGTGTTCCCGGACCGACGCAGGTGGATGAGCCGGAGGAAAAGCCGCGCTGGGGCATTATCGCTGTGATCTACGTGCTGGCGCTGGCCTACATGGCGGTCTTCTACCTGATGCCCGCTCAGGGCCCGTTCCTGCTGCAGTTCCTGGGGGCGTCGCCCGCCTCCACCGGACTGCTGCTGGGCGCGTTCACGCTGACGGCGGCCATCACGGCGCTGGGTTACTCGCGCTTCGCGGGCCGCTTCGATCACCGCCGTGTGGCGGGCCTGGGGCTGCTGTTGCTGGCAGCGGGCTGGGGGTTGGTGTCGGTGTCCGGCAGCCCTGCGGGCGTGCTGCCCGGGCTGATTGTGGCCGGGATGGGCGGCGGGCTGGCCCTGCCCAACCTGAACGCCTGGCTGGCCGAACTGACCCCGCGCGCGTGGCGTGGGCGCATCGTGGCGGGCATGAGCAGCGCCATCTTCCTGGGGCAGTTCCTGAGTCCGCTGCTGCTGGCTGCCCCCAGCAACCATCCCGCGCAGGGCTTCGTGTGGGGCTCGGTCGCCATCGGTGTGATCGGGGCCGCGTTGCTGGCGTTCAGCGTGGTGAGGGGGCGCCCTGGCCCTGACCTGCACGCCGGGGCCTGATGCCCGGTGGGCCAGGGACGCACCCCTTGACCCCTGCCTCCCCTCGGGCGACAATGCCCCAAGCGTTGATCCGCAGGAGTAGCGCGTATGTGCCCGGGGAGCGAGCCTGAGACGGTGGGAGTCAGGTGGGCGGCAGCGCGTGAAGGGCGGCGGGGAGCTGTTGAAGAGTCGAAGAGGGCCAGAGGGCGGCAGAACGCCGCGCGCTGGAACTGGGGTGGAACCGCGCGGAGACCCATTCGCGTCCCCAGACGGGCCGAGAGGTGCCGTCTGGGGTGTTTTCATGTCCCGCTGGCACGCGAGGTCCGTAAAGGAGGACAGCCTATGCCCGCATCATCGATGGAAGAACTGGTCAGCCTGTGCAAGCGCCGCGGCTTTATTTTTCAGGGCTCTGAGATCTACGGCGGCCTGCAGGGCTTCTACGACTACGGTCCCCTCGGCGTGGAACTGAAGAACAACATCAAGGCCGCGTGGTGGCGCGCAAACGTCTACGAGCGCGACGACATGGAAGGGTTGGATTCCAGCATCATCATGCACCGCATGGTTCTGCGTCACAGCGGCCACGAGGCGACGTTCTCGGACCCCATGGTAGACAACAAGAAGAACAACAAGCGCTACCGCCTGGACCATCTGGTCAAAGACCAGAAGGCCGACGTGGTGGACAAGGTTGCCCAGGGCATCGGTGAGGACGCGGCCAACTTCCCGGCGGTGGTGGCGGCCCTGGTCCGTCAGCCGGCCAGGGCTTCAGAGGCCCTGAAAGCGGCGGGCGTGCGCGATCCCTTTTCCGGCGAGGTGGGCGACTGGACCGAGCCCAAACCCTTCAACATGATGTTCAAGACCACCATCGGTCCGGTCGCCGACGATGACAGCTACGGCTACCTGCGCCCGGAAACCGCCCAGGGCATCTTCACCAACTTCAAGAACGTGGTGGACTCCACTAGCCGCCGTCTGCCCTTCGGCATCGCGCAGATCGGCAAGGCCTTTCGCAACGAGATCACGCCGCGCAACTTCATCTTCCGCGTGCGGGAACTGGAGCAGATGGAGATCGAGTTCTTCTGCGTGCCCGGCACCGATGAGGAGTGGCACGAGCACTGGCTGGAGCGTCGGCTGAGCTGGTGGGAGGCGCAGGGCGTGCCCAGGAGCAAAATTGAGATTCTGGACGTGCCAGGTGAAGACCTGGCGCACTACTCCAAGCGCACCTACGACCTGATGTACGACTACCCCACCCTGGGCCATGAGGAGATCGAGGGCATCGCCAACCGCAGCGACTACGACCTGGGGTCTCATACCAAATCGCAGGCCGAGCTGGGACTGGTGGCCAGCGTCACCGAGAACAACGACTCCATCGCTAAGCTGACCATCCCGCACCCCGAGACCAACAAGCCCGTCGTGCCGTTCGTGATCGAGCCGTCGGCGGGCGTGGACCGGGCGCTGCTGGCCGTGCTGAGCGAGGCGTTCACGAAAGAGACGCTGGAGAACGGCAGCGAGCGCATCGTGCTTAAGCTCAGGCCGCATCTCGCACCGATCAAGGTGGCGGTGATCCCGCTGGCCCGCAACCGCGAGGAAATCACGACGGTGGCCCGGGCGATCAAGGCCGAGCTGCAGGGCCTGGGCTTGGGCCGGGTGCTGTACGAGGACAGCGGTAACATCGGCAAGGCGTACCGTCGCCACGACGAGGTGGGCACGCCGTACTGCGTGACCGTGGACTTCGACACCATCGGCCAGAGTGAGGGAGAAGACAGGGGACTCAAGGACACCGTGACCGTCCGCGACCGCGATACGCTGGCGCAGGAGCGCGTCAGGATCAGCGAACTGGCGGGCTGGATCCGCGAGAAGCTGCGCTGAGTCGCGGGCCTCTTCCTGTCGCCGCCAAGCCAGCGCTAATGGCCCGGCGACAGGCAGAGACTTGCGGCCACCCCGCCGCCGCCCGTCTGCCCTTCAAAGAAGGACATTGCTGTGGCGCTTTCGCCCTCAGGTCACCTGCCCCAACCCAGCAAAACACCCACCGGAAAGGGTGGGTGAGTAGTGTTGGGGAAGAGTGGGGATGGTTCTGCTGAAGGAGAGGAGGATGGGGGCCGTTAGCGGTCGCGCACGCGAACGGGGATGGGCACTGGCTGAGGCTGTGGAGCGCCGCCCAGGATTTCCCGGAGCCAGTCAATAAATTCTCTCAGGCCCTTCATGACCGCAGTTTATCGGTTGGGGACTGGGACAGATGGCGCGCAGCTTACGATGGGTGCGCTAAAAGGCAGTACGTTAAACCTGCCTAAATCCGCAAATGACACAATGAGGGGTATGACCGCTGCCTCCCTTACGCCCCGCCCCGTAATTCTGGACGGCGATCCCGGCCACGACGACGCCATCAACATCCTGCTGGCGCTGGCCAGCCCTGAACTCCAGGTGCTGGGCATCACCACGGTGTTCGGCAACGTGGGGCTGGAACGCACCACCCGCAACGCCCTGATCACCCGCGAGCTGATCGGCGCGGACGTGCCCATCTTCGCCGGTGCGGACCGTCCGCTGGTGGTACCGCGCATCAGTGCCGAGGCCGTGCACGGAAAGAGCGGCATGGACGGCCCCGAGCTGCCCACGCCGACGCGCGGTGCGGAAGCCATGCACGCCGCGCATTTCATCATCGAGCAGGTGCGTGCCCGGCCCGGCGAGGTCACCCTCGTCCCCACCGGGCCGCTGACCAATCTGGCGCTGGCCTTCCGCCTCGCACCGGATATCGTGCCGCTGCTGCGGGAGGTGGTGTGGATGGGCGGCAGCACCGACACCGGCAACTGGACGCCTGCCGCCGAGTTCAACGCACTGGCCGATCCCCACGCCGCGCACGTCGTCTTCACGTCCGGCGTTCCGCTGACCATGTTCGGCCTGAACGTCACGCATCAGGCCATCGCGCACCCGGCCCGCGTGGCGGCGTTCCGGGCGCTGGGCACGCGGGTGGGCGAGTTCGCGGCGGTGCTGCTGGAATTCTTTGCCGAGCACCACCGCGAGCGTTACGGCTGGGAGGGCGGCGCGCTGCACGATCCGATGACCGTGGCGTGGCTGCTGCGCCCGGACCTGTTCGTGTCCAGGCCCATGCATGTCACCCTGGACCTGACGGCTGGGCCAAGCGTGGGCCGCACCGTGGCGGATGTGTGGGACGTGACCGGGCAGCCCAAGAATGTCCGGGTGGCGACAGCTGTGGACGCCGACGGCTTTTTCGCGTTGCTGGTGGAACGGCTGGGACGCTACTCCTGAGCCTCCGGCGGCCAGCTTAAGCCGTCAGAATTCTGACACCGCGCACCGCTTAAACTGTGGAGGTGCGACTCCCGGCCCCGGTCCGGTCTGGCCGCCCAGCGCCGTCCCGGCCTTCCGGCCAGCCAGTGGACAGTGCGGGCCACCCGCTCACGCCGGTCATTGCGCCGGGCGACGAACTCAAGCACGCCCTGCACCAGCGGCTGGCGCTGGCGGCACTGGCCTGCGGGCTGCCGGTCCTGGCCATCCTGTGGGTGCTGGAGGCCCGCTCTCCCTCGCCCAACGCCGAACTGATCGGGGTGTACGCCGTGATGGCGCTGCTGTGCCTGTGGGGTGTGGTGCGGGTGCTGCGGCGCAGTTCGCTGGACGTGGCGCTCAAGATTATCGTCTCCTCAAATCTGGTGTTCATTGCGGCCCAGGCGTACGTGGGCGGCGCAGGCCAGTCGGTCAGCGAGGCGCAGACGCAATTCAGCATGCTGCTGATGCTGATCGCCAACGCGGTGCTGGGCCACCTGATCTTCGGGGCGCGCCGCGCCGGGCGGCTGGCCCTGGGGGGCTTCGTGCTGGCGGTAGTGGCGGGCCTGCTGGGCGCGCGTCAGGGGGGCCTGGACGGAGCGCTGCCCAGCGCACAGCTGTACCTGTCCACCGGCACTATCCTGCTACTGCTACAAGCTCTGGCGTGGTACAAGTCCCGCTTCGTCACTCAGGCCCAGGCGCAGCTGCGGTTGGAGCACGAGGCGTATACCGATCCCCTGACCGGGCTGGCCAACCGCCGCCGCCTGTACCAGCGGGTTGCTGATCTGCTGGAGCCCGTCGCCGGGGCGCAGGAGGATGGCGAGGGGGGCAGCGTGGTCATGTTTGACCTCGACCACTTCAAGCGCGTCAATGACCTGCACGGCCATCTGGCTGGGGACAGCGCCCTGATGCACGTCGCGGCCCTACTGCGGGCGACGGCCCAGCCTGGCGAGACGCCGGGACGATGGGGTGGGGAGGAATTCATGCTGGTGCTCCCCGGCATCGGTCAGGCGGGGGCGCTGCGCCGCGCACAGGAAGTCCAGCGGTTGCTCGCGTCCTCGCCCCACCCACAGGTCGGCCCGCTGACCGCCAGCTTTGGCGTCAGTGCCAGTCTCGCAGGCGATGACCTGACCCGGCTGGTGGCGCGGGCGGACGACGCGCTGTACCGCGCTAAGTCGGGAGGCCGCGACCGGATCGAGATGGCCTGAAGAAGGGTCTTGCCTGACCTGATTCTAGTCCCCCTACAGGCCGCTGAAGCCCACCAGTACAGCCTTCAGCGATCATTTTCCTTCCGCTGAAATTATGCTATTAACAGAATTTATGCTATACTCTACGTATGAAGAACGCTCCGCTGACCCTTGAATTCGGCACCGTCCGGCTGCCCATCAGCGCCGACGGACTCCTTCTCGCTTCCTCTGCCCTGGCCCAGCTGGGGCTGACCGATCCCGACTGGAACACGCTGGCCGCCGAGCATGACCTGGAGGCCCCCGCCCGCGACTTTGGTGCTGGCCCTGAAGCCACCCTGAGCCTGGCCGAGTTCACGCGGCTGGCCTTCGTGATCGACACCCCGCAGGCGCGGCGCTGGCGCAAGCGAGCACAGGATTTGCTGACCCGCGCGATGAGCGGCGACGTGAAACTGGCCGCCCAGATTGCCGAGCGCAGCACCGATCCCGAGGCGCGGCGCTGGCTGGCCTCCCGCCTGGAGAGCACCGACGCCCGGCGCGAGCTGATGGCGACGGTGGCCCGTCACGGCGGCGAGGGCAACGTGTACGGGCAGCTGGGCAGTATCAGCAACCGCAGCGTGTTGGGCACCGACAGCGCCACCATCCGCCGTGAACGCGGCGTCCGGGCCACCCGCGATGGCCTGAGCAGCACCGAGCTGCTGCGGCTGGCTTACCTGGACGCCGCCACCGCCCGCGCCATCACCGAGCGCGGAGCTCATGGCAACGCCGCCATCCTGCACCTGCACGAGCGGCTAGCCCGCCACGAGCGCCGGGGCTGGGCTGGGCAAGGCTCCGGCTCACCGCAGGCGGGTTGAGAAACCACTGATCTGGCCCTCTCCTGATGGAGGGGGCTTTTTTGAGGTCCGGGGCGGGAGAGAGGCACGAGCTTTATTGCGTCGGGTCTGGAACTCCCGGGCCGTGTCGCCCCGCCCAGCCACTTGTGCCCCCGTTGGGGCGGTGGCGTAATCCCCCGGCTTTCAAACCGGGGGATTACGCCACTTTCTCTAAGCCCTTCCAGCTTCTTCTCGCCTCTGCTTGATGCACTTTCATACACCTAGATGCACTCTTTTCGCCACTTTCCACCTTGCTTTCCTGATCTCCTTATGCAACAGTGGGCTATTCCCAACGTGCTGGAGAGGGTTTTCGTTTTTTTCATTCTCTCGATAGCGCTTTGGCAGGTACTGATATATCCTGCGCAGATACCGACAAATCGTCGGCAAATACCGACACATTGGCGGCAGATACCGACAGATAAGCTGGATCGACATGCCGGGAGCCGCCTCACGGCCGTCCGCTCAGCTCCAGGAGAACCCAAAGCATGCCTGAACACCACAAGACCAGGGCTAGCCGACAGAAGGCCGAGCATTTCTTCCTGAAGTACGCCCGTCTCCCCTTAGGAGAACGCTCCCTCGCTCGGCTCCGAGCCGAGTTGCAGAAGGAAAAAATCTCAGTCAGCCTACGGACGCTGGAGCGCTACTCCGAGCTGTATAAGTGGACAGAACAGCTGCGGCAGCTCTCTGTCAAGGATCAGGCCAAGGATCAGGCCGCAGCCACGCGCTGGGTCGAGAAAATCCGCAGCCGCCGGAGGGAGTATTACTACAACAGGGAACTGCATCCCCAGGAGTGGGCGGCCGAGCAACTTATCGCGGCGGTGGACAAGATCTGTCCACACTGCACTTACAACCTGCTGGGCGAGCAGGATCAACTCCGGCTGTGCCAGCAGTGCACCGATCAGATCCGGCCATTGATAAGGGCGCTGCAGCAGGGCGTGCCTGCCGCGGCGGTTCTGAAACAGCAATTCGAACAGGAGTTGCTGGCAGAACGGCGCGAGGGGTTTCGCCTGGAAGACTACCTCGAGCCTTCTGAGCCCTCTTGAACCAGCTGAGAACAGCACAGGGTCCTCGCTTGGTAGGACCCCTCCCTGCCGCCCGGACTGGCATGCGTCCCGGCACCAGCCAGAAGATCTAGAGTCCTGCGGGCAAGAAGATTGCCGTCACCCTTAGCCCCCCTATGCAATTGGGGCAGATTGTGTGAAAAGGCTGTGCTGGACGGGCTTGACTGTGTGAGCGAGGCTGATCCAGTGTGTGCTGCCCCGCCAGACCGCAGGCGGGGCAGGAGGCTCCATGACGCAGTCCGAAGACCAGTTGAATCTTCACGCCGCCCGTCTCTACCTCACCCGTCTGCTGCCTCACCTGGCCCCGTTTACCCAGCGGGAGCTGCAGGGGCTCACCCTCAAGGCTGGCCTATGGTCCCTGTATCAGCAGAGCCAACCCGGCGAGCCGACACTCACCGATCACCTCCACTCCCACGCCCGACTCCTGCGCGGTCACGGCAGCGAGCTTGACCGCCTGGAGGCCCAGCACCTGCGTCAGTCGAACGAGCGCCCCGGACCATGGCTGAGGCCCAGTGGAGAGGACGTCAGCCGTCTCCCGTCAAACTCCGGCCTGGAGAAGATGCAGCAACTGGCCCATGGGCTAGGTCTTCCCTGGTTCACCCGTCAGCCCATCACTCGGGCCAAAACCCAGGTCAGTTACCGCGTCACCCGGTCTTTTGAACGCGCCCTGCATGATGCCTGGAAGGAAGAGGCCCCACGTGGAGCCTCCCGCAGCGTGCTGCAAGGTACGCTCGCGCTGGCCTACCTCAGCCTCCCGGAGTTCAGAGCGCGCGTGAGGCAGGTACAGGATGTGCGCTACGCGCGAACCCCCGTGACCTCAGTGTCCCAGGAGGCCAGGAACGTCGCCGCGCTCCTGACCCGCTGCGGGCTGCCCGCCCGGGGTGCGCCCGCCCTGCGCAACGAGGTGGTGCAGCTGAGCTATCGGACCACCTTGGCGGCGAACGATCAGTTACGCCGCAGTCTGCCGGCCGCAGAGCGCACGCTGGCCTACCTGCACATCGACCTGCTTGCCCTGTATCTCACGGCGCCGGACATCCGGGCAATGATTGACAGCGTCATCGAGGACCGCGCGCAGAAATAACGGACAACAGGGAAGGGGCGCACGGTCAAGTGCGCCCTTGCCCTCTGACCCTCCCCAGTGCCCCCGGCACCCCCGCCTTCCGCTCCCTTTTCCTCATCCGGGACCGCTAGAATCGCGCCCGTGCCCATCCTGACCCGAACCGTACTCGGCGAGATCGCCCGCTGGTATCTGGGGGGCGTGGCGCTGTTCCTGACCCTGCTGATGACCGACGCCCTGAGCAGCACCGTGGGCAAGCTGCTGATCTACCACCCGCCGGTCAGCCAGGCGCTGGCGGCCTTCCTGTCGATCTTGCCGCAGAGCCTGAACAAGACGCTGGCGCTGGCGGTGCCGTTCTCGATCCTGCTGGCCTTCTCGCGCATGCAGCGCGACAACGAGCTCAAGGCGGTCCTGGCCAGCGGCATCCGCCCGCTGAGTCTGGTGTGGCCGCTGGCGCTGCCGTTCGCGTTGGTGGGCGTGGTGGCGTACTTCAACGCGGGCACCCTGGTTCCCGCAGGGCTGGCGAACTGGGACCGCGCGTGGTACACCATCTACGATCAGCCGCCCCCACCGCCCAAGCAGGAGAACTACACCTACGCCCCGCCCGGTGCGCTGTACTACGCGGGCCGCGTCAGCGCCGATGACGCTGGGAGCGCGGTGGCGCAGCTCAGCGGCGTGATGGTACAGCGCGGCGACGAGACCATCACCGCGCAGTACGGCACCTGGGATTCGGGCAAGGGGATCTGGACCCTGAACAGTCCCTGGATCTCGCGCCCTGGCCAGAATCCGCAGCAGTCGTCCACGGATCTGGTGATTCCGCAGAACGACACCCTGCGCCCGCCGCCCCCCGCTGCCCAGCAGGTCAGCAACGCCGAGTTGCGCACCGCACTGGCGGACGGAGGGCTGAGCCGCAAGGGCGTGCGCGACTACACCTTCCAGCTGGCCGCCCGCGTCGCGGACCCTGCCACCCCGGTGGTGTTCGCTCTGGCCGCCGGGCTGCTGGGCCTGCTGATCCGCAACCGCGCCGCCGCCTTTGCCGCCGTGCTGGTGTTTATCGTGTGCTTCTACGTGTTGTGGACCACCATGCCGGGGCTGGCGGGGGCTGGTGCGCTGAACCCCACGCTGGCCGCCTGGATTCCCAACCTGGCCTTCCTGCTGCTGGCGGGCGGCCTGGCCTGGAGGCTAAGGTGAGCCGGGGACAGGCGTCCCTGAGAGGGGAGGGGCCAAGGGGCCGAGCCCTGGCTCTGTCCGTCGCTGCAACGTTCCAAGCCTCCAGGGGACATGAAGGGGCCAGACGCACCTCACCTATTCCCTCTGACCACCTTTCCTCCAGACCCACGGTGGCCCAGCCATGAAGCTGTTCGAGCGTTACGTCCTGGCCGAGATCCTGCCCCTGTTGTTGGGGGCGCTGGCCGCCGTGATTGTGCTGCTGGTGCTGGCCGCGCTGCAGGAGGTCATCGCGCCGCTGCTGGCCAAGGGGGCCGATCCAGTGCTGGTGGCTCGCGTGCTGGCGCTGAACGTGCCGGAGGCCGCCGCCCGCGCCCTGCCCATTGCGTTGATGTTCGCCACGTTGCTGGGCCTGTCGCGCCTGAGTGCCGATTCGGAACTGAAGGGGGCCCTGGCCGCCGGGATTCCGGCCACCCGGCTGCTGTGGCCGGTGCTGGCGCTGGGCCTGGGCGTGACCGTGCTGGCCTTTGCGCTGGGCGAGGGCCTGGTGCCGCGCGCCAAGGTGCAGGAACGCAAGGTCAAGCAGGAGATCGTCTTCGACAACCCGCGCGTGATCGGTCTGGACGGCGTGGGCGCGGACGGCCAGCGCATCGTGCTGCGCGACGCCCTGGACCGTGCCATCAGCGTGGGCAAGATCGGCCCCGGTGGGGAGCTGGAAGACCTGCGGATCGTGACCATGCAGCCGGGCCTGCCCCCGCGTGAGGTCATCACGGCTGCCAGTGGGCGCCTGCAAGCGGGCAGCAACGTGCTGGAACTGCGTGATGGCCGCCGCATCACCTACCAGGACGCGCGTCCTGTGACCATCTTGACCTTCAAGACGGGTAGCCTGCCGGTACAGGACGTGCAGGCGGATCTGGATGCGGGCGGCGGCGAGCTGAAGCCGATCTACACGCCGCTGCGTGAGCTGTGGGCCAGGACCGCCATGTACCGCGCGCAGGGCGTCCGTTCGCCCGCCGACTTTACGGCGCTGCACCGCAAGTTTGCCGAGCCGCTGGCGGCCCTGGCGCTGGCCTTTTTCGCGGTCAGTCTGGCGGTGTTTACCTTTCGCAGTGGGCGGGACCTGGGGCTGGTGTGGGCGCTGCTGCTGACGTTTGCTTACTACGCTACCTGGAGCGTGTTCCGGGTAATGGGGGAGAACGGGGCGGTGTCGGGCGTGGTGGCCGCCTACGCGCCGGACCTGATTGCGGTGGTGGCTGGGGCGGCGCTGCTGTGGCGGACGGGGCGACGGTGAGGCGGATGTCGGCAAGTGGCTGTAAGTGGCGTCAAATGGCGTCGAAAAGTGTCTACGGCGGGAGGACACCACCATGAAGATGAAGCCGCTGCTGCGGGCGCTGGCGCTTGGGGTGGGGCCAGTTATGGTTGCGGCTGGACTCGGCATGGTTGGCGGACGGAGTATGCCACCCGAAAAGTTGGCTCTGGCGCCTCCGCAACTGGCCTGTGCCCAACCGATCGTATTCAAGCCGGGATATCAGCGCGGCGAAAACTATGTTGTTCCACAGGGCCAGGGCTTCAAATTTCTCAGTGATGCTTGGTTAGAAGCGAATATTTGTTCGGCGGGGATACTCAAAATCACCGCTGATGGTGAATTGGGTGGAGATGAACAGCCCCGCCTGCTTGTTGCTTTTGATGGCGATATAATTGCAAATCCGGCTTTCTCTCAAGAACGGAGCATTCAGATCTCAATTCCCAAAGCAGGTAGCCTTTATCTGGGGTATTTGAATGACTTTTATTCGGCAGATGTGCGTGTTGCCACGTTGAGTTATGTCCAGTTAAATGCACCAGCGTGTAAAGGGTTCCAAAGCGTTAGCGTCCCGAAAGGGAGTGGAAACAGCTGGTATCCAGCTGCCCGCTCTGTTTCACTCGTGAATTTGCCTCCAATAACCTTGACTCCTTGTGGAGCTGGAGAGCTAACTCTCAAAGTTCGAGGTAGTGAAGGGAATGGGGCTTTTCCAATTTTAATCTTTAGACAAGGGGAAAGAGTTTTCAAAACGCTGACTACGACGTCAGAATGGCAGCCTCTCAGCTTTAAGCTCACTTCTGCGCCAATCGATATTTGGCTGATTAACCCCTACAACAAAACCTTGGCGGATCGCAATCTGAAGTGCGCCAACTGGAGTTCACTCCCCGCTAACCCTGAGTTCAGGCGTCAGGGGCGCGTTGCCTCCCGCACGACTCCTTCCACCACGTCGGCCACCGCGTTCATATCCGTCTCGGTCAGCGTGGGGTGAACCAAGAACATCAGTGAGGTCTCGCCAAGTTCGCGGGCGACGGGCAGCCGTTCTTTCGGCCCCAGCCCGGCGTCCACAAATGCCTTTTCCAGGTAAATTTCGGAGCAGGTGCCGGTGTAACACGGTGCGCCGCGCTCCACTACTTCGACCATGATCCGGTCCCGGTCCCAGCCAGCCCGCAGCTGTTCAGGCCGCACGTACACGTAGAACTTGTACTGAGCGTGTTCGGAACCTTCCGGGACGGTGGGAACGCGCAGGGCAGGCAACTGCGAGAAGCGCTCGGCTAGCACCGCTGCGTTGCGCTGGCGCTGCTGAGTCCAAGCGGGCAACTTCTGCAACTGCAGGCGGCCAATCGCGGCCTGCACTTCCAGCATGCGCCAGTTGGTGCCAAAGGATTCGTGCAGCCAGCGGAAGCCCAGCGGATGTTCCTTGTTGTACACAGCATCGTAACTTTTGCCATGGTCCTTGAAGGCCCAAGCTTTGCGCCACAAGTCCTCGTCGTGCGTGACCAGCAGGCCGCCCTCGCCTCCGGTGGTCATGATCTTGTCCTGGCAGAACGAGAAACAGCCCATATGCCCAATGGTGCCTACATGCTGCCCGTGGTACTTCGCACCGTGGGCCTGGGCGCAGTCCTCGATCACAAACAGGTTATGTTCGCGGGCCAAGTCCATGATTGGAGCCATATCAGCAGGCCACCCAGCCAGGTGTACCACAATGATGGCGCGCGTGCGGGGGGTCAGCACGGCACGGATGGTCTCGGCGGTGATGTTGCCACTATCACGGTCGACTTCAGCAATCACAGGCACCGCGCCGCGCATGACGGCGGCGCTGGCCGAGGCGATGAAGGTACGCGGTGTAGTAATCACCTCATCGCCTGCGCCGACGCCCAAGGCATAAAGTGCCAGCTCTAACGCCTGCGTGCCGTTGTGGAGAGCAATAGCGTAGGGCACACCGAGCACGGCGGCGTATTCCTTCTCGAACTCGCGGCCTTCAGTACCCGTCCAATAGTTGACCTTGCCGGAGCGCAGGACCTCGGAGACTGCCTCGATCTCGTCGGTTTCGAAGACGGGCCAGGGTGCCAGGGTGCGATCCAGTTGCTTGGGGGCGGTGTAGGTCATGACTGTTTATTCTCCTCTATCGGGCGGGCGGGTATACCTATGGCTATCGTGTTTGCAGTCAACGAACGAACGACGACGCCGCCCGCGCCTACCGTCGTCCAGCGTCCCACCGTTATACCCGGCATGACCGCGCCGCCGACGCCTAAAAAGACACCTTCTTTCAGATGAACTGCGCCCGCCAGATGGACGCCAGGTGCCACATGCACGAAGTCCTCCAGTATGCAGTCGTGGTCCACAGTCGCACCTGTATTCACGATATTGTGACGGCCCAGTACCGTATCCGGCTGGATCACCGCGCCCGCGAAAATGACCGTTCCCGGCCCTACCTGAACGCTTTCATGCACGGTAGCTGCCGGGTGGGTGACCGAGGCCCAATTCGTATTAGGATATCGGGCGGCAATGTCGCGCCGTGCCGTATTGCTCCCTATGGCAAGGACGGCGCGGTCATGCGTTTCCTTCAAGTGTTCCAAATCACCCAGCACTGGGCAACCCAGCACCGATCCGCCCCACGACTTGGTGTGGTCATCCAGTACCCCGGCCACCTCCAGCCCCGCCGCGCGCAGGGTGGCAATCACCACCTTGGCATGTCCGCCCGCACCGACCACCAGTATGCCGCTCACGCTTCGGGACTGGGTTCGCCCAAGAATTTAGACATGGTCGCCTCGCCCGCCGCGCTGATGCCCTCACGCCTGAAGACCTTTTGAATGGTCATCCACAGGATTTTCAGGTCCAGCGCGAAATTGCGGTTGTCCACGTACCACACGTCTAGCTTGAACTTCTCTTCCCAGGATATGGCATTGCGCCCGTTCACCTGTGCCCAGCCAGTGATGCCGGGGCGGACTTCATGCCGCCGCGCTTGCTGGGGCGTGTAGCGTTCCAGATATTCCATCAGTAGCGGGCGCGGCCCCACCAGGCTCATGTCGCCGCGCAGCACGTTAAAAAGTTCAGGCAGTTCGTCCAGCGAGGACGCCCGCAGAAAGCGGCCCAGTGGGGTTAGGCGTTCGCTGTCCGGTAAGGGCTGGCCGTGGGCGTCCACCGCGTCGCGCATGGTGCGGAACTTGTACATGGTGAAGGGCTTTCCGTGGAGTCCGGGGCGTTTCTGGCTGAACAGGACGGGATAACCGAGTTTGAAGCGTACTGCCAGCGCCAGTGCCAGCATAGGGACAGACAGAACCGCCAGCCCCGTGCCCGCAGCGGCTACGTCCACGATTCGCCGAAGCCGCTGACCTCGCCGGATCCGTGCTTCGGCTAGGAGCTCCTGGTACAGCTCATCGAGCGCTTCCCAGATGCGCTGCGGCTGAAAGTCACGCAAGACCCGCTCCTGTCCTGCTTGCCCGAATCGTTGGGCAAGTTCCCTGTCTTCTAGCAAACGTCGTAGAGCGTCAGCCAGCGCCTTTGTGTCTCCGACTGGAACCGTGATGCCAGTCGCACCATTCACAATGGCATCCACCGCGCCTGTCGCATTTGATGCGACGACTGGTTTCCTGGCGGCAGCAGCCTCCAAGGCGACATTGCCGAAGCCCTCGCGGTGGGTCGGAAAAGCCAGCACGTCCATCAACTGGTAATAGGGCGCAGTGTCGGCCACAAAGCCTGCCCGTACCACTCCCGGATGAGTTTCAATGGTTTGGCGAACGTCAGTGGCTATTGGGTCGCCCTGTTCATAATCTCCAACCAGAAGCAGACGTGTTCTCGAGTCGGTTTCATAAAGCTGCTTGAAAGCTTCCAACAGTTCTGTGATGCCTTTGTCTCGTACAAAGCGCCCAACGAAACCTACGACACGGACGTCAGTGGGGAGTGCAAGGGCATCCTTCAAATTTATTAGTCGCTCTGCGGGTATGGAATCTGGGAGGAAACGCTGGGCATCGAGGCCATTGCAGGTGCCGGACTCTAGAACTAATGCTTTGGATGAAGACACCAAGCCAAGCTCAATAGCCCTGTCTCGCAAACTAGGGCTGACGCAAACCACACGGTGGGCGCAAGCGCAAGCAAGGCGTTCCATCCAAGTCAAGAGTTTGCGTTTGGGACCAGATGTTGTCTCCAAGCGCAGGCCATGAAGAGTATAAATGCGTGCTGGAACACCTGAAAGCGACGCCGCAATTCCACCGATTAGCCCAGCTTTTGGGGTTCCTGCGTTAGTCACGTCGGGGCGAAGTCGACGTGTCAATTTCCAGATAGCATCCAGCGCCCGCACATCTTGGCTCAGAGCTATTTCGCGAGCCAAAGGAACGAAGTGAGCCTGAGCGCCTTCCCGTAGGGCTACAGCTAGTAGATCTTGTCTGGGAGCAGGCGACGAAGCCAGGTGCAGATCATAGCCACGTCGCTTCATGAATTGAAGCTGACCCTCCAGAAAGACGCGGGCGCTGAGTGGAATCGTCACCAGATACAGAACTCGCATCATGAATTTCCGTTCTCCTGCGTTGCAGAGTCGGTGGAGAGAAACTGGCGGATGTATTTTAGAATCTCGGCAGCGTCTGCCTGTTCCGCTAGGTCAAGAGATCGGTTGCGACGGAGAAGTAGCGCATCTTCTTTTCCAATTCTGCTCGTGACTTGATAAATTACATCCTTTAAGTATGTGTTTCTTAATGCGCGCAGAGTGCCCATCCGACCTAATTTTTCTTTGCCTTGCTGCCTTATGATTAGCCTCACCTCTTTTGAAGAGAGTAGATATTTTTTTAAATAAGGCAAGCCCATTTCTCGATAAAATAGTAGCGGCTGGTCAATAACCGCAAAGTTTGAGTATGGCAAGCTGCGTAACCATAAATCAACGTCTTCTGCTCGGCCATATATTTCATCGTATGGGAATTTTTGGAACCATCTCGATCTTCCCATAATGGTAGGATGTATAAAAACCCCGCCGCGCAATGCTTGATCAATGGATGTGGGTATCCTAGTTTTCCGATAGCCATAAGCATTGTCATGTTTATCTATTGTATATACACCGCTACCAACTACGTCTATATGCGGATTTTCGATTAAGTAACCCAATTGAAGTGCTAAGCGCTCTGGATGCATAAGATCGTCTGCATCCATACGGGCTAAATAAGGTGCTTTAGCTAGAGAAGTAATTTGATTGAGTCTATTTGCTAATCCTCTATTTTCACCATCTTGGAAGATCTTTATTCGATTATCATTAAATGATTGAACAACCATCAGGGATTCATCTGATGAGCCATCATCGACTACTATCAGTTCCCAGTTCTTTTCTGACTGGGCTAAAATAGATGCGATGGCCCGATCAACGAAATTAGCGGCATTATAAACTGGAAGACCGATAGATATTTTCGGCACCATATTATAGCTTATCATTATTGTGATTGTGAATAGTGTCTTCTGCGAGTCCGCCTACTTCCCGAAAAAACATAAGCCTTTTTCTTTCTTTGAAGTTATAGTCTAGTGACTCAATCGACTTTCTTGGCACTCTTATACCCTTCCAATTGCCTATAAAATTGTCTATTTGATGAATTGATTCTTCTACATTACTTTCGCAATTTGGAATTTTAAGTATGAAGTTTTCTTCTGAATGTAAATCCGTGTCTTCATATCCGATTATCACTGGTAGTCCATATCCCAGATACTCTCTTACCTTGAGAGGAGAGGCTTCTTTCATATCCTTCCTGTGTAGGGCAAGAGATCCAATTGCGCAATCAGAAGACTGAAGGATAGGCTCGTACATGTTTGTGGAGAGAACGCCGTGAAGAGCGACATTTGGAGGACAGCCATCTGGCATTTCTTCTTTTGATATACCGATCAAATTGAATTCCCATGTACTGCGCAATGTGGCCAACTTAATTATTTTATCTATGCCATGCCAAGACTGGCCAGATTGTCCTATAAAGACGAGTCGAATCGCCTTATCTGCGTTTGGCGGTAAAGGGCGAGTGGCCGCAAGATCGATACCATTGCCTATAACTAGTTTAGGGGTTTTGAATAAATTATAATGCGGCAGATTAGAGATCTCTTTAGATACATAAATTATTCCGGAGGCCTTTCCCAGTAAGATGTGTCGGCCTAATTTATAGACAAAGAGAAATAATCTCGATGCATTTTTCAACTCGCCCAAGTCATTTGTGTTAACTTCCACAACAACTTTATAGTGCCCTAATAATCTTTTTAACGGCGGTAAGTAAATGTCTTGCCTTGTGTATACAATATCTGGTGGAAGAATTTCTAATTTCTTGATCAAATTTGATAATGAGCTGAGGCGCCCATCAAAGGGAGGTGGTAATTTACCTGCATAAATTTCGCAATTGACTTCAATTCCAAGGATCTTGCAGGTTCTTTGTAGATCGTCTGCAAGTGAGGCACTCTTAGTAGCTACATAAAACGCTACAGTATTTCCCATTTGTTGCCATGTTGTTGCCTGCGCAATTACCTTCCGGTAAACTCCTGTGCCTGGTCCCATATTTAGTTGCAAGAAATATGCTATACGCATGAAATTAACCTCTCTTCCCGATTGTAATTTCTTGTAAGCTGGTCTGAAGAATAATTCATAGGACCTCTGCTCGACTCCCATTCACTTGAATTATAAGTTCTCAAATGCCTATTTCTACGAACTAATATCACTCTATATGTCGAAATAAGATCTTTAGAATGCTAAGAAGTAAATAGTAGTACTGTTTGGATGAAAGAAGCTACGAACTCTGTCCTACATATTTTCGCCTCTTGAATGTTAGGGAATGGAGATTTGACATTATTATGAGCAAAACGGGCGAAACAACGCCACCCCAGCTCATATAATCAATGACGCTGCCTGAAGTTAAACCAACAAGGGCTGGCATGGAAAGAATAGCTGATAGCACAAAAATTTGAAAATCAGAACGGGCTAAAAAGTAATCAATTAAATAAATGATTGAGGTTAATATAAAGGATATAATTATCACGCCAAAATATCCGGCACCACTCCAGGCGACTGCAAGCATGGAAGCGTTAGTAGCAAATGCGTCACCAGTCGCGGCAACCGCAACTTCGTAAATTGACGTATCCTGCCCGCCGTATCCAAGCAGACCAATACGAAATATATTGGCTAAGCCTCGAAAATCGTATATCTCAGGAAAAACGAAGAAAAAATTTGTCTCCGCCGTACCAGGTATGGCGATTGTTCGCGCTACAATGGCAGTAATGGCAGCTGAAAAATCTAAACCAAAGTTTAAACTATAGAATATGGCACCACCAATAAAGAAGACTAAAGCCGCAGGAATAGCAAGGCGAAATATCGAACGTGTATTAACATTCTTTGATGCTATTCTGTTCCATAGAAAAAGAGCACTATATAGAACGAATATGGCTATCAATGGCGCCTTTTCACGTGTTTGGAATGCGTATATTGCAGACAAACTAAAGCCCATTAACCATATTAAGATATTCAATCTTATTTTATTGCCGATTAGCAATGCCACTGATAGTGGAAATATGATTTTGGATGCTAGTGATGCAAGGTATGAACCTTGACCATTTTCTAAATTATAACGCAATTCAAGACGCTGGGCTATAGCCTCACTAGTACTGCTAAAAGTTATACGCGAATTCAGTAAAATATTTAGGCCAGGACCAATAATAAAGTACCGGAAATAAAAGATAAGTCCAAGCATTATTAATAATCCTGAGAATAGCTTTATAGCTCCTGGAGTAATGGTTCGCCGTATTATATTTTTAGGCTTTTGTAGAACTTCCAGAATCAAGCCAAATAAAACAAAAAAGAAAAATATCCAGTGCGCGCTAACTTGCAATAGGTATAAATCGGCATTCTTCTCATTAATGAGGAATGTCGGATTGTTAAGATATTCTATATCACTTAGACGCAAGTACGGTGCAAAAGTAATACCAAGTGAATCAATTAATATGAATCCTATAGCTGTAACAGCTAACAGTGAAGGCCGCCCACTTGCAATCATTTTACCTGCAAAGAGAAGTATGCTGGAACAAAGACATAAATGAAATAGAGATATAAGTTCAAGCATAAAGGCCAGTCCTAATAATAATATCAGGTGAGTTTTCTAGACTAATATACTTAAATCCATAAGAGTTTATCATAATCGGACATCTACAGTTTAGGTCCATTCGAATCAGCATTAGAATCACGACTTACCGACTATCATTGGAATATGGTGCTGTAAAGCTAATCGGGCAATCATAAAATAAGCAATATATGAAATAGACATCACGACTGAGTAGGCACATATCAGCACTATGTACGTATAGCTATTGAAAATCGCAAACACAGCTAATACTAAGCTAAGTCTAAGTAAATCTAAGCAGAACATCCATTTAAGCTTATCCAGAATAATTAGAGTCTGAGATAGGGCATTGCTCAATAGCCGACTTGCATACATCATGCTTAGCAAAGCTGCAATAATTCCAGACTCTCGCCATGTAGGACCAAAAACTAAAGTGAATATAGTAGGACATGCCATGCCTATTAAAATAATAGGGAAAGATAACACTGCTAGCCGACGTGCTACAGAATCAAATAGCTTTCTAATCGTAATGGTATCGCTTTGATCACGTGAAAGTTCGCTCATAAATGCTTGAGAAACCCCAGCACCTAAGAGATCAAGCGGTCCACCTAAAATGCGTTGTGCTAAGGCCAACCAACCCGCAACACCTAAGCCATAGTTATGCGCGACAAACAACGTCGGTAGTTGCAAGGCAGCTATGTTTGCTAAACCTGAAGGAAGGGACAATAGCGGAAACTGTCGGTATTTAAGTGCAGTAGACAGCAATTCGGGGTGTGTTAAAACGATCCACAGGCGCATGGGCAGCAAACGGAATAGTCGCCCCACGCCAGCGGCCTGTCCAGCGATGTATCCTAGACCAAGTCCTAACGCAGTTCCGCCTGATAGACCACCTAGAAGTTGAATGCCAACCATTGCACTACTCTGAACCAGACGTGTCTGTCCTATGACTCCTCCTTCGCTTCTGCGCACCGCCCAATAATTGAGAGCCTGATAGATACCAGTTAAGAGCAAACCTAATGGCAAGAGCCAGGCCAAAATTTGTGGCATAAGTGTGCTAATTAGTGGGACGAGAACTGGAACAATCGTAAGTAAAATTAAACTAAAGACAACCGCACAAACAAGGGCAATCGCTAATACTCTAAGCGCTTCATCATCGTTTGATGGGCGAATAATAGCAAGGTCGTAGCGTAGATTGACTGCGACAAGCAATATGCTTAATAGAGATGCGTAAGTTGCTAGGGAGCCAAAATCGGCAGGAGTGTAAAGACGAGCGATCAATGGCGAAGTTAGCAACACAATGATTTGTCCACTGGCGGCTCCTCCAACTATACGAATAATATTACGCCTTAAAGTACTACCGCCCAGAAAGGATGCGAAGAACGCACGCATCACTGCTGTATTGAAGTGAAGATTAGCGTTACAGACTTAAGTACTCTTTGCTGAGTAGCTGCATCAAGCCCCGGCCCAATCGGCAAGCTTAAAGCCTCCTGAGCCGCCAAGCTGCTGTGTTCATATACTGGGTATTGGCCCTTGTAAATCGGCAACTCATCCTGAGGAATCGGGTAATAGATCATCGTGCCAATGCCATGTGCAGCCAGCTTCTGCTGAACCTCATCGCGCCTGCCGCTCTGTACGCGAACGGTGTACTGGTGGAAGGCGTGGCCGTCCGTCAGTTCAGGGGTCACAATGCCCTCAATTCCCTTCAATCCCTCGTTGTACTGCCGGGCCACCTCGCGGCGGTGAGCATTCCACTTTTCGATGTGCGGCAGCTTCACGCGCAGGATTGCGGCCTGCATGGTGTCCAGTCGGCTGTTGTAGCCCACAGTTTCATTGTGGTACTTCTTGCGGCTCCCGTGGACACGCAGCATCCGGGCAGTGTCGGCCAGCGCATCGTCATTCGTGGCCAGCAGCCCACCATCGCCGTAAGCCCCCAGATTCTTGCTGGGAAAAAAGGAGTACGCCCCAAAATCTCCAATGGTGCCCGTCTGCGTGCCCTGCCAGCGTGCGCCGAAGCTCTGGGCGCAGTCCTCCACCACCTTCAGACCATGCTTGTGGGCAATCTCCATGACGCGGGTCATATCTACTGGGTTGCCGTACAGATGAACCGGCATGATCGCACGAGTGGCCGGGGTGATGGCGGCCTCAATCAACTCCGGGTTCAGGTTCAGCGTGGCCGGATCGATGTCCACGAAGACCGGCTTTGCCCCCACCATGCTGATGCTTTCGGCAGTGGCAAAGAAGGTAAACGGCGTGGTGATCACTTCGTCGCCGGGACCGATTCCCAGGGCGCGCAGGGCAATCACCAGCGCGTCGGTGCCGCTGTTCACGCCGATGGCATGCTTAACGCCCAGGTACGCGGCAACCTCAGCCTCAAACAGGTGAACATCCTCGCCCATGATGAAATCGGTACGGTCCAGCACGCGCCCAATGGCGGCCATAATCTCGGGGCGCAGCTCGTCAATCTCGGGCTTTAGATCAAGAATGGGAATTTGTAATGGTGCGGTGGCAGTCATGAAAGCCTCCTGACATCGGTGTCGCTGAATTTCTGGTAGATGTGGCCCGCCGAATCGGTCACGGTGTCACTGCTGGAGAAGTCCAGACTATCCCCGCTGGCGCTCATAAAGCCGATGGGCCGGGCCGGAACGCCAGCGACGATGGTAAAGGCGGGCACGTCACGCGTCACCACAGCACCCGCCGCGACGAAGGCACCCTCATGCAGGGTCACGCCGGTCACGACGGTAGCGTTCGCCCCGATGCTGGCCCCCCGCCCCACCCGCGTCACCGTGTAGTCGGCGCTGGTGTTGCGCGGGAACTCGCTGCGCGGTGTGCGGACGTTGGTAAAGACCATGCTGGGGCCGCAGAAGGCGTAGTCCTCCAGAATCACGCCCTCGTACACGCTGACGTTGTTCTGGATTTTGACACCCTTCCCGATGGTCACGCCGTTCGCCACGTACACGTTCTGTCCCAGAGAACAGCCCGCGCCGATGGTCGCGCCGCCCATAACATGGCTGAAGTGCCACACTTTGGTGCCGTCCCCGATCTGCGCTCCCTCATCCACGTAGGCACTGTCGTGTTTCCACCATGCTTGCTGTTGCGTCATCTCAGCCTCTCAGAAAGCGGTGCCGCGTATCGGACGTGGCGCTCACGATGGCCTGCTTGCGAATCTGGGCCACCGTGGCAATCGCCTGGTAGGTGTCGTCCAGGCTGAAACCCTGGCCCGCCAGCGTGCGGCGGTAGACCTCGGTGTGCAGATCCGTGAAGCCCTCGCTGAACTCCACTTCCTGACCATCGATGGTGATGGAGCGGTAGGTCCGCTGTCCCTTCGCAATCTGCTCCTCGGGCAGGTAGCTGGGATCGATGGACAGGAACCAGCGCACGCGGGCGCGTTCCAGTTCCAAGTACCCGGCGCACACTGTCTCGCTGCGCTGGTGAACCTCGACATGCTCGATGTCCCCAAACAGCCATGCCAGCATGTCGAAGAAATGCACACCGATGTTGGTGGCCAGGCCGCCGCTCTCGTCGGTGCGGCCCTTCCAGCTGCGCAGATACCACGTGCCGCGGCTGGTCATATACGACAGGTCCACATCGTACTTGTCGCCGCTGCTGGGGCTCAACTCGGCCTTGACCTTTTCCAGCGCGGCGTGCGCGCGCAGTTGCAGGATGGTCCACACCCGCCGTCCGGTCTCTTCCTCGACTTCCTTAAGCGCGGTAATGTCTTCCGGGTTCAGCACGATGGGCTTTTCGCACAGGGCGTCCGCCCCGGCCCGCAGCGCCATGCGAATGTGAGGGTCATGCAGGTAATTGGGGCTGCAGATGCCCACGTAATCCACGCCCATTCCCTGGCGGCGAGCGTCATACAGGTAACGCTCAAAGATCTCGGGCTGCGTAAAGAACTCGGCATCCGGAAAGTACGAGTCCATGATGCCCACCGAATCGAAGGGATCGAGGGCCACGGTCAGCACGTTCCCGGTGTCCTTGATGGCTTTGAGGTGCCGGGGCGCGATGTACCCGGAAACTCCGGTCAGGCCAAAGCGTTTCTGTTCATTGGTCTGAGAGGTCATAGCAGGGTCACCTTGTCGCTGGTCATCCCGCGCGTGGCGTAGCGGGTGTCGAGGATGGCCTGGGACTGCTCGATCACATTGGCGTAATCCACGTCGCTGTGCTTGGTGGTGATGATCACCAGATCGGCGTCCTGCAGGACCTGATCCGTCAGGTCAATGCCCGTGGCCTGAATCCCGTGCTCGTTGACTTCCGGGGTCCAGGAATCGTGGAAAGAAACTTCCGCTCCCGATTCCTTGAGGAGACGGTAAACCTCCAACGCCGGAGACTCGCGGTAGTCGTCCAGATCGCTCTTGTAGGCCATCCCTAACAGCAGCACCTTGGAGCCGTTCAGCGCCTTGCGCGCCCCGTTCAACACGCGGGCGGCCTTGTCGACCACAAATTCTGGCATCTTGCGATTGGTCTCGCCCGCCAGCGCGATGAAGTGCGTCTGGAAGTTGTATTCGCGCGCCTTCCACTCCAGGTAGTGTGGGTCCAGCGGAATGCAGTGGCCGCCCACGCCAGGGCCGGGGTAGAAGGGCATGATGCCGAAAGGCTTGGTAAACGCTGCGTCCAGCACTTCCCACACCGAGATGCCCATGCGGTCGCACAGCAGCGCGATCTCGTTGGCCAGCGCAATGTTCACGGCCCGGAAGGTATTCTCGTAGACCTTGACCATTTCGGCGGCTTTGGCGCTGCTCACGGCCACGACATGTTCAATGGTCTGGCGGTAGAAGGCCAACGCGACTTCCAGGCTGGCCGGATCGTTGCCGCCCACCACTTTATTGGTGTTCTTGGTGGTGTAGCGCGCGTTGCCCGGATCGACGCGCTCCGGCGAATGCGCCAGGAAGAAGTCCACGCCCGCCTTCAGTCCACCCGCCTCCAGGATGGGCTTCATGATTTCCTCGGTGGTACCGGGGTAGGTGGTGCTTTCCAGGCTGATCAGCTGGCCAGGGCGCAGGTGGGCAGCGATCTCGTGGGTGACGCTGCGGATATAGCTCAGATCGGGCGTCAGGTTGCGGTCCAGCGGTGTGGGCACGCAGATCACGATCACGTCCAGGTCCGGCACCACGTCGAAGTCGGTGGTGGTGGTCACCAGCCCACGCTCCACGACAGCCTTCAGGTCCTCGTCGCGTACGTCACCGATGTAGTTCTCGCCGCGCGCCACCATGCCCGCGCGCTCGGCGCTGCGATCGATGCCCACCACCTCGAAGCCCACCTTGGCCTTCTCAACTAGGAAGGGCAGACCCACGTAGCCCAGGCCCACCACCCCCACTCTGGCCGTATGGGCCACTATCTTTTCCACAGCTGCGGAGACGGGATCGGTCTTAATCACGCCCCGTAGCATACCGACTATTCTTTACAAAAATATAATGAACTTCATATGCGTCCCAGACAGCTGAGTCCAACTGACATAACAACTGTTTGAAATTCACATTGCATTGTAAAAGCTGAACGGAATTTGCATCAAAACGGGGCGTGTCGCTCCCGCTAGCGTTGATGTCGGGATGCCTAGCAGGGACGTGCCTACGCCATTCCACCCCGCTCAGTGTCGGTGGCTCGCGCTGCCAGCCGCCCCACCGTCAGCCCCTGCACGATGATAGAGAAGACCACCACCACGTAGGTCATGACCAGAAACAGGTCACGCTCCGCCCCGGCAGGCACCGTGAAGGCCAACGCCACGCTGATGGCCCCGCGCAGGCCGCCCCAGATCATCAGGCGGCGGGTGTAGGGGTTGAAGTCGCGCCGCCGTCCCAGGACCATGACCGGCAGTTGCACGGAAACCGTGCGGCTCAGCAGCACCAGCGGAATGGCGATCAGCCCCAGCAGCAGCGACTGCCCGCTGAAGCGCACCACCACCACCTCCAGCGCCAGGAGCGCGAACAGGAAGATGTTCAGCAACTCGTCGGCCAAGTGCCAGAAGCCCTCATAGCGCTCGCGCGAGGACAGCCCTTCCGGGCGGCGATCCGCCAGCGAACCGATCAGCAGCCCGGCGGCGACGGCAGCCAGCGGGGCGGAGACATGCAGGTTGACGGCGACGGCGGTGCAGGCCAGCACCACGCTCAATGTGACCAGCACCTCCACCACGAAGTCGCTCACAGACCTGAGCGCCAGCCAGCCCAGCCAGCCCAGGAACAAGCCCAGTGCCAGCCCGCCCAGTGCCTCCTGCGCGAAGAAGGCCGCCACACTGCCCGCGCCCATCGCTGGGCCGTGCGCTTCCCCGCCGCCCCCGGCAGCCGCGATCCCGGCCAGCACCGCAAAGGCCACCACCCCCACGCCGTCATTGAACAGGCTCTCGCCCGCCACCAGCGTTTCAATTCGTTTGGGCACCCCCGCCTGTTTTAACATGCCCAGCACCGCCACCGGATCGGTGGGGCTGATCAGTGCCCCAAACAGCAGGCAGTAAATCAGCGAGACGTTCAGCCCGAACAGTCCCAGCAGGGCGTAGGTGGCCCCGCCCACCAGCGCAATCGAGATGGCGGTGGACAGCAGCGCGAAGGTCAGCACCGGCCCGCGCAGCCCCCACAGCGCCTGCGAGTTGACCCCCAGCGCCCCGGCGAACAGCAGGAACGACAGCACGCCCTCGAACACGAAATCGCTGAACTCGATGCCGCGCACCAGCGTCACGGCCTCGCGCGCGAACGGCACATCCAGGCTGACCAGCGCGAAGATGATCAGGCTCACGCCCAGGCCGCCCACGGTCACGCCGATGGAGGCCGGCAGCTTCCAGTAGCGGGCGTTCACGAAGGCCAGCGCGGCGGTCACGCAGACCAGCAGGGTGGCCAGATCGAGGATTTGCATGGGAAAGCTCCTTGGGAGGGCGGGGGTGGGATCAGTAGCTTAAGGGGCCAAACAGTCGAACGGCCTTAGTGTCGAACATCAGGAATCGAGGAGAGAACCCTCACGCGCTCGGGCCTTCTGAACCTGCTCTGCTCCCTCTTACCCGCCCCGCAGCACAAAGGCGGCGTAGTACAGCCCCAGCGCCACCGTGACCGTCACCAGCGCCACCGGGGTCCCGTACTTCATGAACTGCACGAAACCCATCGGGTGCCCCTCGCGGGCGGCGATGTCGGAGACCACGATGTTGGCCGACGCGCCGATCAGCGTCAGGTTTCCGCCCAGGCAGGCACCCAGCGACAGCGCCCACCACAGCGGGTCCATCGTCGGCCCCAGGGTGAGCTGCAACTCGCGCAGCACGCTGGCCATCGAGATGGTGAAGGGAATGTTGTCCACGAAACCGCTGATGATCGCGCTGGCAAAGCCCACCGCCAGGATGCCCGTGCCGATATTGCCGTCGATGGCCCCCGTCAGTCCGGCGGCCACCGTCTGGAAGACGCCGACATGCTCCAGGCCGCCCACCACGATAAAGAGGCCCATGAAGAACAGCAGCGTGGTCCACTCCACCTGCTCGAACAGCTCCACTGGAGTCAGGTCCGCGATCAGCATCAGGAAAGTGGAGGTGGTCAGCGCCACCAGCCCGGCCTCCAGGCCCAGCGGGTGCCCGATCATGAACAGCAGCAGCGTGACCGCGAAGACGCTCAGCGCCTGGGTCATCAGCTTGGGGTTG
The DNA here is from genome assembly GCF_014201875.1 of Deinococcus humi. NCBI lineage: Bacteria > Thermotogati > Deinococcota > Deinococci > Deinococcales > Deinococcaceae > Deinococcus > Deinococcus humi. The sequence goes on along the minus strand of NZ_JACHFL010000001.1, from coordinate 278,786 downwards.
GTCTTGATCGGCGTGGTGTCGGTCAGGGCTGCCCGCAGGCGATCACTGTTACCCGCACCTGCCAGATCGCCGCGTGCGCGCATCAACAGGTGCATCAGGCCGATGCCCAGCACCGTGGCGACCGCCGCGTACGGCGCGACATTCACCAGAAAGTCGCCGAAGCCCTTGCCCGCCACCGAGCCGATGATGATGTTGGGGGGGTCACCCACCAGCGTGGCGGTGCCGCCCGTGTTGCTGGCCAGGATCACGGCGATCAGGTATGGCATCGGGCGCAGGCCCAGCCGCGCCACCACCGTCACCACCACCGGGGCCATGAACAGCACGGTGGTCACGTTGTCCAGAAAGGCGCTGAACACGGCGGTCAGGATGGAAAAAATCCACAGCACCCGCGCCGGTTCGCCGCGCGTCACGATCATGGCCCGGCGAGCGACCAGATCGAAGAAACCGCTGCGGCTCAGCACGTTGACGATGTTCATCATGCCGAACAGCAGGAAAATGGTGTTGAAGTCGATGCTGGCCCACGCCAGGGTGGGCGTCAGGATGCCCGTCACCATCACCGCGCAGGCCCCCAGCAGCGCGGCCACCGTGCGGTGAACGTACTTTTCCAACAGGATCATGGCGTAGGTGGCCACGAACAGCGTGATGGCCAGCACCGTCAGGGTCCCTGGTGACAGGTTCACCCCCAGGCTGGACAGCAGGTTCAGGGTCTCGCCGCCCGCCTCATGCATGGGGCTGCACCGGAACGCGAATGGGGGCATGGACAGGGCGGGAAAGAAATTTGATCAAGATGGGACTCCTTGGAAAGGGGAACAGGAGGCGGGCGGGAACAGCCGGCACTCGCCTCAAACGAAAAGGGAGAAGCCGCGGTAGCAGACTTCCCCCAGTTCGGCGTATGGCCGCCGGAACCCGCGCCCCGGTGCAGATGCACCGGATGACAGGATTGTGAGGCTCAGTGTATATCAACACCCGCCGCATTGGAGCGGTCATGGGTCGCCAGCCGGTCCAGCAGGTGCGCCGACGCCTCGTTCAGGCCCACCACCTCTACCCCAACCCCCAGCGAGCGGAATTTGACGATCACCTTGTCCAGCGCGGCCACGGCGGACCCGTCCCAGATGTGCGCGGCGCTCAGGTCAATCGTGACCCTGTCGCCCGGATGGTGGAAATCGAACTGGTGCACGAAGTCGTGGGTGCTGACGAAGAACAGCTGCCCCTGGACCCGGTAGGTGCGCCCCGCTTCGGAGTCGCTGTGCGTGACGCCCGACAGTTTGGAGACCTGGCGCGCAAAGAACAGGGCGCTGAGGATGACCCCCACCAGCACGCCCTTGGACAGGTCATGCGTGACCACGGTGGTCAGCACGGTCGCAACCATGACGATGCCCTCGCCCCTGGGGAACACGGTCAGCGTCCGCAGGCTGTTCCAGTCGAAGGTGCTCACGCTGACCACGATCATCACCGCCACCAGGGCGGCCATCGGAATCTGCACCAGCAGCGGCTGCAGCACCAGGATCAGCACCAGCAGAAAGGCCCCCGCCACAAAGGTGGACAGCCGCCCGCGCCCGCCGTTGCCCACGTTGATCATGCTCTGGCCGATCATGGCGCAGCCGGCCATGCCGCCGAAAAAGCCGGTGACGATGTTCGCCACGCCCTGTCCGCGCGACTCAGTGTTCTTGTTGCTGGTGGTGTCGGTGCGTTCGTCCACCAGCTGGGCGGTCAGCAGGCTTTCCAGCAGCCCCACCAGGCACAGCGTCAGCGCCACCGGAAAGATGATCTGCAGCGTCTCCAGGGTCAGCGGAACGCTGGGCAGGTGGAAGGGGGGAAGCGCGCCGGGCAGCGCCCCCATGTCACCCACGGTCTTCACGTCAACATGGCCGAAAATAGCCACCACGGTCAGCACCACGATGGCAACCAGGGCGCTGGGCACTGCTTTGAACACACGCGGCAGCAGGTAGATGATCGCTAGACCGGCCGCCACCATTGCGTACATCGCCCAGCCCGCGCTCACGAACTGCGGCAGCTGCGCCGAGAAGATCAGGATCGCCAGCGCGTTGACAAACCCCACCATCACCGGGCGCGGAATGAACTTCAGGTAGCGGGCCAGCCGCGCCCAGCCGAAGACGATCTGCAGCACGCCCGTCAGCACCGTGGCCGCGAACAGGTAGTCCAGCCCGTAGTTCTTGACCAGGCCCACCATCAGCAGCGCCATCGCGCCGGTCGCCGCGCTGATCATGGCCGGGCGCCCTCCGATAAAGGCGATCACCATGGCGATAATGAACGAGGCGTACAACCCCACCTTGGGATCGACTCCGGCGATGATCGAGAAGGCGATCGCCTCCGGGATCAGCGCCAGCGCCACCACGATGCCCGCCAGAATGTCGCCGCGCGGGTTCTGGAACCACTCGTGCAGGTACGCCTGAAAGTTAAATCTGGGGCCGGAAGATCTGGGAAGGACGGTCAAGTTGAACCTCTCTGGACGCGTGAAACACGTCGCTGTGAACTCGGCCTGGGGGGCCGGGAGACGGAAGGACTCTGCAATTATCGTCAGGGGGCATCGACTGCTGAAAAACAGCGCGCCTGCCTGCGGCGTCCGGAAGTATGCCGGACGTCACAGGCAGGCCGCAAGGGTGCAGGTCACGGTGGGCCAGGAGGAGGGGTTTGCGTCCCACCGTCCCTGACCCTAATCCTCAAAGAACCGCGCCCCACACTGATCCCTGATGGGTCGGTGTGGGGCGCGGCGACAGGTGCTGGCTTACGCGGCAGGCTGTTCGGAAGGGTTGCCCTCGGTCTCGGCGGCGCGGCGTCCACGGCCCGGACGCTCGGCAGGGGTCTCGGCTGCGGGCGTGGGGGCTGGGGCCGCGGCTGCACCAGCCGCCCCGATGCGTGCCAGCGTATCGGCAAAGGCGCGCAGGGCGTCCCCACCTTCCAGCTCGGACACGGCGCGGGCGTTCAGTGCGCCCAGTTCCTCACGGGTCACGGCGTATTCCGGGGCGTCGTGGCCCTTGAGGCCCTGCAACACCCGGTACGCGGTGGCGGCCTCGATTCTGGCCCCCTTGCCGGTGGTCACGCCCGCGTCGCTGAGCATCTCCGCGCCGATCAGGGTGATGGTCTCGCCGCTGATCAGGGTCACGCGGTCGCCGCGCTCCTCCATGTGGGCGGCCAGTTGCAACAGCCCCCGGAGATCGAGCATCTGGTGGAAGAGGTCGAGGTGGGCCAGCATCGCACCTGCTTTCTTGAGGGTATCCATACGGCCATTATTCTGTTTTGGACATAAATGTCAAGAGGGATTCTTAAGACTTCTGCTGCTTTGAGACCTGAAACCCGTGCTACAGAACAAAAAAGAGGGGAGACATTCGATGCCTCCCCTCGATCTCTGGGTTCAGGGCTGACTCTGACTGCGCCCGATCAGGGTCACCTTGACCATCAGCGGCTTGCTGTCCCGCAACACGGTCAGGGTGATCGTGTCGCCGGGCTTGTACGTCCGCACGGCGTACTGGAATTCATCGAAGTTGATGATGCGCTTGCCGTTCACCTCGGTCACGATGTCGCCGGAAACCCGCTGATCCTTGTCGTTGAGTTTCAGCGGCTGGAGCCCCGCCTTCTCTGCGGGGCTGCCTGGATTGACGGCGGTGAAGAACGCTCCAGGCGTGTCTCCCAGGTTCAGCAGTTCGCTGGCACGTTTAAAGGTCGTGGCGTCGATGGTCAGCAGTGCGGTGTACGGCCCATTCAGGCTGATGCCGATGATCGGCGCGTCCAGTTTCTTTCCGGCGCGCAGGTCCGCCAGCCGGGCGTCGCTGGCCGTGACCGGCACGGCGAAGGAGGCCGGCCCGGTGTTCCGGCTGATGCTGATGTAGCTGACGATCCCGGTCAGTTCGCCTTTGGTGTTCAGGATCGGACCGCCGCTGTCACCGGGCACCAGCGGCGCGCTCATCTGCAAGGTTCCAGGGGGAAAGGTGGCCCCGCCGGGTCCGGCGTTGGCATCCAGACCCGTCAGACGGCCCGACTTGGATTGCAGGAAGCTGCCTCCACCGTTGCCGACCGCCAGCACCGCGTCGCCCACGCTGGGACGCGCAGCGGCCAGCGGCACGAAGGGCGTGCCCTTCGGCACGGAGACCCGAAGGAGCGCCAGATCGTCCTGGTCGTCGTAGCCCACGATTTCCACCGCGTAACGCTTCTTGTCCACCGTCTGGGCGCTCAATTTGGGCGCACCTTCCACTACGTGGTAGGCGGTCAGCGCCAGCCCGTCCGCGGAGATCAGCACGCCGGAGCCGATGCCGTCGGGATCGTCACAGGCCCCCGGCTTGTTGAGGTCGCACTGCTCGATGCGCAGGGTGGCGGGCCGGACCTTGCTGAACAGCGTCCTCAGGGTCTGCCGCTCGGCGTCGGTCAGCGGTCTGGGGGTGTTTCTGGAAGTGCTGTCCGTGCTGCTCTGGGCTGGTTTCTGGGCGGTCAGCGGCAGGCCCTGCAACGCCTGCGCGCTCGACAGGCAGAGGCTGCCCAGCAACAGCGCGGACAGCAGGAAAGAGCGTGGTTTGGAGTCCCGGCCCCGGACATCCCGGCGCGGGAGACGGTCAGTCTCGGCGGTCATGATTCATTGTGCTTGTGATGGGGTGAAGGGTCTGTGGCGGGACTTTCCATCTTGGCTTCCTGGCCCGGTCAACGGTCAGATTCCCTGCATTTCACCGGGTAAGGCACGGGTGTGGGCTCGTCTATGCCGGCCCGCGCCCTTCCCGCTCGTCCGGCCCGGGTTCTGGCCCGAACACGGTGGGGGAGGGAGAAAGACCCAGGCGGCGCTCGATCACCGTGCCGAGCCGCGCCAGGATGCCGGGGCCACTCCAGCCAGTCACGCAGGCGGCCGCCAGGAGCAGGGCCGGGGACGGGTCGGGGGGCAGGGTCACGGTCATTAGGGCCACCACGGTCAGGGCAGCAATGCCAGCGGCCACCGCCAGGGCAGCCACTGCGCGGGCGCGCGGCGTCTCGTCCTGGCCCAGCAGCCGCGCCAGTTGCGTGATGCCGCCAGCCACGAAGGCCGCACCCAGTAGGGGGGCCAGGATCAGCAGCGAGGCGGGAACAGGGGAGCTGTCGGACATGCGGACCTCCGGTGGAACGGCTGAGGACGGAAACGGACGCCCCATTCTGCTTTAGGCGTATTTCAGAGCCATAGCCTATTATGTCTACAGGCATATTACAAGTGATCTGGATTCCCGTAGATTTTGGGCTTCCCGTTAAACTTGGCGCATGACGGGCGAACTACCCTCTCCAGAACTGGCAGCTTGGTTGGGGGCGCGGCGCGCGGCCCTGAATTTGCAGCAGGGGGAGGTCAGCGCCCGCACGCTGGACCACGGCGGGCAGGCCGGGCGCGTCACGCAGCCGTACCTGAGCCGTCTGGAACGCGGCACCCGCCCGCTGGGGGCGCTGACCCCGGCCCGCCAGGACGCGCTGCGCCGCGCGCTGGAGATTCCGGCGGGCGAGTGGGTGGCCCGCACCGGGTTGCCGCTGCTGCAGGCCGCTCCCAGCGATGAGGCCCTGCACGTGCTGGAACTGGTGCGCGTACCGGTGCGCGCGCTGGCCAGCGCGGGGCTGCCCGTGACCGAGGACCCCGCCAGCGTCATCGACCACGAACTGGTCCCCGTGCGGGATCACCGCCCCGGCATGCTGGTGCTGGAGGTGGGCGGCGAGTCCATGACCACCGCTGGCGGGGGCATCCGGCCCGGTGACCGGATTTACGTCGATCCGGGCGATCTGGACCTGCGCGAGGGGCTGGTGTACGTGCTGCATGTCTCGGGTCTGGGCCTGACCGTCAAACGTCTCCGGCGCTACGGGGGGGCGCTGTGGCTGACCAGCGACAACCCCGATCACCCGCCGGTCAAGCCCGAGGAGGTGACGGTGGTGGGCCGTGTCTACTTTCACCAGCCGCGCGGCGTGCGGCTCTGAAGGGCCGGGCGCGGACGCTACAGTTCTGGGCGTGTCCCAGTCGCCCCCCACCACCGTCTTTGTTTACGGCACGCTGATGCCCGGCGAGCGCAACGCCCATATCGCTGCGCTTGGGGGGCATTTTCAGGCCCGCCCCGCGGTCCTGTGGGGCCACCGCCTGCTGCACCTGTGGCCGGAAGCGTATCCCGCCGTCGTTCCCGGCGATGGGGAAGAGGCGGTCCGCGGGTTTGCCCTGACCTACGCGCCCACCGACTGGCCGCTGGCGCTGCCGTTTCTGGATGAGCTGGAGGGCGTGGCCGAGACGCCGCCCCTGTACACCCGTGAGCAGGTCACGCTGACGCTGGAAGGTGGCGAGACGCTGCCCGCATGGGTTTACCTTTACGCCCTGGCCGAGCGCATGAAGCGTCCCGGCGTGATTCCGGTCAGGGGTGGGGATTGGACCAGCGTTGTGGACCGCCGCCGCACCGCTGAGAGTGACCGCTGAGCGGCAGCTCTTAGAAAGCCACAAAAAACCGCCGCCCCGAAGACGGGGCGGCGGTTTGCCTGAAGCAGTCTTTAGCGGACGATGCGCTGGCCGCGGCGGATCTTGAGCTGATCGGTCAGGGCGATGTACTCGTCGTAGTTGGTGCGCTCCAGGTACTTCAGCAGACGGCGGCGCTGGCCGTTCATCAGCTGCAGGCCGCGCTGGCCGTGCTTGTCCTTCTTGTTCTCGGCCAGGTGGGCGCCCAGGTTGTTGATGCGGGCGGTCAGCAGGGCGACCTGAACGGCGGTGCTGCCGGTGTCCTTGTCGCTCTTGGCGTGGGCCTCGATGGTGGCTTTCTTGTCGATCATGAATGTTCCCTCTCTTGTTTGAAGTCCCGCGCGCAGCAGCTCCGGCAAAATCCATTCCCGGTGACCGGGCATGGGCCGAACCGCTCGCGGCGGCACAGGACGATACCACAGCTGGAGGGCCCGTGTCTTGACATGGGCAGGGGTCACCCCTAGTATTGCTTCTGCCCTCGTTTCATCGTCTGCTCGGGTGGCGGAATTGGTAGACGCGCACGCTTGAGGGGCGTGTAGCTTAGCTGTGTGGGTTCAAGTCCCATCCCGAGCACCAGATCTCAAGCCAGTGCCGGACTCTTTGACGAGGGTCCGGCGCTGGCTTTTGTGGCCTCAGGCGGACGGGTCTTCAAGCAACAGACAGAGGTGATGTTCGATCAGGGCCCGCCCCTGGTCGTCCCGAACGGCGTCGGGCTGCGTGCCCCAGACCTGGAAGCCGTGACGCTCGTACAGGCGCCGTGCGGCAGCCTGTGTCTCGGTCACGGACAGGTGGACCGAGGTCACGCCCTCCCAGGTCTGTACGTGGGCCAGGGCTGCCCGCAGCAGCGCGTCGCCGCAACCCTGGCCACGGGCCTCTGGTGCGACCGAGACGCCAAAAATACTCGCCCTGTGTTTCAATCTGGGCCGTTCCTCGCGCGCCAGAGAGAGCAGGCCCATCAGGGCGCCGTCCACGAACGCGCCGAAGTTGACGAGCGTGGGCCGTGGCCGCAGCTGAGCCGCCACCGACTCGGGCGTCCTCGCCTGGAACTCGGCGGCGGTGGTGATGAAGGCGTCCGGGTCGTTGAGAAGGGCGGCCAGCCTCACCTCGCGGTACAGGGCGGTGTCCCCTTCCCCCAGCTTCCGAACCTGCGGCTCAGACGCCAACGCTGGCCCCCAGGGTCACGACTTCGGCAGGGGTGGCCCGCGTTGAGGCCGCCGTCCGGTCCCGCCAGTTCAGCACATGGCCGTCGGCGCGCACGTGGCGGGTCAGGGCCAGATCGAGGTCGTGGATCAGCCAGCCCGGCGCGTTCCAGCCCCCCTCGGCGACAAGGCCATCGTCAGGCAGGCCATGATCGGCGGGGGCGTAGATGGAGGCGCGGCCCACGGCGTCCTCTATGGCATAGGACCACGGCGCGTCCGCGATCAGGGGGGCATGGACCGCGTAGCACTGCCCTTCCAGTGCGCGGGCCATGCTGCCCACCCGCACACGGGTGAACCCGGCGCGGCTGCCGGTGAAGGACGGCACCAGCAGCAGTTCCGCGCCGCCTTCCGCCACCCGGCGGGCCAGACCGGGAAATTCGCTGTCGTAACAGGTGGCGACCCCGAAGCGCAACTCTGTGCCCCCGCGCAAGCTCAGCTCGAAGACGCGCACGCCCTCGCCCGGCGAGATCTGCCATTCCTCCGCCTCGAAACGGGTCATCAGCAGCTTGTCCTGCCAGCCAGAGCGGCCGTCCGGCGCGAAGACGTGCGCGCGGTTGACGAAGCTCTCACCCACCTGGACCGGAAAGCTGCCCGCCACGAGGCACACGCCGTACTGCCGTGCCAGCCGGGCATGCAGGCCCACAAACTCCGGCAGGAAAAGCTGCAGGGCGGGCCTCATCCCCAGCACGTCGTGCCGCAGTTCGGCGGGCAGCAGCGCCACCAGTTCCAGCGCGGCGTACTCGGGGAACACCAGCAGTTCCGCCCCCGCTGCCGCCGCCTCGGCCACCCACGACGCGATCTTCGCTTCATAGGCGGCCCAGTCGGGCAGGAAGTCCACCCCATACGCCGCCGCCGCCACCCGCACCACTGTCATGCACCGAGTTTAGCCGGGACACTGCCCGCAGTGGGTGCTGTCTCATTCCTCCAGCAGGCCGCCGAGAGATTCTTAGGGATTGGAGTCAGCTTGATCGGCCTCTACCCCCCTCACCGGCGGAACTGAACGGCGCAGTGCTCGCTCCCAGTGGCAGCGGACGTTACGCTGGGCCGGAGAATGGACGGTCCCATCACCCCCGGCGCGTACCGGGAACAGCTCTGGACGGCGCTGCTGCGGGCGCGGGCCTGTGCATACCCGCTGCCGCCGCACGGTCATCATCCCAATTTCACCCGTGCCCGGCAGGCGGCGCGCCATCTGCTGGCACACCCGCAGGTGGCCGGACTGCGGACGCTGATCGTCGGGCCGGACCGCGCGCTGTACCCGCTGCGAAAGCTGGCGCTGGACGCGGGCATGACGCTGTACGTGCCCAACCAGAAGAAGGTGGGCCAGCGCGGGGGGGTGTGGTACTGGCGGCTGACCGACCCGGCGGGCGCCCGCCTGAGTGCCATGCCGGGAGTGGGTGAGCCGGCGCTCTTCGTACCAGACAGGCCCTCGCTGGAAGACGCGCAGGCCGCCGTGATCGCCAGCGTGGCGCTTGGGCGGAACGGCGCGCGGCTGGGCAAGGGCTTCGGCTGGGCGGCGCGCGGCGTGGGAATGGGCCTGCCAGAATTGACCCTGGCCCACCCGCTGATGTTGGCGCCCACGCTGCCGTGTGCCGCCGACTCGTACGTGACCCTGATCGGCACGCCGGACGGGGTGGTGGAGCCTCCAGTTCGCTAAGGGTTCACGAGTGACCCGGCGGGAACCTGCCGGCCCCGGGCCGCGTACACTGCACCATGACCAAGTCGAGTAGCAGCAAGGCCCTCGTTCCAGCCCTGATCACGGTGGCCGGGGTGGGGCTGGCCGCCGGGGCCGCGTACCTGGCCCGCCAGCGCAAGGAAGAGGTCAAGGAGTTCGTGGTCTCGCGCGTGCTGGAAGCCCCTGCCGGGCGCAGCAGCTACACCGACCTGGGCCAGGGCCTGGAGCGCGGGGGCATCGCGCTGGCCGGACGCGCCGCGCGTGCGGCCGATACCCCGGCCAACCGCGAGGTGCTGTCCCACATCATCGGCATCGAGCGCTGGGGCCAGAACCGCCTGCGGGTGGCGCTGGGACGGCAGCCGTATGGGTCCGACACCTACCACGCCTACCGCCCCGCGCAGGACGCCAGCCTGACCGATCTGCGCAACCTGCTGTCGCAGACCCGTGCCGGCACCGTGGATCTGGCCCGGCAACTGCATGCAAACCCTCCGGAGGAGGGGGCCACCGTGAATCACAACGGCCTTGGGCCACTGACGGCCAAGGCCTGGCTCCGCTACCTGAACCAGCATGCGGACCTGGAAAGCCGCAAGCTGCGCGGCGAGAAAGACGGTGGCCGGGCCGAGGAACAGGTCATGCCGGAAGCCGCGCCCTCCTGAGCGTGGGGCCGACGGGCCTTTACACCTTTCAAACACGCGGAGCAGGCCGGGCGACTAAAGGCGAGAAAACGGCTCTGGAACACCACTCCGCCTGTTCTGCCATGGCCCGGTCTTTGCCGTCCGTTGAGGGAGTGTTCCAGGAAAAGGGTGTCCAGAACAGTGTGCCGACCACTCGGCCAGCCCTGTATGAGAGGCTTCGCCCACCCTGCTGAGGGCGAAATTCGCCCGCCCAGCCACGCAGAAAACTGTAAGACCCTGACCCCTAATCTGGCCTCAGATGAGGGTGACCAGATGAGTATTCTCAATTCCATCCTGACGGCCATCGTGCGCGACCGGGCCAGCGATATTCACCTGCGGGCGGGCAGCGCCCCGGCAGGACGGGTCAACGGTTCGATCAAGCGCTACGGCGAGGGCCGCATGACCCCTGAGCACGTCGCCGATTTCGCGCGCGAGATGATGCCGGGGGCCATGTGGGAACAGTTCCAGGACCGCCGCGAGGCCGATTTCGCCTACGGCATCGCCGGGCTGGCGCGCTTCCGGGTCAACGCCTACTACCAGCGCGGCACGGTCGGCCTGATCATGCGCGTGATCGAGGACAAGGCCATTCCCACCTTCGAGCAACTGGGGCTGCCCGAGAACACCTTCACGGAACTGACCCAGCATGAGCGCGGCCTGGTGCTGGTGACCGGCCCGACAGGCTCGGGCAAGACCACCACGCTGGCGAGCATGATCGATCACATCAACGCCACGCAGCCGGTGAACATCGTGACCCTGGAAGATCCTATCGAGGTGCTGCACCGCGACCGCATGGCCATGATCAGCCAGCGTGAACTGGGCATGGACACCCTGAGTTTCTCGGCGGGCCTGCGCGCCAGCATGCGCCAGGACCCCGACGTGATCCTGATTGGCGAGATGCGTGACAAGGAAACGGTGGAAGCCGCGCTGAGCGCCGCGCAGACGGGGCACCTGGTTTTCAGCACGCTGCACACCCAGGACGCTGTTCGCACGGTCAACCGCATTATCGATTTCTTCGCGCCGCACGAACGGCTCCAGGTGCGCCAGGGCCTCTCAGAGAGCGTCGTGGGCATCGTCAGCCAGCGTCTGCTGCCGCGTCAGGGCGGGGGCCGGGTGCTGGGCATGGAAATCCTGCTGGGCACGCCCACCGTCCGCGAGTGCATCAAGGACCCGGACCGCACCGAGGAGATCAAGCAGGCCCTGCTGGAGGGCGGCGCCCGTGGCATGCAGACCTTCGATCAGCATCTGGCGCGGCTGGTGCAGGACGGCCACATGTCCACCGAGGACGCCATGGCCACCGCCACCAGTCCGCACGAGCTGAAAATCCTGCTGATGCAGCGCCAGTTCGCCTAGGCCACAGGACCGGCCTGTTGAGCAGTCGCCCTCAAACGGGGTCCGGGACCACTTAAGGCCGGATTAGGCCGGGCGCAAGTCGCTCCTCACGAGGGTTCCCTAGCATGGGAGAAACACCCGAAGTTTCTCCCTGAGCCCGAGAGGATGTGCCCATGAGCCAGACGCCTGACACGCCACCATTCCCAAGCGACCAGATTCGCCCGCCTGCGCCGTCGGTCTCCACTTTCGGCGGGACTCAGCTGCTCCGTCCCGATGTGGTCCGGGTGCGGCTGCCCATGGTGAATGCCTACCTGCTGGGCCTGCCCGGAGAACCCTGGGTGCTGGTGGACGCGGGGATGCCTCTGACCGCCCCGATGATTCGCGCCGCCATCGAGAAACACCACGCGGGCAGGCCGCCTGCGGCCATCGTGTTGACCCACGGACATCTCGACCACATCGGCGGCCTGCATGACCTGCTCGAGGAATGGAAGGTGCCGGTGTACGCCCATCCGCTGGAACTGCCCTATCTGACAGGCCAGGTGCCGTATCCGTTCCCGGATCCCACCGTGGGCGGTTTGATGAGCCTGCTCTCACCCGCCTTTGTCCCCGGTCCGTTCGATTTCCGTCCTCAGATTCAGGCTCTGCCTGAGGGGGGTGGCGTGCCGTTCCTGCCCGACTGGCGCTGGCTGCATACGCCGGGACACAGCGTCGGTCATGTCTCCCTGTGGCGCGAGTCCGACCGCACCCTGATAGCCGGAGATGCTTTCGTCACCACCAAGCAGGAGTCGGCGGTGGGCGCCTTGACGCTGAAGCCTGTCCTGGTTCACCGCCCTCCCGCGTATTACACCCCCAACTGGGACGCGGCGCGCGAATCAGTGCGTGCCCTCGCGGCGCTCAGCCCTGCGCTGGCAGCCACCGGACACGGGCATCCCATGGCCGGAACACATATGGACGCTGCCCTGGCCCGCCTCGCACGCAACTTCGACGAGGCGGCGCGGCCCGTGCGCGGCTGGTATCTCAATCACCCGGTGCCAGTCACGCTCCCGCAGGCCGGCACCCGTGATCCCCTGAAAACCCTTGTGCTGGGCACGCTCGCCGTTGCCGGAGCGGCGCTGGTGTGGCGTTCGCTGCGGCGCGACTAGCGGCAAGCAACGCCTGTCCACGGAGCTGCCGTTGTTCTGACCGTGCCCGACGGGACAGTCGACAATTACACTCTGTGCATGGTCATCAAATACGGCGGCAACGCCATGAAAAGCCCCGAACTGCGCCGCGCAGTGGCCGCCGAGATTGCGGCCCTGCGCGATCAATACCTCCCTGTGGTGGTCCACGGCGGCGGCCCATTCATTGAGCGTGAGCTGACGGCGCGTGGTCTGAGCAGCGAGTTCAGGAACGGCCTGCGCGTCACACCACCCCAACTGATGGATGTGGTGGAGATGGCGCTGTGCGCCCTGAACAAGCGCCTCAGCCAGGAAGTGAGAGGGGCGGTGGGCCTGATGGGCCGCGACAGCGAACTTCTGCGGGCTGAGGTTCTCGATCCCGCGCTGGGCCGGGTGGGACGCGTGACCGGGGTAAACGCCGGGCTGCTGCGGACCCTGCTGGGCGCGGGGATCACCCCGGTGCTGGGCTGCGTCGCCGTGGGGCCGGACGGCGAGGCGCTGAACATCAATGCTGACACGGCTGCCGGGGCGGTGGCCGGGGCGCTGGGGGAGGGCATCATTTTTCTGACCGACGTGGACGGGGTGTACCGCCACTATCCTGACCCTGAAAGCCGCGCCGCCCAGCTGAGCCGCGCCGAGGTCGAGGAGGGTATTGCGGCAGGGTGGATCGCCGGGGGCATGATTCCCAAGGTGCGCGCCGCACTGGACGCCCTCGACCTCGGCGCGCCGTTCGCCACGGTGGCCAGCGGCATGACCGCGGGGGTGCTGGCGGCGGCAGTGCGCGGGGAGGCGGGTACGCGCATCACCCCCTGACCCGCTCTAGCGGACGACGCTGAAGACCAGCGTGTCGCGCAGCTGATTCGGGTCATCCGCCGCCACGGCGTTGTTCTTCAAGGTGGCGTCCAGGGTGTACCCCAGCCTGCGCGGAATGCGGGCGCTGCGCTCGTTGGCGCTGTCACAGCGGATCTCGATGCGGCGCAGCCCCAGCGTGTTCAGCCCGAATTCGGTCAGTGCCCCGGCCACCTCCTGCGCGTGGCCCTGGCCCGTGTGGGCGCTGGCGATCCAGTAGCCGATCTCGCCCTTCGGCACGCTCCAGTTCAGGGCGTGAAAGCCGCTGCTGCCGATCAACTCGCTGCCGTCCGCGTTCCAGACCAGCAGGCGCAGTTCCTCGCGGGCGGCGTAGCGCTCGGCAGCCTCGCGCAGGTTCCGGGCCGTGCCCGCCAGATCATCCGGCTGCTGGGCCCAGACCATCCAGGGCTGGAGTTCGGGCAGCGAGGCGTGAACGGCGGCATGAACCGCCCCGGCATCCTGCTCGCGTGGGGCACGCAGCCAGAGCCGGGGCGTGCGGAGTTCGGTGGGCACAGGTGGGGCGGTCATGCCAGGCAGAATAGTGGGGTGGCCGCGATCGCTGGTGCTGTCCGGTCCGCCAAGGCGGCGATAGGGCTGTGAATGCCGATGTTTGCGTCCTGAAGGATCTCAGGGGATCAGGCGTTCGAGCTGTGCCAGCCGCTCCCGCAGTATCCGGGCGTCAGGCGCGACGAGGTTGACATGTCCCAGCTTGCGCCTGGCGCGCCAGGCTTTGTGGTACAGGTGCAGCCGCGTGCCGGGCAGCGCGTCGATGCCTGCCCAGTCCGGCTCCAGGGGCTGCCCGTCTGTGCCCTCCATCCCGATGATGTTGACCATCGCGCACGGGAGGAGGGGCCGCCAGTCGGCCAGCGGCAGGCCCAGCACCGCCCGGACCTGAGCCTCGAACTGGCTGACGCTGCTGCCGTCCTGCGTCAGGTGGCCGCTGTTGTGGACGCGCGGAGCCACCTCATTGACCAGCAGCTCACTGCCTGGAAGCTGGAAGAATTCCAGCGTCATCAGCCCTTCGAGGCCCCAGGCCCAGGCCACCCGCCCGGCGATCTCGCGTGCCTGCGCCTCGTGAGGGTCTCCCTCTAAGAAAAGGCTGGTGCGAAGAATGCCGTTCCTGTGGACGTTCTCGATCAGTGGTCCGAACGCCACCTGACCGTCCGGCGTGCGGGCCACCGCCAGACTGACCTCGCGCTCGAATCGCACCAGACCTTCCAGCACGCATGGAACGCGCCCCATTTCGTCCCAGGCGGCCTGCAGTCCAGCCTCGTCCGAGACGCGCGCCTGCCCCTTGCCGTCGTATCCCAACTCGGAGGTCTTGAGGATGCCCGGTCCGCCGATCCGTACCAGCGCGCCATCCAGATCGGTCCCGGTCTCGATCACCACAAACGGAGCCGTTCGCGCCCCGGCCACCCGCAGGGCTTCCTTCTCACGGGCGCGGTGCTTGCTGCGTTCCAGCAACTCCCGGCCCGGACGCACCGGCACGCGGCCTTCCAGCGCGGTCAGGGCGGCCACCGGGACGTTCTCGAATTCCAGCGTCACCGCGTCGCAGGCGGCCAGCGCGTCCAGTCCCGCCGCGTCGGTGTAGGAGGCGTGCAGGTGCGTGGCACACAGCCGTGCGGGGGCCTGGTCATCCGGCTCCAGCATGGTCACGCGCACGCCCAGCGGCAGGGCGGCCAGCGCCAGCATCTGCGCCAGCTGCCCGCCGCCGAGAATGCCCAGCTGTGGTGCGGCGGGAGTCATTCCGCTCCTGCCCTGGGGTGACCCTCGAAGAATGGCTCGTCCAGCACGGCCTGCGTCTGCTGCTGGCGGTAAATGTTCAGCCGGTCTCTGACCTCCTGATCGGTGACCGCGATCATGGCGGCGGCGAACAGCGCGGCGTTCTTCGCGCCTGCCGTGCCGATGGCGAAGGTGGCCACCGGCACGCCGCCCGGCATCTGCGCGATGCTGTACAGACTGTCCAGGCCGCTCAGGGCGCGGCTCTGCACCGGCACGCCCAGCACCGGCACCCGCGTGAAGGCCGCCAGCATCCCCGGCAGGTGGGCCGCGCCGCCCGCCCCGGCAATGATGCAGGTGAAGTTCAGGCGCTCGGCCCGCGCCGCGTAGCTGGGCAGCAACTGCGGCGTGCGGTGGGCGGACAGCACGCGCACCTCGTAAGGGAGGTTAAGGGCGGCCAGCACCTCCAGCGCAGCCTCCATCGTCGGAAAATCACTGCGGCTGCCCATCACCACGCCCAGGCGCGGGGGCGGTGTCTGACTCACGGACGGTGTTTCACTCACGCCCCGCATGCTACCCGGACGCGCTAGCCTCTGGCCTGTGACGGCGCCCGACTATGACTGGCTGTATTCCCGGACCCGCGCGGGCCGGGCGCGCGGGCCGGGGGGAGTGCGGGCCCTGCTGGACACGCTGGGCTCGCCGGACACCCGGTTTGGCTCAGTCCGTGTGATCGGCACCAACGGCAAGGGCAGCACCTGCGCCATGCTGGAAGCGGGGTTGATCGCCGCTGGCGTCCGGACGGGGCGCTTTACCAGCCCGCACCTGCACGCCTACGAGGAACGCATCCGGGTGAACGGCGTCAACCTCGCCCCGGCGCGGACACAGGAATTTATCGATTGGGCCAGGGTGCACGCGCCGGACGCTGCTTTTTTCGATCTAACGCTGGCCCTGGCCTGTCAGGTCTTCGCTGAGGATGGCGTTGACTTGGCGGTGATGGAAGCTGGTGTGGGCGGCATCAGCGACGCCACCCACGCGCTGGGCCATGTTGTGGCGGTGGCCCTGACCAACGTGGACCTGGATCACACCAGCGTGCTGGGCAGCGCTGTGGCCGACATTGCCCGCGACAAGGCCGGAGCGGCCCAGCCCGGCGTTCCGTTGCTGACCACTGCGAGCGGTGACGCACTGGACGTGGCGCGGGCGGTGGCCCGGGAGCGAGGCGCGCCGCTGCTGACGCCCCGGACCCACCCGGAACTGTTCGCGCTGCCGCATCCGCCCGCCCTGGAGGGAGTACACCAGCACGCCAATGCGGCGCTGGCTGTCGCCACCTTGCGGATGCTGGGGCATGACGCGGGGGTGGAGGCAGCCTTGCAGGCCCGTCACCCGGCCCGTCTTGAACGTCTGAACGTGGACGGCAAGACCGTACTGCTGGACGGCGCGCACAATCCGCACGCCACCCACGCGCTTGCCCTGGCGGTGCCGCATGTCGATGTCCTGTTGTTCGGCAATCTGGCGCGCAAGGACACGGACGCCACGCTGGCCCCGCTGCTGCCCGTGGCCCCGCTGCGGGTGTTCACCGCTCCTGGCGATCTGGCCACGTCACCCCGCGCTCTGGCGACCCGCTATGGTGGCGAGGAGTGCCCTGATCCCGCTGACGCTTTGGCCCGCGCCTTGGCGCTGACTCCCTCCGGCGGGACGCTGCTGGTCACGGGCAGTCTGTATCTGGCGGCGGGCGTGCGGGCGCAGCTTGACAGGCCATAGAGAGCTGCTATACTTCGCTCTGCTCTGGATCGTTAGCTCAATTGGCAGAGCAGCTGACTCTTAATCAGCGGGTTGTAGGTTCGATTCCTACACGATCCACCACTAAATTCCCCCGTCTAGTGCGGGGGATTTCATTTTGGTCAGAAGGCGACATCGGTTTTCACCCGGACCTGTGGCTGCTGGCGCTGGTGGAAGTGCACCGGGCGGGCGGCTGGTTGATGCTCCACGCCGCGGTCCTGATGAACTGCCACAGGGCCGTAGGACTGACCGGCGTGAGCAGCGCAGGCAAAAGCACCGCTGCCCTTCGGATCGCCGGTGAGGGAGTGGAAGTGCTGGCTGAAGATCAGGCCTGGGTTCGGCCTGCCGATGGCCTCACGGTTGGCCTTGACCTGTACCTGCGGGCGTTGCCGGACACCCTGGCACGGTTTGCCTCGCACCTGCTGGAACGATCCGTGGGCATTGATCACCATGGCAAGCCTCTGCTGCCTGTTCTGGAGCCTGGGCAGTCCGCCCAGCTCCAGACCTTGTTGATTTTTGGACTCCTCTAGGAGACCCCAAGAGCGTTGCAGGCGCGGGCCGTGTGGGAGAGTGTCGGTGTGCCTCTCACGGCGGCTGGCCGCAGAGCGAGGGCGAGCGGGATTTCGACGCTGCTGCATCACTTGCGTATTGAGCCGGTCACTGGGAGGACGCCGTGCCAGGTGTTCTGGCTCGGCTTCGTCAGGAGGAGCAGTAGGGTCCAGGGAAGTCCTGTTCGCCCCAAGTGTCCTCACCCGCTTCTCCTGAAGGCTAAAGGTCAGAATGCTTGAAAGGTTCCTGATCAGGACTCTAACTTAAGTCCAGATGAAAACTGGTCAGGCTTCAAGCCCGTCACCCTGGGTGACTCTCGTTGATCTCCTTGTGGACCGTGCCCAGACCACCCCTGAGCACGGCCTGATTTATCTTACGGACGGAGAAACCCAGGAAGTCCAGTTGAGTCACCAGGCGCTGCACGAACAGGCCCGGCTCCTGGCCGCGCAGTTGCAACAACGCTTCAACCCCGGCGACCGGGCCATCCTGCTTTTCGGTGAAGGTATTGACATTATCCCTGCCTTTTTCGGGGTGCTGTACGCGGGGCTGGTGGCCGTGCCCCTGATTCCGCCCCGGCCAGGTCAGCCGAGCGATGATCTCGTCTCGCTGATGACCGACGCCCAGCCGAGCGTGCTGCTCACGACCACGGGTTTTGGTCACTACCTGAAGCCGATGCTGGAAGCCTCGGGCGTCGCCGGGGCCCTGCCGATGGTTTTTACGGACGCCCCATCAGGCAACGTGTCGGACTGGTCACCTCCGGCCATCACCGGCGAGTCACTCGCCGCGCTGCTGTATACCTCAGGCTCCACCAGCCTGCCGCGCGGCGTGATGATGACGCATGGACACATTCTGCGCCGACTCGGCGGGCTGGCCGACCTCATGGCTGCCATCGATACGTCGGGCGCGACAGTCAACTGGCTTCCGCTGCAACATCTGATGGGTTTGTTTGGCAGCGTCCTGCAGCCCATGTATATGGAGATTCAGGCGGTGGTGTTGCCCACGTCCAAAGTGATTGAACGGCCCGTTCGGTGGCTGCAGGCGATGACGCGCTTCCGGGCCGGTTCGAGCGGCGCCCCGAACTTCGCTTTCCAGATGTGCGTCGACCGGATTGAGCCGCAAGATCGCCAGGATCTGGACCTAAGTGCCTGGAAGATCGCTGTCCTCAGCACCGAAGCGATCCGCATCGAGACGCTGGATCAGTTCGCGCAAACGTATGCTCCTTTCGGTTTTCAGCGCAGTGCGTATTACACCTCCTATGGACTGTCGGAGAGCATCGGCACCTTCGACGTGCAGCCACAGACGCCCAAACCCATCACACTCAGGGTCGACGCCGAGGCCTTGGAACAGGGCCAGGTGCGTGTGACGACCTCGGGATCAGGCCGTGTCCTGGTGGGGTGCGGACAGACCGTGCCCGGTCAACAGATCGTGATTGTTGACCCCGACACCTGTCGGCCCTGTGGTGACGATCAGATTGGCGAGATCTGGATCCGGGGACCGCAGGTGGCGGACGGCTACTGGCATCAGCCTGAAGCGACCGCCCTCACCTTTCAGGCCCAGCTCAGCGGCGGCGAGGGGCCGTACCTGCGGTCCGGCGATCTGGGGTTCTTCCACGAGCGGGAACTGTACGTGGCCGGCCGTCTCAAGGAAATGCTGATCGTGCGCGGCAAAAATCTTTACGCGGTGGACCTGGAGCGAACGGCTGAGACGGCGCATTCCGCCCTTCTGCCCGCCAGCAGCGCCGCGTTCTCGATTCCGGTGGACGGCGAGGAGCAGCTGGTGCTGGTGCATGAAGTGCGTCCTGATCAGGCGGGCCTTGACGTTGAACAGGTGGCCTCGGCCGTCCGGCGGCTGATTGGCGAACGCTACCTGCTCCCCGTTCATAGCGTGGTTCTGGTCGAGGCGGGGAGTATCCCACGGACGGAGACGGGAAAGATCCGACGTCTACACGCGCGCACACTCTTTCTGCGTGAATCGGGGACCAGTTCCGCCTAAGCTTTCCAAAGCAGTAAGGGGCAAGACCGATGAAAATTCTGGGCATTAGTCCTCTCAAAGGCCATCAACCCGCGCTCGAGGCACCCGCCCTTTCGGTGCTCGAAGGGCAACTGGCCCACATCTGGCAGGCCGTGCTGGAGCTCCCTCAAGTGAAGGCCGACGATCACTTTTTCGAGCTGGGCGGCAACTCGCTGGGTGTTATCCGGGTGGCAGCCCGTGTGCGCGAGACCTTTGGCGTGGACGTTCCGCTGGCGGCTCTCTTTCAGGCACCCACCCTCGAGGGCATGGTCCGGCAGGTTCAGGCGGCGCTGCTCGGCAACACAGGCCTGAACCTACCCCAGCTGTCGCCGGCACCCCCGGGCAGCGAATCCATGCTGTCGGCGGCGCAGGAGAGGATGTGGCTGCTGCATCAGATGGACCGTGGCGGCACCGCTTACAACGTGGCGGGCGTCGGAAGGCTGCGCGGACCCCTCTCCGTCACCTGGCTGGAGGCGAGCCTGCGGCTCATTCTCGAACGGCACCAGACCCTGCGGACCACCTTCTCTCAACAAGGCGAGCGGCTGGTCGCTCACCTGCACCCCCCAGCATTGACCTTGCCGATCCTGGATTTGAGTGACCAGCCTGCCGAGCAGCGCGAGCATCTGGCCCTCGAGGCCATTGGGCAGACCATGATCCACCCGTTTGATCTCGAAGCTGGCCCCGTCTTCCGCGCGGCGCTCTACCGATTAAGTGCCGAGGAACATCTGGTGCTGCTTGACCTGCCGCACATCAATTCGGACGCCTGGTCCATGGGTGTCTTGATGAGGGACCTAGTGGTCAGCTACGAGACGCTGAGCCTCGGGCAGGTCCCGCGGTTGCCTGATCTGCCTCTCCAGTACAGCGACTTTGCCCATTGGCAGCAGAGCTGGCTTCGTGGTGAGGTTTACGAGGCGTTGCGAACGTACTGGATCAACCGGCTTGAGGGTCTTGTCCCGCTTGATTTACCGCTTGACCGCCCGGCTCCTCCCACGCTGACCTTTAAAGGCGCCATTGAGACCCTGGACCTGGATCAGGCCATGCTGGGCCGCCTGCGCCAGCTGGCGCAAACGGAGAATGCCACCCTGTTCATGGTGATGTTAACCGCCTTCAAGGTGCTGCTCCAGCGCTGGACGGGGAGCGATGATGTCGCAGTGGGCACGCCGATGGCCGGGCGACAACACCAGGGACTGGAGCAACTCGTTGGTGTCTTCGTCAATACCCTGGTGCTGCGAACCGATCTGACTGGTCAACGCACCTTTCGTGACCTGCTCGGGCAGGTGCGGACCACCGCCATCGAGGCGTTGATTCACCAGGATATGCCTTTTGCCCAGTTGATAGCGGAACTTCAGCCGCCACGCGTTCTCAACCGCGCCCCCTTAGTTGAGGTGCTCTTCAACCACATCAATGTACCGATGCCCCTGATGCAGATGGGGGACATTCAATTTGCGCCTGTGGTCCTGGACCGCGGCGGCGCTCAGATCGCGCTGAATTGCACGGTGCATGAGCTGCCGGGAGAAGAACGAATCATCCTCGAATACAACACCGCCCTCTTCGACACAACCACCGCGCAGCGGCTGCTGGCTCAGTATCGGCAGCTGCTGTCCGCCATGGCCGAGGATGCCGACCAGCCGATGGACGCGGTGTCCCTGTTCACCCCAGACGATCTGCGCCTGACTGAAGCGCTCAATGACACTCAGGCTCCCTTTCCCGACGCCAGCCTGCATGGCCTTTTCGAGCAACAGGTCCGGCGCACGCCACACGCCGTGGCCCTGCGCGCGGGCGATCAGGAGCTGAGCTATCAAGCACTGAACGCCGGGCCAAACCGGCTGGCCCGGCAGCTGCTCCAGAGAGGCCTGACCCCTGGAACGCCCGTCGTCCTGTTCCTCAACCGGTCCTTTGAAAGCGTCCTGGCCATCCTGGCGGTGCTGAAGGCGGGGGGCACGTACGTCCCACTGGACCCCTCACATCCGGCCCCCCGACTGGCTTTTATCCTCGAGGATGCGGCTGCGCCGATCGTGATCACGACCAGGGGCTTGCAGGGGCTGCTCCCCTCCACAGCTCCGCTGCGCTTGTATACCGATGACTTGTTGGGTGATCCCCACGTCGAGAACAACCCTGATCTCCCCACCTCACCCGAGCAGCTGGCGTACATCATCTACACCTCCGGCAGTACCGGAACGCCCAAGGGCGTGCTCGGCCTTCACCGCGGGATGGTCAACCGGCTGGAGTGGATGTGGAAGACCTATCCGTTCGCGCCAGGCGAAGTGCTGTGCCACAAAACCGCCCTGGGCTTTGTGGACAGTGTCTGGGAGATCTTCGGACCGCTGCTGCGTGGTGTCCCCAGCGTGATCATTCCCGATGAAGTGGTGCGCGATCCGGAGCGGCTGACCACTCTGCTCAGCGTCCAGGGCGTGACCCGCATCGTCTTGGTGCCGTCGTTGCTCGGCGCGCTGCTCGACTTTGGCCCCAGGCTCACCCAGCGGCTGCACAACCTTCGGCTGTGGACGGTGAGCGGGGAAGCGCTCAGCCAGACGCTGATCTCACGGTTTCATGAGGCTTGGCCAGGGGCGCGGTTGCTCAATCTATATGGCTCGACGGAAGTGTCGGGAGACGCCACCGCATGCGAAATCACGGCCGGGGCACCAGAGCGGATCGGACGGCCCATCCAGAACATGCAGGCGTACGTGGTTGACCGCCAGTTGCGGCCCGTGCCCCCCGGCACGGCAGGCGAATTGTTGGTCGCCGGGGCTGGCGTTGCCGCGGGCTACCATCGCCAGGACGGGCTCACGGCCGAGCGCTTTGTCACGCTTCCATTCGGTCAGGGCCGGTGTTACAGGACAGGTGATCGGGTGACCCTGACGTCAGAGGGGCAGCTCCGATTCCTGGGCCGGACGGATCGCCAGCTCAAAATTCGTGGTGTGCGCGTTGAACCGAGCGAAATTGAAGCTGTGCTCATGAGCCACCCGGCGGTTCAGGCCTGCACGGTGGGAGCGTACAGTCAGGATCAGCAGGTGTTGACCGCCCACTTGGTGCTGCGTCGTGTGGTTGATGTTGACGAGTTGCGCGTCTGGATGGCCAGCCAGGTGCCGGGGCATTGGGTGCCCAACCATTTTGTTGTGCTGAAGGCCTTGCCACTTACCCCGAGCGGGAAACTCGACTGGCGGGCACTCCCAGCACCGGAGGTGATTGTTCAGCCGTCTCGGGTTCCGGCGCAAACTCCGCTGCAAAGCCAGCTGGTTGACCTGTGGGAAGACCTGCTTAACCAGTCGCCCATCGGGATTCATGATGACTTTTTTGGCCTCGGAGGCCATTCCCTCCTGGCCATGCGGCTCATCGTGCAGATCGAGCAACGCCTCGGCATCCGCTTGCCGGTCGCCGCAGTGTTTCAGTTTCCAAACATCGCTGAATTTGCTCGGCGCATCGAACAGCAGGACTTCAAATCCGGCCTCGTCTTGGGGCAACAGGATTCGAAGGACTCGAAACCGCTCTTCTGCTATCAGGCCTATGGCATAGACGAGGGCAGACTTCGCCAGTTAAAGCCTCTCCTCGAATGCCAGAGCGTGTACCATTTCAATCTTCTGGCTCTGGAGAGCTATGGTTTGAACCCCCACATGGAGCGTCAGGAGGACCATTCGCTGGCGTTCACCATTGAAGATCTGGCGGAGTGTTTCCTGGAAGAGATCAAAGCGATTCAGCCATGCGGGCCATATCGGCTATATGGCTATTCGTTTGGTGGGCTCGTGATGTATGAGCTTGCCCGGAAGTTCAGGGCACGTGGAGACGAGATCGAGGCCCTGATCATTGTTGATACCTATGCACCTCGCAGCGCGCAACAGAACGTGGCCCCGTCCAGGCTGGCAAGCCACTTGGTTTCCAACGAACTGGCCGCTTTCAGGAAATCCCCCACAGCGTCGATCGCGAGATACGCCACCCGGCTGCGTGACCTCAGGACAAAGAGAGAAGCCCAGGACACGGCCCACGCGGAGACCCGGCTCCGTCAACGCATCGACCGTGACATCTTGTCCGCTGCCCGCGCGTATCGGGCAGGTCCATTGGACGTTCAGGCGATCTTCTTCAAAGCGAATGAAAGACCCGTCCACGATCCTCTCAAAATCGCGGGCTGGGAAGCGCTTTTCGTCAAGGGCTACAAAACGATTGGGCTGCCTGGAGACCACGGGTCCATCTTCACCGAACCGGCTGTTCAGGTGCTGGCTGATCACATCAATTTCGAGTTGCGAGCAGCGGGCCAAACCGTTGTGGACCGTATCGAGACCTGAGGATGCATTCTTCTGTTCGGCAAAGCAGAGTCCCCGAATCAGAAGTGACGGTCTGGCTTCTGAATTTGGAAAGTGGGCTCTATCGCCTCCCGGCCCTCAACGTGCTGCTCTCGGAGGATGAAAAAGCCAGAGGACAGACATTTCGTTCCGCGCGCGACCGAGATCGTTACGTGATCACCCACGCTTTGAAGAGGCTCATTCTGGGCCGAGTTTTAGGCCAACAGCCTGATGCCTTGACCTTTGGAACTGGACCCTTCGGCAAACCACACCTCAAAGGGGGGCGGCTGCACTTCAGCCTGTCACGATCAGGGGATCATGCTTTGCTGGCTCACGTCTGGGACTGTCGGATTGGCGTTGATCTTGAGCAGGTCCGTCCGCTTCCAGAGCTGGACCTGATTGCCGCTCAACGCTTCTCCATCGCCAGTCAGGCAACATTGTTCTCGGCTGAACAACATCGACTCGTCACTTTTTTTGATCTCTGGACTGGCCATGAGGCCGTGCTCAAAGCCACTGGAGCTGGCTTGAGCCACCACCTGTCGGCGTCAGAAGACGCAGGAACGTACCAGAATCTCGCTTTGATGGAAGGCTACCGCGCTGCGGTTGCGGTCGAAGGCTCAAACTGGTTTGTCAGCACACGCGATCACAGCGACGTCGTCAGCTGTTGGCCGAGTTTCATTTTTGTTCCCCCCTATGGATAGCGAGACCTTTTTGGATCGTGTAAATGGCAGATCAACCCCCTTGATCTGTGCTGAGCCCCGTGGAGCAGCGGGGCAGCAGACCGAGCAACCGCAGGCGCTTGTGGCTTAGACGCGCGCCCAGGTCACTTTTGCGCGGATCGTCGTCGCGCAGTCCAGCACCCACCATTGCTCTGTCCAGGTGGTCCAAGACCTGTACAGAAACGGCGCTCTCTCCGCTATTTCAACATCAACACCACTGGTACCGCACCCCTGCTGGCCCGGTACCCGGTGAACATTGCGTCGTTGATCACGCCGGACGTGAAGGTCACCAGGACGCGTTCACCGGCCTTGACCTCGGGCACGAAGCAGTCCCAGCGGGCGGAGCTGTTCAGCATGCACCATTGTTTAGCTTGGTCATCCGGCGTCAGGCCCAGGCCGTCCACCGTCAGCACACCGCCTGGGATGTTCCTGGAAGGGTCACCCGTCAGCGATTCAGGGCCAGGGTTGCTCACCAGCAGCGAGAGACCGTCCTGGGTCAGACGGGCAGACTCGTCGGGCTGGGCCAGCTGGGCGATAGGGGCGCAGGCGGTCATGGTCAGGGCACAGAGCAAGAGCAGTCGTTTCATGGTTACAGCCCTACGGCTTTCTTCAGGTCCAGAATGACGTTGTTGATGCGGGCCAGGTTCTCGCTGGACAGGTGAACGTCGCCGTCCAGCAGGTTGGGGGCCACCACGGCCAGCTTTGCGCCCACGCGGAACATCTGGAGCGGCGTGCCCTGCAGGCCAGCGGCCTTGAGTAGCACGTCCACCAGCATGTCGATGCCCTAGTGCATGACCACAGGCATGCCTGCAGATAAATTGAAGAATGGGACGACAGAAACAGTGGGTTGTGCAGCTGAGCGACGACAAGCGGCAACACTTGACGGACATGACTCGGAAAGGTGTGCATAGTGCGCGGGTCATGACCCGCGCGCGTCTCCTGCTTCTGAGCGATGGGGGCCTGCTTGATCGAGGCGTCGCCGAGCGGCAGGGCGTAAGTCCCGCGACCGTCGCGTCGATCCGCAGGAAGTATACCCAAGGCGGCCTGGAAGCCGCCCTCTACGAGAAAGCACGGCCTAAACAGCCGCCCAAACTAAACGCGGAGCAAACGGCGATCTTGATCGCCGAAGTGTGCTCGGCCCCAGACGGGCGGGAGACATGGACGATGCAACTGCTGGCCGATCGTCTGGTGACGCTGGGTGTGGTAGACAGCATCAGTGACGAAACGGTGCGGCGAACACTGAAAAAAACGCGCTCAAACCGTGGCAGGTTCAAAGTTGGTGTGTAGCCCAGGTAGGTGCGGACTTCGTGTGGCGCATGGAAACCGCCCTGGACACCTACGCTCAACCTTACGATTCATGTCGACCTGTGATCTGCTTCGACGAAAAGTCCTACCAGTTGCTGGATCATGTCCGTGACCCACTCCCACCTGTGCCGGGATCTCCGGCACGGGTGGATCATGAATACAAGCGGTGTGGCACTGTCAATTTCTTCGTAGCCTTGGAACCCCACACTGGTCAACGCACCGTGACGGTCACCGGCCGACGAGGCAATGTGGACTTCGCTGCGCGGCTCCAGGCACTGGAGCGGCGCTATGCAGATGCCGAGAAGATCGTTTTGGTGCTCGATCAGCTCTCCACGCACAGTCCAGCGGCGCTGTATCAACATCTTCCGCTGGAGGAAGCGCGTCGGCTGCGCCGACGCTTCGAGTGGATCTACACCCCAAAACATGCGTCCTGGCTCAACATGGCGGAATTGGAGTGGTCGGCCTTGCAACGCCAGTGTCTGGGTCAGCGCTTGGCGAAGAAAGAGGCCGTCGAGCGTGAAATCCACGCCTGGGAAACAGACCGTAACGCGCGGTCTGTGCGCGTGAGCTGGTAGTTCTCGACACCCGCAGCTCGGGAGAAACTCAGGCGCCACTATCCAACTCAGGAATAGCTATGAATATGCCTGTGGTCATGCACTAGGGTCTGTGCGGCAATCCTCTGTTCTACGCTTGATGGTATGAACGCCATCGACGCGTCACACGCCCTTGATCTTCTCCAATCTGGTCAGCCGCTCCAAGACGTGCACCTGGGAGCGCTTGACTTCCACAGCCTGGTGGGCCACGGCCAAACCGAGGTGCATGTGCCGATCATCGCTCGAGACAGCCGGATTGGCACCCTCGACAGTTCATCCCTGGTCTTCCATCACTCCGTCATCTTTGAACGATGTCATTTCGGCACCACCGTTTGCTGGGCCACATATTTTCGAGCAGGAGCGCAGTTTATCGAGTGTACATTTGATGGCCCGGTCACGTTTGAGTGCGGTGGACATAATGAACCACCTGCGTCATTCGTCCTGACCGACTGTATGTTCATCCATTTCGTCAACTTCTTCGACTGCTGGTACCTGGGCCCCGTAGTCATCCGCAGATGTCACTTTGTGGCTGGAACCAACCTTCTTGGCAACGTTGATCAGCCGTTCGTGACCAGTTTTAAGATCCCCCCAGTCATTGAAGACACCACCGGGACACTGACGATGAATGGCGGCTGAGGCAGTGTCTGGCGCTCACAACCAAAGGACAAGACACGCAACCAGGATCACGGCCATGAAGTTCCTTCCCCGTTTCTCGTAACGCGTTGCGATTGCCCTGAAATCTTTGAGCCGATTCACGGCCCGCTTCACTACGTTCTTGCCCTTGTACGCGTTTGCGTCGAACGCTGGTGGGCACCCACCATGGGCGCCTTTCTTGATTCGGTGCCGTCTGGCATCTTCCCGCTCTGGACACACGAACCGAATCCCTCGGGCGTGAACAAGGCGGCGATACACTCGAGCACCGTAAGCGCGATCAACGCGAATGACTGGTGGTCGCGACCTTGGTCTTCCCTTCCCCGGTCTTGGAACACGAATAGCCTCCAGGACAGGAATCAGAAACGGCCCGTCCGCGCGTTGTCCCGCGCTCAGCACTATGCTCAATGGACGCGCATTTCCATCAGCACACAGGTGCAATTTCGTGGTGCGTCCACCTCGGGAGTGGCCCAGCCACTCCTCCAAAATCACCACTCGTGGATCATGCTGCGGGGATTGCTTGCGAGCACCGACGGCACTGCGGTGTGCACGTAAGTGGGTACTGTCAATGGACGCGCCTTCCCAGTTGATGTGTCCCTGAGTATCCGTGACGCCTTGAAGCGCCTGAACGATTCGCAGCCATGTGTCGTCTCGTTCCCAACGAGCG
The DNA here is from genome assembly GCF_014201875.1 of Deinococcus humi. Classification (NCBI taxonomy): domain Bacteria; kingdom Thermotogati; phylum Deinococcota; class Deinococci; order Deinococcales; family Deinococcaceae; genus Deinococcus; species Deinococcus humi. Next base: position 251,195 of record NZ_JACHFL010000001.1, on the reverse strand, counting down.
AGGCGGTCATGACATGTGCGCCATGGCCCGTACCGTTCAGGGATGTCACGCCAAGGTGTTCCCAGCTTGATGCGCCACAAGATGCCGTTGATCACGCGTCGATGGTCAGCGAACGGATGTCCACGTTTAGGATTGGCCGGAAGGTACGGGGAAAGGGCATGCCATTGAGCGTCGGTTAGATCAGTTCGGCACGACAAGCCATAAGGCTACGGGCTTCCCATGAGTTCAGTCGCACAGACCCTAGTGGCAGCGCGTCAAAGACGCCGGGCCAGCGTGAAGTAGATCACGTCCCGCGTGCCGAGCAGGTGCTGCATGATGAAGGGATCCATAGCGATCTCCAGTAGAAAGGCAAAGTTGAACAGGACAAAGAACTCCCCGTCCTGGAACACCTCGCGTTTTCTTTGAAAATCTATCGGAGGGATAGTTGCTGATCAGTTCCGGCAACAAGTCCCTATCTTTCTCTTCCAATTTAAAATATCAATGAGCCGACGCACACGGACAATTTGTGGTCACTGGCGTGTTCCATACGCCACCGTGATTGCGGTTTGATTCAGGATGAGGTGTTAGGGTTATGGAAGAGAATGATGCCTCCCAGACGTTCTTTTTGCATACGATGAGTGCCTTAGAAGCTGTTGAGAGCGCATTGCATTTGTCTCGTAATCAGCAGAATATAGGTTCGATTTCTACACGATCTACCAAACGGAACGCAATCTAGAACTGCGTTTCTTCCCTTTATTTTACTTACTTTCCTCAAAGTAGTTGAGACTGTACGCGTTCATTCTCGGGCCTGGGCAAACGTTTTTTAGCTGGCGCGACAACACGTCATTATCTAAGAAGGGAAGCAGGAAATTTTTATCCTGCTTCCCCCGTCGTCGGACTTCCTTACTGATTCAGCTCAGGCTCTCGCAGGCTCTCCGGTCTCTTCGGCCAGATGCAGCCAGGTGCTCAGCACCGAATCCGGGTTCAGGCTGACCGAGTCGATGCCCTGGTCCATCAGCCACTGAGCCAGCGCCGGGTGATCGCTGGGTCCCTGGCCGCAGATGCCGATGTATTTGCCCTGTTTCTTGGCGGCGGCAATTGCCTGCGCCATCAGCGCCAGCACGGCCGGATCCTGCTCGTCGAACAGGTCCGCCACCAGCCCCGAGTCGCGGTCCAGCGCCAGCGTCAGTTGTGTCAGGTCGTTGCTGCCAATCGAGAAGCCATCGAAAAGTTCGAGAAACTGCTCGGCCAGGATGGCGTTGCTGGGGATCTCGCACATCATGATGATCTTGAGACCGTTCTCGCCTCGCTTGAGGCCATTCTTCTCCAGAACCTCCAGCACGGTCTTTGCCTCGCCCACCGTGCGGACGAAGGGAATCATGATCTGCACGTTGGTCAGGCCCATGTCGTCGCGCACGGCCTTCATCGCCTCGCACTCCAGCGCGAAGGCGGCGGCGAAGTCGGGGCTGCGGTAGCGGCTGGCCCCCCTGAAACCGATCATCGGGTTTTCCTCTTGCGGCTCGTAGGCCGCGCCGCCAATCAGGTGAGCGTACTCGTTGCTCTTGAAATCTGAGAGCCGCACAATGACCGGCTTGGGCGCAAAGGCGGCGGCAATGTTGGCCACCCCTTCCATCAGCTTGTCCCGGAAGAAGTCGCGCGGCGAGGCGTGGCCCCGGATGCGCTCCTCGATCTGCGCCTTGACGTCCTGTGGCACGCCCGGGTAGTCCAGCAGGGCGCGCGGGTGGACGCCGATCACGTTCGAGCAGATGAATTCCACTCGGGCCAGCCCCACGCCCTCGTTGGGCAGAGCCGCGAAGGAGAAGGCGCGGTCCGGCGAGGCCACGTTCATCATGATCTTCATCGGGACGTCGGGCATGGCGTCAAGTTCCACCCGGTGAACCTTGAAGTCGCGCTTGCCCTCGTACACGTAGCCGGTATCCCCCTCAGCGCAGGAGACGGTGACCGTCTGCCCGCTGCTCAGTTCGCGGGTGGCGTTGCCGCTCCCCACCACGGCGGGAATGCCCAGCTCGCGGGCGATGATCGCGGCGTGGCAGGTGCGCCCGCCCCGGTTGGTCACGATGGCGCTGGCGCGTTTCATCACGGGTTCCCAGTCGGGATCGGTCATGTCGGCCACCAGCACATCGCCGTCCTGCACGCTGTCCATCTGTGAGATGTCGCGCACCACCCGCACCACGCCGCTCCCCACACGGTTGCCCACGGCGCGTCCCTCCACCAGCACCGTGCCGCCCCCGCCAATCTCGAAACGCTCCAGCGTGCGCCCGCTGCGGCTCTGCACGGTTTCCGGGCGGGCCTGGAGAATGTAGATCAGGCCGTCCCGTCCGTCCTTGCCCCATTCGATGTCCATTGGGCGCCCGTAATGGTCCTCGATGGCGACGCACTGCCGCGCCAGCTCGGTCAGATCGGTGTCCGACAGGCAGAAGCGCTGCGCCTCGTCTGCGGGCACATCCACGCTGTCCACGCCGCCGCGCTGCGTCGCGGAATCCTGAGCATAGACCATCTTGCGCGCCTTGCTGCCCAGGGTCCGGCGTAGCACGGCCTTCTTGCCCGCCTTCAACGCGGGTTTGTAGACGAAGAACTCGTCGGGGTTGACCGCGCCCTGCACCACCAGTTCGCCCAGACCGTACGCAGCGGTGACCAGCACGGCGTCCCGGTAGCCGCTCTCGGTGTCCAGGGTAAAGGCCACGCCGGAGACTCCCAGATCGGTGCGGACCATGCGCTGAATCCCGGCGGACAACGCCACTTCCGCGTGTGCAAAGTCGTGATGGACGCGGTAGCTGATGGCGCGGTCATTGTAGAGAGAGGCGAACACCAGGCGGACATGGTGTAGCACGCTGTCAATCCCGCGCACGTTGAGGAAGGTTTCCTGCTGCCCGGCAAAGCTGGCCTCGGGCAGGTCCTCGGCGGTGGCGCTGGAGCGCACGGCCACGTCGGGATCGGTCACGCCAGAGTCGCTGGCCATTGCCTCGTAGCCTTCACGGATGGCGTCTTCGAGCGCTGTGGGCAGAGCCGCCGCCTCCACCCAGCCACGAATCTCCTTGCCTGCCGCGGCCAGCGCCACCACGTCGTTCACGTCCAGCGCCGAGAGGCGGGCGTTGATTTTTTCCTCGATCTGGTTCTCAGTCAGGAACAGGCGGAAGGCGTCGGCGGTGGTGGCAAAGCCCCCCGGCACCCGCACCCCGGCCCCGGCCAGCCCATGAATCATCTCGCCGATGGAGGCGTTCTTGCCCCCCACCACCTCTACATCGGTCATCCTTAGTGTTGGAAACGCTCTGGTCATCTGCATGGGTTTTCTCCGTTGGTGTGGGGAAGAACGTGCGAAAAGCAATCGGATTAGTGTTGGGTACGCCCGCAGTTTAGCGGGTCGGGACGTTCAGGGCGCGGGCTGTTCCGCGAAGGGAGACACCCGGCCATGGACCTGTCACCCTAGAGGCATGTCCACCACGCCTCCGCCTGCCCGCCCGGTGCTGATCGTCAGCGACCACACCGGTCTGACCGCCGATAACATCGCCCGGGCGTTGCTGTCGCACTTTCCGGGCCAGCCGCTGCGCTACGTTGCCCGGCCCTTCACGGCGGACGTGGCGGCGGCGCGGGCCGTGGCCCAGGAGGTCAGGGCGCTGAGCGAGGCCGGGGAACGCCCGATCCTCTTCACCACCATCACCCAGCCGGAGGTGCTCGCCGAGTTACAGGCCGCCCCCGCCCATCTGTTCGACCTGTTGACCCCCGGCATCAACGCCCTGGAGGCCGAACTGGGGCAGCCGGCAGCGCGCACGGTGGGCGGCTACCACGACATGCACGATTCGGGCGCGTATCTGGGCCGCATGGAGGCGCTGGATTTTGCCCTGGCCACCGACGACGGTGTGGGTGACCGGCAGTACGGCATGGCCGACGTGATCCTGGTGGGGGTCAGCCGGGTGGGCAAGACCCCCACCAGCCTCTTCCTGGCCCTGCAACACGGTGTCCGTGCCAGCAACTATCCGCTGGCGGAGGATGACTTCGAGCGCGCGAGTCTGCCTGCTCCGCTGGAGCACCACCGCGACAAGCTGTACGGCCTGACCATCGATCCGCGCCGGTTGCACGCCATCCGCACCCAGCGCAAGGCGGGCAGCCGTTACGCCAGCCCCGAACAATGTGAATTCGAGGTCCGCCGCGCCGAACGCCTGTTTCAGCGCGTGGGCCTGCCCGTCCGCGACACCACCAGCACCAGCGTCGAGGAGATCGCGGCGGGCATCCTGAGCGCCTTGCGGCGGCGCTGAGGGACACTTCCCAGGTCTAGACGTTCGTCCAGTAGCGCCACTGGTGTCCAGCCGCACAGGCCGCCGTGAACTCCGCACCGCTCTTGCTCAGGCGAGCAGGCTCCTGGCAGGTGGGACAGACGGGTCGGGCAGGTGTATTGCCGCTACATGCGCCGCACTTGAAGTAATAACCGTATTTGCCGTACTGGACTGAAAGTTGGTTCGACTGGCACTGACGACAGGTGTGCCCCTGGGAAGCCTGGGTGGCAGGCGCGGCGACGGGCGGGCAATGCGGAGGGGAGACCACGCCGGTCAGGCCTCTGGGCGGTGTGGGTTTGGAGGACGCTGGTACCGATGCCGTGGCCGACTGAGCTTCACTGGCCGGGACATGGCGGTTCTGTAGAAAAGCGCAGATGCGTGTCATCTCGGCGTCGCTGAAGGCGAAGGCTGTCAGGCGTCCTTGCAACTCGCTCACCTTGTGCTGTATCCGCTCTGGTACTTGATCGGCCTTGACCACCTCCGGCACCTCGGTCCTGCGGGTGATTCGCCCACCGTCCGAGATGGCAACCAGCACGTCGCGCTGCATGGCACTGAACGTGCGCTGCTTCAGGCCGAACAATCCCCTCTCCAGCAATTCGGCGGTGTGATCGGTCAGCAGAGCGCACAGCAGCTCAAGCTGCCGGCGTCCCTGAAGTACGGGTGACGGCATTCCACGGCCCTGACGGTTCCACCAGCGCGTCCACTCGCCCTGTTCGTTCACACTGATCTGCCCAGCCACGCTCTTGCTCTCCACCACCAGCAGCCCGAAACGCAGCACGATCAGGTGATCGATCTGGGCCACCTCGCCCTTACGCTCCACGCGCAGATTATTGAGGACGAATTTGTTCGGGTCTTCGCCGTAAGCCCTCTTCAGATAATGCGCCATCTGCCGTTCGGCCTCGTACCCGGCGCGGCGCAGAGGATCGGTGTGGGTCTGCGTTTCCAGCTCTTTGATGATCATGGACCCGCAGTCTAGAAATGGACGTCTGACACGACTCTCACCTCTTTGCCTGCGCTGCAGCGTCACCTCGCACAAAACTCCGGAACCCACTGGGGGTCAGACCTACGGCCCCCTTGAACGCGCGGGCAAAGGCGCTGTGGTCAAAGTAGCCGCACTCCACGGCGATCTGTCCCACCGAGAGCTGGGTTTGGGACAGCAGCGCCGTGGCCGCCTGGATGCGGGTGCGGGTCAGCAGTTGTGAGGGCGTCAGGCCGTATACCCGCCGGATCTGGCGCTCGAAGGTGGTCACGCTCAGGCCGGCGGCGCGGGCCAGCTCCGGCACGCTCAGCGGCGCGGCGTACTCGGCTTCGATCCGGGCGGTGGCGGCGGCCAGTCCTCTGGCCGAGACGTGTGAGCGCGGCAGGTGGAGATCGCGTGACAGGCCCAGCAGGCCGACCGGGGCGTGGGGTTCTCCCAGCGTCCGTTTGGTGGTCAGGCACCAGCCCGCCCCACCGCCCGGATACAGGTGTAGTTCCAGGTGCTCGGTCAGGGTGCGCCCGGCCAGCACCGCCGTGTCCTGCTGCGTGTAGGCCGCGCCCAGCGACGCCGGAAAGACCTCGCTGGCCCGCAGTCCCAGGACGCTGGGTCGTCCCAGCCGCTCCAGCAGCGTGCGGTTGGCGTACAGGTAGCGGCCCTGTGCATCTTTCACGAAGGCCACGGTGTCGGGCAGATAGTGCAGCACGTCCAGCAGGGCGTCCAGGCCCAGGTCCCGGATCTCCTGTGGCAGGGGGTCCGGCCGTTTTCCGGTGCTGGGAGCAGAGGAGAACATAGGCACGCCCATTGTGCCGAATTCGGCGGCCAATCCCACGAAGTTCGCCAAGACAGGGGACCCAGGACAGGCGTACCGTGAGGCATGTCGCTCGCCCCCACTTCCGTCTCCACGGTCAGGCACCGGATCAGCTTTGTGGATTCCCATTCGGCGGGCGAGCCGACCCGCGTGGTGCTGGGCGGCTTTCCGGAACTGCCGGGCGAGACCCTGGCGCAGCAGCGCGAGGCCCTGGGGCGCGACTTTGATCGCTGGCGCACCCTGGTCAACCTGGAGCCTCGCGGCAACGATGTCCTGGTCAGTGCGCTGCTGCTGCCGCCCAGGTCGCCGGACTGCGTGGCTGGAGTGATCTATTTCAACAACGCCGGGCCGCTGGGCATGTGCGGCCACGGCACGATGGGCGTGGTGACGACGCTGGCGTACCTGGGGCGCATCGGTCCCGGCGCCCACCGCATCGAGACCCCGGTGGGTGTGGTGACCGCCACCCTGCATGACGATGGCCGCGTCAGCGTGGCGAACGTGCCCGCCTTCCGGCATTTGCAGGACGTGGCGGTCAGCGTGGAAGGGCTGGGCGAGGTGCGCGGCGACGTGGCCTGGGGCGGCAACTGGTTCTTTCTGGTGGACGTGGGAGAGCGGGTTCTGAGCCTGGACACTCTCCCGGCCCTGACCGACGAGACGCTGCGGATTCGTCAGGCCCTGGAGGAGGCGGGGATCACCGGGGAAGGTGGGGCGGAGATCGACCACATCGAGCTGTTCAGCCATGCAGGCGGCGTCAACCGCAACTTCGTGATGTGCCCTGGCGGCGCGTACGACCGCAGCCCCTGCGGCACGGGCACCAGCGCCAAGCTGGCGTGCCTGGCCGCGGACGGCAGACTGGCACCCGGCCAGGTCTGGCGGCAGGAGAGCGTGATCGGCAGCGTGTTCGAGGGGCAGTATTCGTTGCACAGCGGGCAGGTGCATCCCGTCATCACTGGGCGGGCCTTTGTGACCATGCAGGGCGATCTGATCGTGCAGCCCGAAGATCCCTTCGCCTGGGGCATCCGGCCAGGAGAGGGGTGAGCGCCTTGCACGCCATCGTGATTGGCGGCGGCATGGTAGGCGCGGCCTGCGCGGACACCCTGGCGCGCGGCGGCGCACGGGTGACGGTGCTGGAGCCGGGGCCGGTCGGCGGCGGCGCGACGGCGGCGAGCATGGGTCATCTGGTGGTCATGGACGACAGCCCCGCGCAACTGGCCCTGACGGCCCGCAGCCTGGAACTGTGGGAGGCGCTGGCTCCGGCCCTGCCCCCGCAGGCCGACTACCACACCTGCGGCACGCTGTGGGTGGCCAGCGACGACGAGGAACTGGCGGCGGTGGAGCCCAAACGTCAGGCGTATCTGGCGGCGGGCCGCAGGGCGACCCTGCTGACCGCCGCCGAACTGTCCCGCACCGAACCACAGCTGCGTCCCGGACTGGCCGGGGCCCTGCGCGTCCCCGGCGACAGTGTGGTCTACGCTCCGGTGGTGGCCCGGTTTCTGCTGGAGCGGGCGGGCGCAACCTTGCGGCGCGAGGCGGCGATGGCCCTGACCGACGGTGGCGTGCGGCTGGCGGGCGGCGTGGTTCTGCGCGCCGATGTGGTGGTGGTGGCAAACGGCATCGGGGCCGCGGAACTGCTGCCCGAGCTACCGTTGCGGCAGCGCAAGGGCCACCTGCTCATCACCGAACGCGGTGCCCCAGCGGTCAACCATCAGCTTGTCGAACTCGGCTATCTGAAAAGCGCCCATGGAGGAGACGGGGACAGCGTGGCCTTCAACGTGCAGCCACGCCCCACCGGGCAACTGCTGATCGGGTCCAGCCGTCAGTTCGAGCGGCCAGACCGCGACATCGACTGGCCGCTGCTGCGCCGGATGCTGCGCCGCGCCGCCGACTTTCTGCCCGCGCTGGCCCGGACCTCCGCGCTGCGCGTCTGGACCGGACAACGCTGCGCCACGCCCGACCACCTGCCGCTGATCGGGCCGCATCCCCACCTGGACGGCGTGTTCCTGGCAACGGGCCACGAGGGACTCGGCATCACCACGGCGCTGGGAACGGCGGAAGCGCTGGGCGCCCAGCTGTTTGGGGAGCCCTCCGCGTTGCTGGCCCATGATTTCACGCCCGCCCGTTTTGGCCGGGTGCCCGAGGCCATCCATGCCTGAGCTGACGCTGGACGGCCTGCGGGTTACGGCCCGGCCCGGAACGACGGTGCTGGCCGCTCTTCAGAACGCCGGCCTCTCGCCGCTGCGCCGCAGCCTGAGCGGCGAGCCGCGCGGGGCGCTGTGCGGAATGGGAACTTGCTCCGAATGCCGCGCCGTGGTGGACGGCGTGACGGTGCGCACCTGCCTGACGCCCGTGCGCAACGGTCAGGACGTGCGGCGATTGCTGGAGGTGAACCGTGACTTCTGAATGGGAAGTCGTCGTGGTCGGCGCTGGTCCGGCCGGATTGACGGCGGCCCTCGTCGCGGCCCAGGGCGGGCTGCAGGTGCTGCTGCTGGACGCCCAGCCGGGACCGGGCGGCCAGATCTGGCGCGGCGCGGCGGCCGGCCAGAAGGGAGCGGCGGGCGATCTGCTCCGGGAGGTCGCCTCCCACCCGGCCATCACCGTGCTGAGCGGCGCGGAAGTGGTTGCGGCAGAGGCCGGGGGGCGGACACACCTGCTGAGCGTGACCTCTGCGGCTGGGCTGCGTCACCTTCACGCAGAACGAATCATTCTCGCCACCGGGGCCACCGAACGCTTTCTCCCCTTTGACGGCTGGACCTTGCCCGGCGTTGTCGGGGCGGGCGGCCTGCAGGCCATGCACAAGGGCGGGCTGGACGTGCGCGGCCGCCGGGTGGTGGTGGCCGGTTCGGGGCCGCTGCTGCTGGCGGTGGCGGCGGGGCTGCGGCGCGCGGGCGCGCGGGTGCTGGCGGTGGCCGAACAGGCCAGCCTGCCGGACGTGGCGGCCTTCGGCATGGCGGCGGCGCGGCTGCCTGGCAAATCCCGCGAGGCGCTGGCCCTGGCCACCGGATTGCTGGGCGTGCCGTACTGGGCAGACTGCGCCGTGGTGAGTGCCGGTGGGCAGGACCAGCTCCAGAGCGTCACCCTGCGGCGTGGACGGCGCGAAATCACCCTGGACTGCGACTGGCTGGCCGTGGGCTTCGGGCTCGTGCCGGAAACCCGCGTGGCGGCGCTGCTGGGCTGCCCTCTCGATGGTGCGGGCGCGGTTCAGGTCAGTGCCTGGGGGGCCACGGGCGTCCCGGGGGTCTACGCCGCCGGGGAGGTCTGCGGCATCGGCGGCGTGGACGGCGCCCTGTTGGAGGGCTTCGTGGCTGGCTGCGCGGCCAGCGGTCAGATGGAGCGCCTGCGGGATGCGCCGCGCCGCGCCGCGCTTCAGCGCCGCTTTCAGCGCGTGCTGGAACGCTCGTTCGCCCTGCGCCCGGATCGCCTCCCCACACCGTCGCCCACCACCGTCGTCTGTCGCTGCGAGGACGTTCGGCACGGTCAGTTGCAGCCGTTCACGGACTGGACCGCCGCCAAGCTCCAGACCCGCTGCGGCATGGGCGCGTGTCAGGGCCGGGTCTGTGGCCCCGCGTGTGAAACCGTGTATGGCTGGCGTTTTGGCGGTGTGCGCGCCCCGCTGGCGCCGTTGCCGCTGGCCCATCTCCTGGAAGACCCCAGCACCCTGGGTCCGCCGTAACCGCATAAAGCTTCCCGTCTCTTCTCAAACCCATCCCCTCACCCCAAGGAGCCCTGCCATGACCAACACTGCCTCGACCGCCCACCCCTTCCGCGGCGTCTTTCCCGCCATCACCACCCCTTTCAATGCCGACGGCAGCGTCGACCACGGCTTTCTGCGTGAGCACGCCCGCTGGATGATGGCCGCCGGGTGCAGCGGCATGATTCCGCTGGGCTCGCTGGGCGAGACCAACACGCTGGAGATGGACGAGAAGCTGGCGGTGCTGGAAACGCTGGTGGACGCGCTGGACGGCAAGCCTGTGATTCCCGGCATCGCCAGCCTGAGCACGGCGGGCGGCGTGCGGCTGGCCAGAGCGGCGCGGGATGTGGGCTGCGGCGGCCTGATGGCTCTGCCGCCCTACGTATACACCAGTGACTGGCGCGAGATGAAGGCGCACATGGCCGCGCTGGTGGAAGCCACCGAACTGCCGGTGATCCTGTACAACAACCCCGGCGCGTACCGCACCGATTTCCTGGCCCACCAGATCGCCGAGCTGGCCGGGGAGCACGCCAACCTGCGCGGCGTCAAGGAGAGCAGCGGGGACGTGCGCCGCGTCACCGCCCTGCGCGCCGCCCTGCCCGAGTCGGTGGACGTGCTGGTGGGGCTCGACGACGCCATCGTGGAGGGGGTGGCGGCGGGGGCCACCGGCTGGGTCGCGGGCCTGATCAACGCCTACCCCGCCGAGAGCGTGCGCCTGTTCGAACTGGCCCGTGACGGCAGGACGGTGGAGGCCGCCGAACTGTACCGCTGGTTCCTGCCGCTGCTGCGCCTGGACGTGGTGAACAAGTTCGTGCAACTGATCAAATTCGTGCAGGAGGAAACCGGGCACGGCAGCGCCCGCGTCCGCGCCCCCCGGCTGGAACTCACCGACGCCGAGAAGGCCGAAACCCGCGAGATCCTGAACGCCGCGTCCGCGCGCGTGCCTGCGGTCGTGGGCGCATGACCGCCCGCACTTTCCAGGCGACGAATCCGGCCACAGGACAACCGCTGTCACCCGCGTTCCCCGTGACCACCCCCCAGGAGCTGGCAAGCATCGTGGCGGCGGCGAGCGAGGCGGCGAGGGGCTTCGCGGCGAGTGCCCCCCAGCTGCGCGCCGACTTCCTGAACGCCGCCGCCGCCGGCATCGAGGCGCGGGCCGGCGAGCTGATCGCGGCGGCGATGGGGGAGACCGGCCTGCCGGAGGCCCGCTTGCGCGGCGAGGTGGGGCGCACCGCCAACCAGCTGCGCCTGTTCGCGCGGGTGGCGGCAGAGGGCTCATGGGTGGACGCCCGCATTGATCACGGCGACCCGTCCCGCAAGCCGCTCCCCAAACCGGATGTGCGCAGCCTGCGCGTCCCGCTGGGGCCGGTGGCAGTGTTCGGGGCCAGCAACTTTCCGCTGGCCTTCAGCGTGGCCGGAGGCGATACCGCCTCGGCGCTGGCGGCGGGCTGTCCGGTGGTGGTCAAGGCGCACCCGGCGCATCCGGCCACGTCAAGACTGGCCGCAGAGGCCATTCAGGAGGCGGCCGCGCAAGTTGGCCTGCCCGCAGGTGTCTTCGGCATCATTTACGAGGACGGTTACGAGCTGGGCGTGCAACTGGCCCAGCATCCCGACATTCACGCCGTCGGCTTCACCGGCTCCCGCACCGGCGGTCTGGCCCTGGTGGCGGCGGCCCAGGCCCGCGACGTGCCGATCCCGGTCTACGCGGAGATGAGCAGCGTCAATCCCAGTGTGTTTACCCAGGCTGCGCTGGAGGCGAAGGCGGCGGCGCTGGCGGACGGGCTGGCCGTCAGCATCAGCGGTTCGGGCGGTCAGCTGTGCACCCAGCCGGGCCTGCTGTTCGTCCCGGTGGGTCAGGTGGGCGATGAATTCCTGCAACAGGTGGCGGCCAGGCTGGACGCGACGCCGGCCTGCACCCTGCTCACGGGCGGCATTTTGAAGGCCTATCAGCAAGGAGCAGCGGGGCATCTGGCAAAAGCAGGCATCCAGGCCCTGACCCAGGGTGCGGCCACCCAGATCGGGGCACAGCCACAACTGCTCGGCGTCCCTCTCGCCCAGTTCACCGCCGAGCTGGCCGATGAAGTCTTCGGCCCCATCAGTGTGGCGGTGCGTTATGAAGACCTGACCGAGGTCACGCCCGTGCTGGCCGGGCTGGAAGGTCAACTGACGGCCACGCTTCACGCCACGGACGACGAACTGGACGGCCTGTCTGACCTGTTGCACGCTATGGGCACGCGGGCCGGGCGTGTGGTTCTGAACGGCTTCCCGACAGGGGTGGAGGTGGGCCACGCGATGGTCCACGGCGGTCCCTTTCCGGCCACCAGCGACGGGGGCAGCAGCACCAGCGTGGGCAGCCGCGCCATCGAGCGCTTTACGCGACTGCGCGCGTATCAGGACTTTCCCGACCGCGCCCTGCCCCCCGAACTGCAGGACGCCAACCCGCATGGGCTGTGGCGCCTGATGGACGGCGAGCGGACGCGCTGAGGGTGGCGCTGCGCTGAACTCTCGTTGAGGGGCACTGGGGGAGGCAATACCCCCAATGCCCCCTTCTGACTTTCCCATCTGCCGCCCATGCGGGACTAACATGCTGCATGCGAAAAACCATTCTCCTTGGCCTCCTCCTCGGGTCGGCAGGAGCGGCGGCCCAGGGCAACATGCCGCTGTCCTCGTTCGAGGGGCAGGTCATCTATCAGGTCATGCCGGACCGCTTCTCCGATGGGAACGCTGCCAACAACGCGGGTGTCAACCGCGCGGACCCGCGCGCGTGGCACGGCGGCGATCTGGCCGGGCTGACCCAGCGACTGCCCTACATCAAGAAGCTGGGGGCCACCGCCGTCTGGCTGACGCCGATCTACCAGCAGCAGCCCACGAATTCCTTCGACACCGCCCCGTATCACGGGTACTGGCCCGCCGATTTCCGCAAGGTGGACCCTCACTTCGGCACCCTGGCCGATTTCGGGACCTTTGTGCAGGCCGCAGAGGTGGAGGGAATGCGGGTGGTGCTGGATCAGGTCATCAACCATTACGGGTATCTGGCCCCCGCCGTCAGGGAGCATCCGACGTGGTTCAACGGCAAGGTCGAATGTGATGCCTCACGCCTCAAGGACGTTGACTGCCCGCTGGCGGGGCTGCCGGACCTGAAGCAGGGCAATCCCCAGGTGCGTGACCTGCTGCTGGGCAACGCCCGGTTCTGGCGGGATCAGGGCGTGCAGGGCTTCCGTTACGATGCCATCAAGAACGTGGACGGGATGTTCCTGGGCGATCTGCTGGCCGATGACCGCGCCGCCGGGATCTGGACGCTGGGCGAGTGGTACAACGCCGACAGCGGCACGGTGGCCGAGTGGCAGCGCCGGGGCTTCGACAGCCTGTTCCTGTTCAGTCTGCAGGCCGCCATGAAGAACAGCATCATGTCCGGCCAGGGGCTCGACAGCGTGGCCGCCGTGCTCTCCCGGCAGGGAGAACTGCCGCGCCCCGGCGAGGTGGCGCTGTTCCTGGACAACCACGACGTGCCGCGTTTCGCGCAGGGTTCGCTGTTTGAGGACGTGGGCCAGGCACGCACCAAATACGGCCTGCGGGCCATGATGACCCTGCGCGGCGTGCCGGTGATCTGGCAGGGCACCGAGATCGCCATGCGCGGCGGGGCGGACCCCGACAACCGCCGTGACATGCGCTTCGAGGACAAGTGGACGCCCCAGGAGAGGAGTGTGTTCGAGGTGGCCCGGAACGCCATCGCCGTTCGGCAGGCCAGTCCGGCGCTGAGCCGTGGGACGTTGAGCCTCCTGAAAACGCCATCCAGTCTCGCCGACCGGCTGCTGCTGTTCACGCGCGAACAGGATGGCCAGCGGGTGCTGGTGGCCTGGCACGGCGGCAAGGAGCGGCGCAGCTATTCGGTCCGGCTGAGCAGCCTGGGCCTGAAGCTAGACGGCCTGGAGCTGAACAACGGAACCAGCGCCGTCATTCCGACCCTGTTCGCCGGGCAGAACGCCAAGATCCGCGTGAGCAACGGCTTTTTGCATCTGACCCTGCCCCCGGAAGACGCGACCGCTTTCAAGCTGGACTGAGCGCGGCCAGCAGGTCTGCTCGTCCTGTGCTTCTCTATTGTCCTGCCAGTCTGATTCCCTTGACCCTCACGTTACGTCAGCCGTTACGCTGCTGTGGTGCACGACGTGACCCAGATCCCGGAACACAGCGCCGGACAAACCTGGACGGTGGGCGAGGTGGCCCTGCTGACCCGGCTGAGCGTCCGCACGCTGCACCACTACGACGACATCGGGTTGCTGAGGCCCGGTGGGCGGACGGAGGCGGGCTACCGCCTGTACACGCCCGCCGATCTGGCACGGCTATGGCGGGCGCTGAGCTACCGCGAACTGGGGTTTCCCCTGGCCGAGATCACGCGCCTGCTGGACGCTCCGCCCGGCAGCGAGGTGGAGGCACTGCGGACCCAGGTGGCCCTGCTGCGCGAGAAGCAGCGCCGCACCCAGATCGCCCTGGACGCCGCCCTGATCTATCTGAAAGCCGCCGAGCGCGGCGAGGGAGTTCCTATCATGACCAACGCAGAACTGAAGGACCTCTTTGACGGTTTCGATCCTGCCGAACACGAGGCCGAGGCCAATGAACGCTGGGGGGACACCGACGCTTACCGGCAGAGTGCCCGGCGCACCAGCAAGTACAGCAGGGCCGACTGGGAAGCGGTGAAGGCCGAGATGAACGCCATTTCTTCCCGCTATCTGGCCCTGATGTACGCCGGAACGCCGCCGGATTCCCCTGAGGCGAGGGCAGTGGCTGCCGATCACCGCGCCCATCTCTCGGCCCGTTATTACGACGCCTCGCCGGGGATGATGCGCGGACTGGCGCAGATGTGGGTGGCCGACGAACGCTTTACCCGCAATATCGACAGCGCGGGCGAAGGGCTGGCCGCGTACCAGAGCGCGGCGGTGCTGGCATGGGCGGACGAAATGGCGGAGCGGGACGCGGGACGCTCGCAGTAGGAGCTTTCTTCGCCTGCCGTCACCTGCCCGCATCCCTCCTAGATGACCCGCCGTTCCACCCCTACCTGCCCACGCCCCAGCCGCCGTTCCAGCGCCCGGACCAGCCGCGTCAGGCTGAAGGTCAGCAGAAAGTAGATCAGCGCCAGCACGGCGTAGACCTCGAACTGGCGGTAGGTGACCCCGGTGATGTACTTGCCCTGTGCGAATAGCTCCTGCAGGGTCACGGCGCTGGCGAGGCTGCTGCCCAGGATCAGGCTGACAAACTCGTTGCCGAGGGCCGGTAGCGCCACCCGCCACGCCTGCGGCAGCACCACGAAGCGCATCGCCTGCGCGCGGCTCAGCCCCAGGCTGCGGCCCGCCTCGATCTGGCCCAGGGGCACGCTACTCAGACCGCCCCGCACGATCTCGGAGGTGTAGGCCGCCGAGTAAAGGCCCAGGGCCAGCACCGCCGCCGGAAAGCCGCCCAGCGTGAGGCCCAGCGCGGGCAGGCCGTAATACACCACGCTCAGCAGCACGATCAGCGGAATGCCGCGCACCACCTCCACGTAAGCGTTGCCTATCGGCCCCAGCAGCGGCACGCGCAAGACCCGCAGCACCCCCAGCATCGTCCCCAGCACCACGGACACGCCCAGCGCACACACGCTGACCGCCAGCGTGAGGGCCAGCCCTGAGAGCAGCAGGCGCGGGTAGTCGCCCGAGAAGACGGTGCGGAAACCTTCGGCTAGATCGGCCATGCGCCCAGCAGTGTAGGGCCTGGGGCCAGGGACGCCCGCAGCCCCCGGCCCATCTGCTACCCTCCGCGAATGTCCGTCTCCATCCCCGCCCGCCCCCGCCTGCGCCTGCGCGTGACGGCGGCGGCGGAAGGCTACGTGCGTGCCGGCCATCCCTGGGTCTACGAATCCAGCGTGCGCGAGCAGAACCGCGATGGTCAGGCCGGGGAACTGGCGGTGATCTATGACCGTCGGGACCGCTTTCTGGCGATCGGCCTGTATGACCCGCACTCGCCGCTGCGGGTGCGCGTGCTGCATGCCGGCTCCCCGGCCACGCTGGACGACGCCTGGTGGGCCGCCCATCTGGAGACGGCGCTGGCCAGGCGCGCGGCCCTGGCGAACTCGCCGGACACCGACGGCTACCGCGTCCTGAACGGCGAATCCGACGGCTTCGGCGGTCTGGTGGTGGACCGTTATGGCCGCGTGCTGGTCCTCAAGGTCTACACGGCGGCGTGGTTCCCGCATCTGGACCGCCTGCTGGACCTTCTCTCAGAACGTTTCCCGGACTGTGCGATGATCCTGCGCCTCAGCCGCAATATTCAGGCCCACGCGGCAGAGGCAGGACTGTCGGACGGTCAGGTGCTGTTGGGAGAGCTGCCAGAGAACCCCGTCGTCTTTCACGAATCTGGTTTGGCCTTCGAGGCCGATGTGCTGCGCGGCCAGAAAACCGGCTTCTTTCTGGATCAGCGCGAAAACCGGCGGCGGGTAGAGCGGCTCTCGCGGGGCAGGCGGGTGCTGAATGCCTTTTCCT
Organism: Deinococcus humi; assembly: GCF_014201875.1. Taxonomy (NCBI): domain Bacteria; kingdom Thermotogati; phylum Deinococcota; class Deinococci; order Deinococcales; family Deinococcaceae; genus Deinococcus; species Deinococcus humi. The sequence goes on along the minus strand of NZ_JACHFL010000001.1, from coordinate 234,940 downwards.
TTTCGGGCGGCTTCTCGCTGTACGCGGCGCGGGGCGGCGCCACACAGGTGGTCAGCTTGGACATCAGCGCTCACGCTTTGGCCGGGGCGGAGCGCAATTTCGCGCTGAATCCGGACCTGACCACGTCACATGAGACCGTACAGGCGGATGTGTTCGAGTGGCTGTCCGGGACCCGCCGCACCTTCGATCTGGTGGTCCTCGATCCACCCTCGCTGGCCCGCCGCGAGACTGAGCGGGCGGGGGCCATTCGCGCTTACGGCAGGCTGGCGGCAGATGGGATCGCGCGGCTGGACAGGGGCGGCATCCTCCTGAGTGCCTCGTGTTCTGCCCACGTCAGCGCCGAGGAATTCTGGGACTCCGTGCGCGCCGCAGCCCAGGCCAGCGGCAGAAAATGGAAGGAACTGGCCACCACCCGCCACGCTCCCGATCACCACGCCTCCTTTGCCGAAGCCGAATACCTGAAGGCGATTTATCTGGAACTGGAGTAAGGGTCTAGGCTGGGATATGGCACACGAAGCAAGCTTTCAGCCATCCCATAGTTGTTTCGTTCTCTATGATCCCCACGCCCACTATGACCCCGACGAAGCCCCGCTTTGGGATCCTCCGGCGGAAGATGATGAGCCGTTAAGTGTTAGAAAAACACAACTATCGGTTTCTTGCTGGGATGAGCGTGATTGGATTTTCACAATATTCGTCGGCATTGAGGTCTTTCCAAATGCTCCCCTGCCCCCATCGGGCGAATGGCCCACTTACGCTGAGGCCATTCTGACGATTGATTCCGGCCTTCTCGCTATGGGAGACATCGTACTTATGGAGAGTCCAGAAATTTACGTTCCGGTGCCACCTGGCCGGGTCTGGCTGCGGGTCGCGGGGCGGCCAAATCCAGAAGGCGGTCTGACCTTTGTGATTCAGGTGTGGCCTGAAGATTGAGTTTGGATTCCGCTCTTCGCCCCTCCATCTGCTAAGCTGCTCCCTATGAAGACCGTGTGTTGCCTCCGATTGCGGTAAAGCAGCCCTCCGTCTGCCGTCCGCGCCCCGACTGCTGTTGTGGCGCGGCTTTTTATTGTCTTCCCATCCTCTCAGCCCGCCAAGGAGCCGCCCGTGACCACCCCCTCTTCCACCACACCGTCCCAGCCCGATTCGGGCATCGTCCTGTACGACACCATGCACCGCCAGAAAGTGCCCTTCGTGCCTACCACGCCGGGGCATGTGGGCATGTACCTATGCGGACCCACCGTCTACAGCGACGCGCACCTGGGACATGCCAAGAAAGAGGTGGCCTTCGACGTGATCCGCCGCGCCTTCATGCATTTCGGCTACGCGGTGCGTTACGTGGCAAACATCACCGACGTGGGCCACCTGCAGGACGACAGCGATGACGGCGAGGACAAGATTGCCAAACGCGCCGCGCTGGAGCGGCTGGAGCCTATGGAGGTGGCCGACAAGTACTTCTGGTCGTTCATGAACGACATGGCCGCCCTGAATGTCCTCCGGCCCAGCATCAATCCGCGCGCCACCGGGCACATCACCGAGCAGATCGCCCTGATTGAGGAACTGATTGAGCGCGGTCACGCCTACGAATCCGAGGGCAGCGTGTATTTCGACGTGCGCAGCTGGCCCGAGTACGGCAAGCTGTCGGGGCGCAAGATCGACGATCAGGAGGAAGGGACCCGCGAGGCGGTGCGCGGCGACAAGCGCGACGCCCGTGACTTTGCGCTGTGGAAGAAGGCGGAAGGCGGCCACATCATGCGCTGGCCTTCCCCGTGGGGCGAGGGCTTTCCGGGCTGGCACATCGAATGCTCGGCCATGAGTCTCAAGTACCTGGGCGAGGGCTTCGACATCCACGGCGGCGGCCTTGACCTGGAATTCCCGCACCACGAGGCCGAGATCGCGCAGGCTGAGGCGGCCGGCCACGCCTTTGCGCGCTACTGGATGCACAACAACATGCTGACCATCGGCGGCGAGAAGATGAGCAAGAGCAAGGGCAACTTCACCACGATTGAGGACGTCTTGAAGCGACATGACCCGATGGTGGTGCGCTTCCTGCTGGTCAGCAGCCACTACCGCTCCATTACCGAATTCAGCGACGCGGCCTTCGAGGCGGCGAAGAACGGTTACCGCCGTCTGAGCGAGACGCTGCACGAGATCGAGCGCCGTCTGGGCGACGCGCCGGACGGGGAGGACGCCGCGCTGGACCGCAAAATCGAGGCGCACGTCAGGGCGTTTGAGGACGCCATGCGTGACGACTTCAATACCCCCAAGGCGGTGGCGGCGCTGTTCGGTCTGAGTGGTGACCTGAACACCGCCCTAGCCGCCGGAACCGTCGGGCGGGCCTCGCTGGAGCGGGCGCGTGACGCTTTCCGCAATCTGGGCGAGGGTGTGCTGGGCCTGTTCGCCGGGGGAGGTACGGCCCAGCAGGACGATTCACAGGTGGTCAGCACCCTGATGGAACTGGTCCTGAAGGCCCGCCAGAACTACCGCCTGAACAAGCAGTACGCCGAATCCGACGAGCTGCGCGACACCCTGACGGCGGTGGGCGTGACCGTGGAAGATACCAAGGACGGCCCGCGCTGGCGGCGCTAGGCCGGACAGTCGAGCGGTCTTGGCAAGCTCAACAGCCGGGCTGGGGTCGAGGCTGAAGGCCCCAGCCCGCCGATCAGAGACGCGGCGCGACGTCTGGCGAAGGCTTGGGTGCCGCCATATCTGCCTCGGGCAGGTCGTGCGGCAGATCATCTTCGATGTCGTCCAGATTCATGGCCCGCAGTTCGGGAGCCAGGTACGCAGTCACACCCACCACGATCAAGGTGACGATGCCGCCCAGCCACACGCTGCGGGCCGTGCCGAGCAGGCTGGCCGCCACGCCGCTCTCGAAAGCGCCCAGTTCATTGCTGGCCCCGATGAACATGCCGCTGACCGAGTTGACCCGTCCGCGCATATGGTCCGGTGCCTTGAGTTGCAACGTGGCGCTGCGGATCACCATGCTGATGCCGTCAAACAGGCCGGTGGCAACCAGCGCGGCCACACTCAGATAGAAATTGTGGGACAGGCCGAAGGTGATGATGCTCACGCCGAAGCCCGCCACCGCCACCAGCAGCGTGCGGCCCGCATTCTTGCCCGGCGGGCGGTGCGTGGCGTACAGCATGACCCCCAGCGCCCCCACGCTTGGGGCGGCCACCATGACGCTCAGGCCAACCGGCCCCACCCGCAGGATATCGGAGGCGAAGATGGGCAGCAGGGCCACCGCGCCCCCGAACAGCACGCTGAAGAGGTCGAGCGCCATGCTGCCCACCAGCACCTGTCGGCCCACCACGAAAGCCAGCCCTTCCTTGATGCTCCGCCAGATTGGCTCGCCGGGAACGAAGCGCGGTTTCGGTTTGGGCTTGACGTAGGCCACGCAGGCCAGCGACACCAGCAGCAACGCGCAGGCCACACCGTACGCACCTGCCGCGCCAACCGAGGCGTACAGCACCCCGCCCAGCGCCGGACCCGTGATGGCCGCCGCCTGCCCTGCACTCGAGCGCCACGCCGAGGCCCGCAGCAGCAACTCGCGCGGCACCACCTGCGCCTGAAAGGCGGGCAGCGCCGGATCGGAAAACCCGCGCGCCACCCCCAGCGTGAAGATCAGGGCCAGGATCGGCCAGATGCCGTTGACGGCGGCGTGCGGCGCGTATAGAGCGAACAGCAGGGCACAGATCACCTCCACCCCAATGGTCATGAGCAGGATGCGGCGGCGGTCATTGCGGTCCGCCACCACGCCGCCGAACAGCGCCAGGCTCAGGGCTGGAATGGCCTCCACCAGTCCCAGGATGCCGAGCGTCAGCGGGTTTTTGGTGATCTGGTACAGCTGGTAGGCCACCGTCAGGGCCACGGCGCGGCTGGCCAGCGTGCTGGTCACGGCGGCCAGCAGCATGGCGCGGAACTCGGGCAGGTGCAGCACGTTCTGGCCGGCGGTGGACTGGCCTGGGGTCTGCGGTTCAGGCGTGAGGCTCACCCGCGCAGTGTAGGCCTGTGCGGGCGTCTCTCCCCAGGTGACAGAGGGAGCCCTGCTCTGGCCGTGGAACATTCTTCTTTACTGCCATCGCGTATTCTGAAGGGATGCTGATTCTGGAAGGAAAATATGTGGTGCAGCCAAACAAGAAGCTGGCGATCTACGCCGAGGGCAAGACGCTGCCCGCCGGTACATTGGAAAGCGATATCGAGGCTTTGCAGAAAAACTGCCAGGGCCAGGGCCGCTGCGACGTGCAGGTCAACACCCAGCACGGCATCATGCGCGGCACACTGATCGAGAAGAAGCCTTACAAGTTCAGCGGCTGGCACTTCGAGGGCCATCTGGCGTTCCCGCCTAAAGCCTGACCCAGTCAGGTCTCAGATCGGCTGGAGGTACAGCCCAGCTGTACAAAGCGCCGCTCCAGGTTCCGTTTGTCGGGATCGGAGTGGCGCTTCTTGTGGGCCGGTGTTACCCGGTGACCACCTCGCCCCATCGGCCCAGCACCAGGTAGATGATCCAGCCTGTCACCGCCACGTACAGCCACACCGGCACGGTCCAGCGCACCCACGCACGGTGGCGGTTGAAGTAGGGGCGGGCGGCGGGCGCTTCGATATTCTCGAGCGTTCCGGCCCGCTTCAGGCCATTCCAGGCGTTCCACAGGGCCACCAGGGCCAGCGGCAGATTGGCGGCGGCCAGGATGATGTGGCTGATGAGGAGAATGTAGTACGCAGGCCGCCACTCCTGCGGCCCGGTGAAGACCTTCTCGTAGCCCAGGCCCAGACGGGTCAGGTACAGCACCAGAAAGACCGTGGCCAGGGCGCTGGCGGTGAGCATGGCGCGCATGTGCCACACGCGCCTGCCCGTGCGAATAAAGTACACGCCCGTACACAGGGCGATTCCACTCAAAACGATCATGATGACCGCCCACTCGTTGATGATTGCTGCCATATCACCGGGCAGTCTAGGGCCGGGCTGTGGGCGGGATGGCCCGGACGAAGGGGTGAGTCGGGTGACCCAAGGAGTCGCGGCAAGGGGTAAGGCGAGAGGACAGGTCCTTGAGCCCCTTGTGCCCCAGGACCCTAGAGGTTTGTGCCGCCCAATTCCCAGTGGGGGACAATCCGCCGCCGGTATAGGCGAGTAGAATATGTTCTGTCATTCGCTGCCCGGTCTCTGACAGCTTTCATGCGTGGCAGAGCACCGGGCGACAAGGGAAGGTGAGGAGTTGAGCAGAACGCTGACTGCCCCGCGCACGCTGCCGGGGGTGTGGTTGCCCCGGCTGGCCTGGGGGGCGCTGGCCTACAACGTATTGGTAATCCTGTGGGGTGCGGTGGTGCGTTTGACCGGGGCCGGGGCCGGTTGCGGGGACCACTGGCCTCTGTGTAATGGTGTGGTGGTGCCGCAGAATCCGACACTTCACACGGTGATCGAATTCAGTCATCGTCTGACCAGCGGCGTGAGCGGGCTGCTGGCCATCGCGCTGGTGGCGCTGGCCTTTCTGGTCACCGGGCCCGGCCATCCGGCCCGTTTCGGCGCGCTGCTCAGCCTGGGCCTGATTTTTCTGGAAGGGCTGGTGGGCGGCGTGCAGGTGCTGCTGGGTCTGACCGCGCAGAGCACCGATCCGGCGCGCGGCTTCGTGCAGGGTATTCATCTGGCCAACACCTTCCTTCTGCTGGGAGCGCTCCTGCTGACCGCGCTGTGGGCCTTGGGCAAACCGCGCCTGCGACTGCGCGGGCAGGGACTGGCCGGGCTGTGGAGTTTCACCGGCCTGGGCCTGGTGCTGGTGCTGGGCATGGCGGGCGCAGTGACGGCCCTGGGCGATCTGCTGTTCCTGCCCGCCGACGGCACTCCGGTCGACACGGTGCGGCGCGATTTTGCGGCCACGGCGGGCGTGATCGAGAACCTGCGTGTCGTTCATCCCATGCTGGCGGTGTTGACGGCGGCCTTCCTGGTGTGGCTGGGTCTGTTCCTGCGCCGTGAGCGCCCCTCGGCAGAGGTAAGTCGCTGGAGCCTGTACATGTGGAGTGTCCTGGGTCTTCAGATGGTCGCGGGCTTCGCCAACGTGGCGTTCAAGGCCCCGGCGTGGATGCAACTGACCCACCTGCTGCTGGCCTGCGCGCTGTGGCTGGCCGCCGTGATGCTGACCTACCATGCACTGACGGCGCTGCGGGCCACCCGCCCGGCTCTGTCGGGGGTGGCGGCATGACGACCACCCGACTGTCCGGAACACCCACTCGGGCCGGCTGGCGCGATTATCTGGCGCTGACCAAACCCAAGGTGATCTCGCTGCTGTTGTGGACCACCGTCGCGGCCATGTTCATGGCGGCGCGCGGGTGGCCGGGGCTGTGGCTGCTGATCGTGGTCAGCGTCGCCGGGTTCATGTCCGCCGGGTCGGCGGGCGTGTTCAACATGATTATCGACCGCGACATCGACATCAAGATGGCGCGCACGGCCAAGCGGCCCACCACCAGCGGGCTGATCAGCTCCCGCGACGCGGCCATCTTCGGCACCTCACTGCAACTCCTGTCGTTCATCATGCTGTGGGTCTGGGGCTCACCCCTGGCTGCGTGGATGAGCCTGGCGGGCTTTGTGACCTACGTGGTCGTCTATTCGATGCTGCTCAAACGGCATACCTGGCATAACATCGTGCTGGGTGGGGCCGCCGGCTGCTTTCCTCCGCTGGTGGGCTGGGCCGCCGTCACAGGCGACCTCAATCTGTTCGCATGGTTCCTGTTCGCGATCATCTTCTTCTGGACGCCGGTGCATTTCTGGGCACTGGCCCTGATGATCAAGGACGAGTACCGTGAGGTGGGCATTCCCATGCTGCCGGTGGTGCACGGTGACAAGCTGACCGTGGCGCAGATCGGGCTGTACGCTATCTATACGGTGGTGCTGTCACTGATGCCGGTGCTGCTGCATGAGGTCGGTGCGATCTACATCATCAGCGCGGCGGCGCTGGGCGGCTGGCTGCTGACGCTGTCATGGCGGCTGTACAAGCACATTTTTGCGGGCAACAAGGTCGAGCGCAAGGTGGCTGTGCCGCTGTATCTGTACTCGATGCTGTATCTGGCGATCTTGTTCGTCATGGGCGCGGTGGACCGCATCGTCTTCGCACATCTGGGCTGAAACTTCCCTAACCAGACGCGCCCGTGAGGAGAACAGGGCACGAAATACTCCGCTCCAGCAGCGGAGTAAGGACACTTGCCCACCCGGACCTCTGCTTAAATAGGGGCAACGCTTGACCGTTCGGTCAGTCCCGCCCGGTTACGGGTGTCGGGGCGTGGCAGCAAACTCCCAATCTGCCGCGTGAGGCGTTAAACTGCCGGTGATTCAAAGAAGACAGCACGGGAAAAGTCCCACAGCGCTAGAGCCGGAACACAGGATTCAGGGCACAGGATAAGGAGCGGAAGTTGAATACCATACACCGTCACAGCGGCCAGTCTCAGGGGGGGCACCCGCCTCATGGGAAGTCGGGGGCAGCAGCCAGGGAGAGACTGCGGCGCAATCTTGGGTACGGCGTCATGGCTGGCCTGGGCGTGACGCTGCTCAGCGGATGCGGCTCGCGGCAGCTGATCAGCATGGGCGATCTGGCGTCGGGCTTCAATCGGGAAGTTGCGTTCATGAGTATCTTCGCCATCGTCATGTCGGTCATTATTTTCGTGGCCGTGTCCTACGCACTTTTTTACACTGTCAACAAATTCCGTGACGATAAGAACACCGCACCGCCTGCGCAGTTCCACGGCAACAATCGTCTGGAAGTGATCCTGGTGGTGGTGCCGGTGATTATCGTTATGGCGCTGGCGGTGCTGACCGTGCGCAGCATGGCGATCCTCAATCCCGTGCCAGACCAGGCCAGCAAGATTGACGTGCTGGCCCGGCAGTTCTGGTGGAACTTCTCGTATCCTGAGGTCAAGGCGGATGCGGGTGGCAACGTGACCAACGGCAACGAGATGATCATGCCGACCAAGCAGAGTGTGGCACTGACCATTACCAGCGGTGACGTGATCCACGGATTCTGGGCACCGAACATCGGTGGGCAGCGTGCGGCCATGCCCGCCACCCTCAAGACCTGGAACGTGGACATCGACCGCGCCGCCGTCTATCAGGGTAACTGTACGCAGTTGTGCGGCGCCAGCCATGCCAACATGCGCTACAAGGTCATCGCCCTGGATCAGGCCCGCTACAACAGCTTCCTCGCGGCGGCCAAAGCCTACCGGGCTCCCGAACCTGCCGCAGACAGCGCTGAAGCGCGTGGCTACGCGATCTTTATGCAGGGCAAACCCGCGACTGGTGCGCTGGCCTGCGCCGCCTGCCACCGTATTCAGGGCACCACGGCGGCGGGCGTAGCTGGTCCAGACCTGAGCTTCTTCGGGACCCGCCGTACCCTGGGCGCGGGGATGTGGGAGTTCATGGAAGAAGAACACTGGGAAACTCCAAGGGCTAAAGAGATCTTGCATGCCTGGATCAAGCACAGCCCCTACGTCAAACCCGGCAGCCTGATGCCCACTTATGACGGCAGCGAATACACGGCCAACGGCAAGCAGGTCAAGGGCGGCGTCCTGACCGATGAGGAAATTGACGACGTGGCCGCTTATCTGCGGACCCTCAAGTTGCCCGAAGAGGCCAACTACTGGAACGACACGCCCGTCTACGGTTCATCGGACGCGGCTCAAAATGCCTCTGCCCAAATTGCAAAGACTTCCAGCCCCGTACCGGGAGGTAAGTAGTGACCATCCAGGCTCCACAGCAAGTTCCCAGTCACGCGCCCTCCGCGCGGCCCAGCGCCTGGGAAATCCTCAAAGATTACATGATGACCACCGATCACAAGAAGATCGGGACGCTCTACATCCTCACCAGCCTGATCGGTTTCGCCCTTGCAGGCATCCTGGCCGTCGGCCTGCGCATTCAGCTGGCGGTGCCGGACAACACCTTCCTGGTGGGCAACACCTATAACCAGGTGCTGACCGTACACGCCGCACTGATGATCTTCTTCTTCCTGATTCCGATCGGCCTGTTCGGTTTCGGCAACTGGTTCCTGCCGCTGCAACTGGGCGTGCGCGACGTGGCGCTGCCACGCGTGAACACCTTCGCGGTGTGGCTGTTCATCTTCAGCCTGGTGCTGGTGGTGACCTCCCTCGTCAACGGCGGCGCTCCCGGCGTCGGCTGGACGTTCTATTACCCCCTGTCAGTAGATGCCAACCAGACCGGCGTGTCGATGTTGATGGTCGCGCTGACCCTCAACGGCATCGCCTCACTGCTGGGCAGTGCCAACTTCGCGGCCACCATCGTGAACATGCGTGCCCCCGGCATGAGCCTGTGGAAAATGCCGATCTTCTGCTGGGCGATCTTCTCCACCTCCATCCTGCAGCTGATCTCGCTGGGCGGCCTGACGGCGGCGGCGCTGGTCACCTACCTGGAAATCAAGCTGGGCCTGAGCATGTTCAACCCGGGCATCGGCGGCGTGCCGGTCATGTTCCAGCAGTTCTTCTGGTTCTACTCGCACCCCGCCGTGTACGTGATGTTGCTGCCCTATCTGGGCATTGGCGCTGAAGTCGCTTCCACCATGGCCCGCAAGCCGCTGTTCGGCTACCGCGTGATGGTCTACTCGCTGCTGGGCATCGTGCTGGTTTCTCTGCTGGTGTGGGCGCACCACATGTTCGCCGTGGGTCTGCCCGAGTCCTGGCAGATCGCCTTCATGATCGCCACGCTGATCGTGGCTGTGCCCACTGGGGTCAAGATCTTCAACCTGATCGGCACGCTGTACGGCGGGCGGATCATCATGAAGACCCCCACGTACTGGCTGGTCGGCTTTATCTTCAACTTCCTGATCGGCGGGATCACGGGCGTCGCGCTGGGCATGATTCCCTTCGACTATCAGGTCACGATGTCCTACTTCGTCGTGGCTCACTTCCACAACGTCATGATGTTCGGCACGGCGTTCCTGGCCTTCGCGGGTCTGTACTACTGGTGGCCCAAGATGACCGGGCGCTTCATGGACGAGAAGCTGGGCCTGTGGCACTTCTGGCTGTTCATGGTTGGCTCGTGGCTGACCTTCCTGCCGCAGTACATCCTGGGGTTGCTGGGCATGCCCCGCCGTTACTACACCTACCCCGCAGGCAACTTCGCCTGGACCGAACTGAACTTCATCTCCACGCTGGGCGCGCTGACGCTGCTGGCCGGGGGCGCCGTGTGGTGGTGGAACATCTACGTCACCGCCAAGAAGCCCATGACCGCTTCGAACAACCCCTGGGGCGGCTTCACGCTGGAGTGGACCTCTTCCAGCCCGCCTGCCGCGTACAACTTCGCCCACGAATTCCCCACCACCTTTCCCACCGAGCGTCCCCTGTACGACTGGGAGAAGAATGGCGACACCCTGACCCCGGTGGACCCCAAGACCATTCACCTGCCGCAGGACAGCATCTGGCCCTTCGTGACGGCTGTGGGCCTGCTGTTGATGGGCTACGGACTAAGCTTCGGCTGGTTCACCAACTACACGCCGGCTGGCGGCCTGCAACCCTTCTTCGAAGCCTCTGCCGGCCACGTCTTCGCCAGCCTAGTGCTGTATCTCAGCTTCCCGGTGTTCCTGTGGGGCCTGTTCAAGTGGGCCGGAACGCGTGAGTACGCTGTGCCGGTCGCGCACCACCACCTGACCAAGTACGACAACGGCTTCATGGGCATGGCGTGGTTCATCATCTCCGAAATCGGCCTGTTCGGCGTGTTGATCGCCGGGTACGTGTACCTGCGCGTCACCGGGCTGGCCGAGCCGCCCGCCCTGCGTCCCAACGTCTGGCTGGCCGCGCTGAACACCCTGATCCTGGTGTCGTCCTCGTTCGTGATCCACCGCGCCGAGCAGGACAACCACCACGGCAAGCTCACCCGCTTCCGTCTGGGCCTGTTCGTGACGCTGCTGCTGGGCGCGGCCTTCATGCTCTTCCAGGTCTACGAATTCTCGCTGTTCGGTGCGGAGAGCGACTGGAGACAGAACCTGTGGCAGTCGTGCTTCTTCATCATCGTTGGCCTGCACGGTCTGCACATCCTGATCGGCGGGACTGGTGTGGCGCTGCCCTACTACCAGGCCATGACCGGCAAGATGGACAAGTACAATCACGGCTCCATTACCCCCGCCAGCCTGTACTGGCACCTGGTGGACGTGGTGTGGCTGCTGATCGTGGCGATCTTCTACGCGTGGTAGACCCATTGTAGAAAGCCAGAGAAGCAGGGTGGGGAGGGCAGAGATGCTCTCCCCACCTCTTTTTGCTGGAACGCGAGGTCTGGCCGACGAACTGGCGCTGGCGGATCTGGGCGCTCCTGCGTTGTTTCTGCTGTGCAAGCGAGTGCAACATGACCGGACGGATTCCGGCCTCGCCCCTAACCGGTCTGGCGACCCTGGCGTCGCTGGTTCTGCCTACAACGCGCGTGACGCCGCTGGCCACCGGAATATTGATCGTGGTGGAAGTTTGGATGCATGGCTGCTGAATTGATAAGGGCCTCTGTCTTCAACGTCTGGGACACGCCGCCCGCCCGCCCCGCCCTAGCCTGAACATATGAAGTGGTTGACGGGCATCTTGTTGGGAATCGCGGTGATTCTGGGCGGCCTGCTGTTTGTGCGGCAGTCCGATCCCGGGGTGACGGGGGGCACGGCGCTGGACCATCCGGTGGCCCTGCCCGCGCTGAACCTTGTCAATGATCGGGGCGAGGCGACGACGCTGGCCCACGGCGACGGGCGCTTGCGGCTGATCTTCTACGGCTTCGTGCGCTGCCCGGACGTGTGCCCGGCCACGCTGGCAAGCCTGAAGAACAGCTACGAATTGCTGACGCCGCAGCAGCAACAGGAACTTCAGATCCAGTTCATCACGGTGGACCCCGTCTTTGACACACCACAAAAAGTGCGGGCGTACCTGGACCGCTTCGAGCCAGCCTTCACCGGATTGACGGGGAACGCCGACACCATTGATGAGGCCGCCAGGGATATGTTCGTGGCCAATGTCAAGCCTCAGCCCGTGGTGGAGGTAGACCACAGCGCACACCTGGCTGCTCCGGCAGGTTCTGGGGCGGACAACGCGGCAGCGGCCGGAGCGGGGGCAGGCGAGGCTGCCCGCATCCACGGCGATCAGGTCAGCGTGGTAGATGCGCAGGGTCAATTCGTGCGCGTCTACAGCAATCTGGAAGTGATCGGCGGCGCGTTACAGCAGGATTTGCCGGGGCTGATCCGGAAGTATGGTGGAGGAGGCTGAAGCCGGGCGGCCTGCAACCTCTGCTATCCTTTCCGGCGCGGGGGAACGTTCGGCCGCGCTTCTCCGTCCACTTGTGGACTGGGGGGTGAGGAAAGTCCGGGCACCGCAGGGCAGGATGCCAGCTAACGGCTGGTCGGCGAGTCAAGTGCCCGTGTCACGCGCCTGTGCGTGGGTGGCGGCGAAGCCGAAGGACAGTGCCACAGAAACGAGACCGCCAGCATCCATTCAAGGCCGGGCGTGGGCCGGGGCTGGTCAGGGTGAAACGGTGCGGTAAGAGCGCACCAGGCCGCAGGGAGACTTGCGGCGTTCTGGTAAACCCCATCCGGTGCAAGACCCGACAGTGCGCGAGGAACGGCCCGTTCCATTGACCGCCAGGATGGTCGCATCGAGGCGCGGCGGCGACGCCCGTCCCAGAGAGATGGCCGAACAGTCACGCGAGTGATGGACAGAACCCGGCTTACAGTTCCCCCGCACCACCCGCCGCCTCTCCCGGAAAGGGAGAGGCGGCTTCCTGTGATCCCCTGTTGCCGCCCACCAGCTTTAACCCGATCAGCGCAGCGATCAGCAGCCCGATCAGGATGAGCCGTGCCAGGCTGAGGACTTCCCCGAACAAGGCCGTGCCTACGAGGACGGCTCCCACGGCCCCGATCCCGGTCCAGATGGCGTAGGCGGTGCCCAGCGGAATGGTCTTCAGTGCCCGTGCCAGGAAATCGAAGCTGAGGTAGGCGCACACCAGAAACACGTAGAAAAACTGGGGCTGGGTCTGCTCCAGCTTGAGCGCGGTGGCGAAGCCGATTTCCATCAGCCCGCCTAGGATCAGCCAGTGCCAGCCTGTCCAGCCCTTGATGGCGGGCGCTTTCATGGAACCACCCGCAGCCCGATAATCAGCAGCACCACCACGGCCAGCAGCCCCAGCCGCAGCGGCGTGGCCGATTCTCGGAAATAGAAGATGCCCACCAGCGCCGTGCCTACCGCCCCTATGCCAGTCCACACAGCGTAGACCGTGCCCAGCGGCAGGGTTTCCAGCGCCATGCTCATCAGCTGAAAGCTGGCGATGGCGAACAGCACGAAGAACGCGCTGGGCCACTTCCTCTTGAAGCCGTTGCTGAGTTGCAAACAGGTGGTGAAGCCGATCTCACACAGGCCAGCCAGCAAAAGGGCGGTCCATCCCACAGTGGTCTCCTTCGCGTTTTAGCACAAAGGTGCCAAATGCGTCAGAGCAGAAATACCACAGTCTGTCTATTTTGGCAACACTGTGCTAAAACAGCTCCACATGCCCCGCATTGTCGATCATGCCCAGCGCCGTGCCGAACTGACGGTAGCGGTTTGGAGCCTGATCCGCGAGCAGGGGCTGGCTGGGGTCACCATTCGTAACCTGTCTCAGCGCAGCGGCTGGTCCAGCGGTGCCATCCGGCACTACCTGCCCAACCGCGAGGCCATCCTCAACTTCGCCGCAGGACAGATCGGCGAACAGGCCTGGCAGCGGGTCCAGTCCGTGCCCGCCAGCTCCGATCCGTTCCAAGACTTTCTGAACCGTCTGGAGGTCACCCTGCCGCTGGACGAGGAGGGCCGGGTGTGGCTGGAAGTATGGCTGGCCTTCGTGGGCGCAGCGGTCAGCGATCAGGACTTCGCCGACGCCCAGGGCGTGCTGTACCGCGATCTGAATACGATCTTTGTCGGGGCGTTTGAGACGTTTGCCCGGCAGGGCTGGCTGCCCGCGCACACGCCGCAGGCGGCGGCCACGGAGATCCACGCACTGCTTGACGGCCTGAGCGTGCACCTGCTCTTGCGCCAGATCACCCCTGAGCAGGCCCGGACGACGCTTGAGACGGCGCTGTCGCGCCTGTTGACCCCCCCTGATTCGGGTTGAGCGGCGCCTAAGCCGAGCGCCGGGCGTCCAGCGCCGCCAGCACGAATCCGGCGATCAGCAGGACCCCACCGATCGGGGTGATCGCGCCCAGCCATTTCAGACCAGTCAGCGCCAGGATGTACAGTGTGCCGCTGAAGATGACTGCGCCCGACAGCAACAGCATGGGCGCCCGACGCTGCTCCGGGCGCGTGCCCAGCACCAGCAGCGCCAGCGCCGCATACATCTGGTAACGCACCCCGGTTTCAAAGTTGGCCAGCAGGTTCGGCTCCAGTCGAGCCTTCAGGCCGTGGGCCGCGAAGGCGCCCAGCGCCACGCCCAGCGCAGCCAGGATTGCCCCCATCTGAAAGGTGGACAGCGAGGAAACTGAAGCGGTGGAACGGGTCATTCGCATGTCCCCAGCTTAGGAGGGAAGGGGTGGGGATTTGTCCTGCGGGGTGGGAAATCAAGGGAATCTCCAGTCATATCCATGCCCCAGCGGCCAAAAATGCTATTTTGCTGTCTAGAGCGTGATTCTTCCGCCCTTCCTTCCTCAAAACCAGCTGGTCCCTGGATCAACAGTTGGAGATGTCAGTGGGAAAAGAGGGAGAATTTGGAAAGAATTCGGGGAAAACGTGGGAACGGGTGGTAATTCGTGGGAGCGCTTGTTACACTCCTGCGTACAACCTGAAGCCTCTCTTTACGTACCTTTCAGGTTGGAAGGCTGGCCTCGGCCCTGTCCCCATCTGGTGGGAAAGGGTGGGAAAAGCCGAAAAAGGAGCGGGACAGGATTTGCCGTTTGGAGAGTACCCCTACACCATCGACGACAAGGGACGCGTGGTCATGCCACCAGCCTTTCGAGAATTCGTCGAGGACGGCATGATCCTGACGCGCGGGATGGAAGGCTGCCTGTACGTCTTTCCGCTCGCCAGCTGGCGGCGGGTGGAAGAACAGCTTGAGGGGCTGCCTCTGACCGACGCCGAATCCCGTTCCTTTGTCCGCTTCTTCTACTCTGGCGCCAGCAAGGCGCGGCTGGACAACCAGAGCCGCGTCTCCGTGCCCCAGCCCCTGCGGACCTTCGCCGCTCTTGACGGCGATGTCGTCGTGGCGGGCGCGCCAGGTCGACTGGAACTGTGGAGTCCACAACGCTGGGACGCGGCCATCAGCGCCGTGCAGGACAATCCTCCTAAACCCGATCTGCTCATCAATTTCGTGGCGTGATTCGCATGAACAACACTGCTCCTGACCTCTCCAGCGACTCTCCGTCCACCCCTGTTTCCCCCGCCCTGACCCACGTGCCCGTGCTGGCCGCCGAGGTGCTGAATGCCTTGGCTCCAGCTCCCGGCAAGGTGTTCGTGGATGGCACGCTGGGCGGCGCGGGCCATACCCGGCTGCTGCTCGCAGCGGGCGCAACCGTGTACGGCATTGATCAGGATCCCTTCGCGCTGGCCCGTGCCCGTGACGCCGGTCTGGACGGTCTGACCGTGCTGGAGGGCAATTACCGCGACATGGGGAACCTGCTCGCCGGAGCTGGGGTGAATGGGGTGGACGGCGTGCTGCTCGACATCGGCGTCAGCTCCTTCCAGCTGGACGACACGGACCGGGGGTTCTCGTACCACAGTGAGGCCCCGCTGGATATGCGGATGAGCCAGTCGGGTGAGAGCGCCGCCGAGGTGGTCAACACCTATCCCGAAGCCGAGCTGGCCTCGATCATCTACGAATACGGCGAGGACCGCCTGTCGCGCCGCATCGCACGCGGCATCGTGTACGCCCGCGAGAAGGCGCCGATTGAAACCACGGTGGAACTGGCCGAGATCGTCAAACGGGCCTATCCCGGCTTCACCAAGGGCATCCACCCGGCGCGGCGCACCTTTCAGGCGCTGCGGATTCATGTCAACGACGAGCTGGGTGCGCTGCGCGACGGCCTGAGCGCTGCCGAGGCGCTGCTTCGTCCCGGCGGACGGCTGGCGGTGATCAGTTTCCACTCGCTGGAAGACCGCATCGTCAAACGTTTTCTGCTGGGGAGTGCGGCCCTGCGCCCCCTGACCAAGCGTCCGGTGATCGCGGCAGAAGCCGAGCAGGACAGCAACCCGCGCGCGCGCAGCGCCAAACTCCGCAGCGCCGAGAAGCTGGCTCCGGAGGAAACGCAGTGAGTGCCCTGCGCCCGCGCCTGCGCAACATTGACCTGAGCGAGGCCACCTGGCGGAGCCGGGCCATCCGCTATGTGCTGATCTATCTGGCCCTGGCCCTGGCCCTGGTCGGCGTGCGGTACTTCACCCAGGACATTCGCCCGGCTCTGCGCGCCGTTCAGGAACGTGAGGCGACACTCCTGACCCAGCGCAACGACCTGGCAGTGCGGGTCCAGACCCTGGAAAACCCGCAGCGTATCCGGGACTGGGCTTTTGCCAACGGCATGATCCGCTTCGCTGAGGCTCCCAACGAATCACAGGCTTTCCTGCCGTTGCCGCCCCCGGGTCAGCGGAACGCGGGGGTGAGTGCGGACGCAGTCAAAGCGGAGCCCACCAGTCCAGAGTCAGCCAAATCCGTGTCAGCCCGCCCAGCCCAGCCGTCCAGTCCAGTCCAGCCCAGCAGTTTGGGGCAGCCCGACAACACCGTGGAGGTGAGAACGCAGTGGAGGTAAAAATTCGCAACCGCTCCCGTTTGATGCAGCTTGTGGCGACCCTGCTGTTCCTGTCGCTGGTGTGGGCCTACGCGCAACTGGAGTGGAACGTGCCCAGCAGCGTGGGGCGCAGTCTGGTGCAGTCGCGCGGCACGATCACGTCCAGTGACGGCAAGGTGCTGGCCCAGAGCGTGGACGGCAAGCGCGTCTATCCTCAGGGCCGTCTGGCTGGGCAGGTGCTGGGGATGATGGGCACCACCGACGGTCTGGAAGGGCTGGAATACGCCTATGACCGCAGTCTGGCCGCGGGCCAGGACCTGCGCCTGACCATCAACACCAGCGTTCAGGCCGCCGCTGAATCCGCGCTGAGCAAGGCCATTCCAGAACACGAGGCCGAATACGGTTCGGTGGTGGTCATGGAAACCCGCACCGGGCGTGTGCTGGCTGCGGCCAGCTATCCCGCATTCGATCCCAACAACTGGCGTGATTACAGCCTGGATGCCCGGCGCAACCGCCCCTTCCTGGACGTCTATGAGCCGGGTTCCGTGATCAAGGGGCTGGTGGTGGCCGCCGCCATCAACGAGGGCATCACCACCCCCACCACCACCTACGAGACGCCCATGCACCGGCATGTCGGTGGCCGTTGGGGCAGTGTCATTCACGACGCGGTGGACCATCCCCCCACCCTGAACACCAAGCAGATCCTGCGTTACAGCAGCAATGTGGGTATGAGCCATATCGTCGAGAAGTTCGGGTCCGACAAGCTGCGCACCTATTTCACGGGCTTCGGTTTCGGCAGCTACCCGGACATGCCCGTGGTGCCCGCCGCCACGGGGCAGCTTCAGCCGCTGCGCAAGTGGGACGATCTGGTGCGGGTGACCAACTCCTTCGGACAGGGCATGAGCACCACCACCCTGCAGCTGGCCTCCGCCTACAACGCGCTGGCCAACGACGGCCTTTACCTGCCGCCCCAGCTCGTGGAAGGTGTGGCGGGCGCCACCCAGAGGCACGAGATCGTCCGTCCTGAAGTGGCCCGGACCACCCGGAACATGTTGCAGGCTGTCATTGAGGAGGGGATTCCGCATCAGGCTGGAATCAAGGGCTACGCGTTGGGCGGCAAGACTGGCACGGCGCAGGTTGTCATTGATGGCCGGTACTCCTCGACCATCTACAACAGCGTCTTCACTGGCTTCTATCCAGTCGATGCCCCACAAATTACGGTGGTGGCCATGGCGCACGGCGCCAAGCTGGGTTATCACGGTTCGATGCTGGCCGCTCCTGTCTTCCGCGAGATTATGAAAGATGTGCTGTCGACCTGGGGCGCGGCCCCTAAAATTGAGGCTCCAAAGACCAAGGAGAAATAGGTTCATTGCGACTCAGGCACTGCCGACAGGCCCTGTCTGAGCTTCTGCTGAAAACATCATGCACATTGGTAATGCTGTTGGCGATGCTTGGAATCGAAGGGCAGTTCAGTTCACTTTCAATTGTCGGTCAGATTATGTTCTGGCGAAAAAACTTCACGATTGAGGGCCAAAGAGCCTGTTCAGGGTTCTTTTGTCATCCAAAAGGATGAGAGTGCGGGCAAGGTATTGAACGCTCTCTCATCTTGATTTCGCTGTATATAGCGCGAAATATTAATTCTTTTGATCTGAGTCCAGAATTTTATTCCGATTTTGTGAGTCTGGAGATAGGTCTGGCTCATATCCTGAGAATGTTGTGCCTCTAGGCTCACCTGCGAGGTCGGGGGTGTCTTAACGACTGCTCTCAGATTTAAGTACGACTCAGTTCCGAATTGCGCGCTGCCTGATTGGCGGCGCACTGGACGCGGGCCGCAGCGCTGCCCAGGTCCCAAGGAGAACATATGGTTTCAAAACTCAATCGCTGGGCCTTTGGTGTCCTGTTCGGCTTTGCGGGCCTGGCCTGCGCAACTCCTGCCCTTCCCGCAAGTTCGGTGGCCAGTGACGCTGTTCGTCAGGCCATGGTGGTCCCGCCGCCTCCTGCTCCTGCCCCCATCGTTCGGCGCGCTCCGGCCCCAGCCCTGGTGGCCCGGCCACAGGCCACGGCGCAGGCCCAGGCCGCCCAGGCCCGCGCCGCCGCCGTGGCTCAGGCGCAGCGGGAGCAGGCTCAGGCCAGGCCCGCCGCGCCCGCGCCCGTGGCCGCGATCACTGCGCGGGGGCGCTCAGCCATTGTGCGCGCCACCGCCTACAACAGCCTGGCGGGACAGACCGACAGCACGCCGTTCATCACCGCTACCGGCACCCGCACACGGCCCGGCGTGGTGGCCCTGAGCCGTGACATGCTGCGTTCCTTCCCGTACGGTACCCGCATCACCATCGAGGACCTTAGTGGGCGCTACAACAACCTGCTGCGCGGCCGCACCTTTATCGTCGAGGACACCATGGCCGCCCGCAAGACCGGCAGCCTGGATATCTGGATGAGCACCCGCAGTCAGGCCATCAACTTTGGCGCGCGGCAGGTGCGGATCACGGCCATTCGCTGAACCCTGGCTATCCTGGAGACCGTTCCTCTCCAATTGAATCATTGAGCCGTCCATGCGGGCGGCTCTTTTTTGTCTTTTCAGACACTGGGCCTGCTGTCCTCTGGAGTGCGTCTGCTATCCTCCGCTTCGCATGTCCCGCCCACAGCTGTCCGCTGCCCCGCCCACCCGTTCCAGCACGGGGGCGCTGGCGTGGTCCATCGCGCGGGCACACCTGTCGAGGCGGCGCACCCAGAACCTGCTGACGATTGGTGGGATTGCCGTGGGGGTGATGGCCCTGATCGCCGCCCTGAGCCTGACCAATGGCTTTACCCGCGCCCTGGTGGATGCCACCCTGCGTGCCAGCCCTCACCTGAGCTTGAACTCCTTCAGTCCCGAGGGACGTGACCCTGAACTGGAACAGACCATCAAGGCCGATTCACGTGTGCTGGCCTTCACGCCCTTCCTGGCCGATAAGGGGCTGCTCACACGCCCCGCGGGTCCGGGCAACCGCGCGGGGGTAGACTTCGCCACTCTGTTCGGTGTGGCGCCGGAAGCCGCGCAGGTGCTGCAACTGCCGCCGCAGGAAAGCAGGCTGCTCGGTACGCTGGGGCCAGGAGAGATCCTGCTCGGCTCGGCGCTGGCCCGAAGCATCGGCGGCTTTACCGGCGACGAGGTGCGGCTGCTGAACAGCACCCAGCGCCGGGGCAGTTTCACGGTCAAGGGCATCTTTACCACCGGCAATTACCTGATCGACAGTGCCTACGCCTTTACCAGTCTGGCGACGTTGCAGAACTTGCAGGCCACCACCAACATCACCGGCTACCAGTTGCGCCTGACCGATCCCAACCTCGCCCCGGACGTCGGTGCTGAGCTGACCCGGCCCCGCGCCTACAGTTCCCTGCCGTGGCAGAGCATCTATGGCACGCTGCTGGATCAACTGGCCTTGCAGAAGAAGGTTATCGGCTTCGTGGTCTTTCTGATCGTGATCGTCGCGGCCTTCGGGATTGCCAATGTTCTGACGCTGGCGGTGTTCGAGAAGACCCAGGAAATTGCCATCCTGCGCGCGATCGGGGCCACGCGCGGGCTGATCACGCGGATTTTCCTGCTGGAGGGGCTGGTGCTGGGCCTGGGCGGCTTGCTGCTGGGCAACCTGCTGGGCCTGGGCATCAGCGCGTATTTCACCGTGCGGCCCTTCCAGATTCCGGGCGATCTGTACTTCATCACCTCACTGCCGGTGGAGGTGCGCTGGACCGATCTGCTGGGCGTGAACGTCGTGGGCCTGATCACCACGCTGCTGGCTGCCCTGATCCCCGCCCGCCGCGCCGCCAACATTGAGCCCGCCCGGATTATTCGTTGAGGAGCGGAGGTAAAGAACACCTGTGCCGTGTGTAGGTAGCTGACGCGAGCCGGCGGTGACGGGCGGAATGCAGGTGTGAACCGGCTCCTGAGGTCCGGGGCAGGGAAGAGAGGCCTGACCGCCCAAGCGCTCCGAATGAGATGTCCGGTCTCGTTCGGAGCGCCACAACGGTAGACCTTTCCGCCAGAACGACACTCAGAGACTCAGCCGCGCACCTCTGCCGCCAGATTCAGCGCTGCTTTCTTCAGCGTCACGGCCCCCTGCCCCGACGCCAGAATCTCGCCAGTGTGGCCGTCCACCACCCTGGCCACCGCGCGGGAAGCGCCGCTACCGTCCGGCTCCACCACCAGTTCCAGCCGTTGCCCCGGTCCCAGATTCTGGGAGGCGTAGTTCAGCACCCAGTCGCCCCAGTTGACCTTCTCGGGCTGCGGGGCGTTTGCTTTTGCCTCCTGCTTCTCGCGGTAAGCCTGGGTTTTCTGGTCCACATGCGTGCGGATGATCTCGTAGCGCTCCGGGGCGCTGAGGGTGCCCATCGCCACCTCCGCGCCGCTGTCCGGGTGGTACACGGTGGCGTCGGCGTCCAGTTTCTTGACCACGCTGGCCATGATCCGCACCTCGGCAGCGGGCAGATCCCAGGGCGGGGAACCGTCGTCACCCTCAACTTCAGTTTGAGGCGGCATGACGCCCTCCACCAGACGCGCCACCACGCGTTGCTGCTCCGGTTCCAGCTCGGTGACGATCTTCGCGGCGGCCTTGAAGGTACGGGCCTGGGCCTCGTTCTTGGGCTGAATGCCCAGGGGATCAAGCACCTTCGCCACGTCCGCCGCCTCCATCAGCCGTCCGGCCTGCGGCGGCGTGAAGCCCCAGCGGTCCTGCAGGTACGACTCAAAGGAGTCGTATCCTGCGCGAAAGAATTCGTTGTCGCGGATCTCGCTCAGGGCCTGTCCAGTCCGGCGGAAGTCGCGCAGGCCGTCGCGCACGGTGGTTTCCAGGGCGGTCAGACGGGCTTTCTGATGGGGTTCGAGCTGTTCGGGCATGGAGATTCCTCTTAGAGTTGAGTGATGTGTTGTTCCTGATGTAGTGACATATTATGAACGTCGTGACTGCGTGGGTGACGCCCGGTTCCGGGCACTCGCGGCATATCATAGAGGCAGCGCCCGAAAGGGCAAGGAGGCGACCAACAATGGCTACCGATAAGGCGATGAACCTGTTTGACGCGCGCGACACCCTGACCACCCAGAGTGGGCAGAAACTCTACTTTTACAACCTGAACAAGTTTGAACAGCAGGGCCATGACATCTCCAGGCTGCCCGTGAGCATCAAGGTGCTGCTGGAGAGCGTCTTGCGCGAGGCCAACGAATACGACGTGCGCCGCGAGGACGTGCTCACTGTGGCGGGCTGGAGCCCCAGGAATGAAGAGGTCGAGATTCCCTTCAAGCCTGCCCGCGTGATTCTGCAGGACTTTACCGGCGTGCCCGCCGTCGTCGATCTGGCGGCCATGAGGAGCGCCATGGTGGCGATGGGCGGCGATCCCAACAAGATCAACCCCCTGATTCCCGTCGATCTGGTCATCGATCACTCGGTGCAGGTGGACGAATTCGGCACCGAGTTCGCGCTGGCGAACAACATGGCAATCGAGTTCGAGCGCAACCGCGAGCGTTACGAGTTCCTGCGTTGGGGCCAGCAGGCCTTCGACAACTTCGGCGTGGTGCCGCCCGCTTCCGGGATCGTTCACCAGGTCAACCTGGAGTACCTGGCCAAGGGCGTGCAGAGCCGTCCTGAGGACGACGGGATCGTGGTCTACCCCGACAGTCTGGTGGGCACCGATTCCCACACCACCATGATCAACGGTCTGGGCATCGTGGGCTGGGGTGTCGGCGGCATCGAGGCCGAGGCCGTCATGCTGGGGCAGCCGATCTACATGCTGATGCCAGAAGTGGTGGGCTTCAAGATCACGGGCCGGATGCCGGAAGGCGCCACCGCTACGGACCTCGCGCTGCGCGTGACCCAGATGCTGCGCGAGAAGGGCGTGGTCGGCAAGTTCGTGGAGTTCTACGGCGCGGGCCTGAGCAACATGACCCTGCCGGACCGCGCCACCATTGCCAACATGGCCCCGGAATACGGCGCGACGATGGGCTTCTTCCCGGTGGACGACGAGGCGCTGCGTTACCTGCGCCGTACCGGGCGCCTGGAAGACGAGATCGAGCTGGTGGAGGCGTATTACAAGGCGCAGAACATGTTCCGCACCGATGAAACGCCAGACCCCGTGTTCACCGACACCATCGAGCTGGACCTGGGTACCATCGTTCCCAGCCTGGCCGGTCCCAAGCGTCCGCAGGACCGCGTGAACCTGAACGACATGCACACGGTCTTTGCCGAGGCGCTGACCGCCCCCGTCAAGGCGCGCGGCTTCGAGCTGTCCACGGACCAGCTGAACGCGCAGGGCCAGATCACCGGCACCGACCTGAAGATCGGCCACGGCGCCGTTACGCTGGCCTCCATCACCTCCTGCACCAACACCAGCAACCCAAGCGTGCTGATCGCCGCCGGACTGGTGGCCAAGAAGGCCGTGGAGCAGGGGTTGACCGTCAAGCCCTGGGTCAAGACCTCGCTGGCCCCCGGCAGCCGCGTCGTGACCGATTACCTGGAAAACGCGGGCCTGCAGACCTATCTGGACCAGATCGGCTTCAACACCGTCGGCTACGGCTGCATGACCTGCATCGGCAACAGCGGGCCGCTGCCTGAGCCCGTGATCGAGGCCATCAACGGCGGCGATCTGGTGGCGGCCAGCGTCCTGAGCGGCAACCGCAACTTCGAGGGCCGCATCAACCCGCACATCAAGGCCAACTACCTGGCCTCGCCGCCCCTGGTGGTGGCCTACGCACTGGCCGGGACGGTGGTGAACGACATCGTGAACGACCCGATCGGCACGGGCAAGGACGGCCAGCCGGTATACCTGCGCGACGTATGGCCCAGCAACGCCGAGATTCAGGACATCATGGACCGCGCGATCAACGCCGAGATGTTCAAGCGGGTCTACGACGGCATCGAGAAGAGCAACGCGGAGTGGAACGCCATCCCTGTTTCCGAAGGCGCACTGTACGACTGGAACGCCGACAGCACCTACATTCAGAACCCGCCCTTCTTCGACGCTCTGGCAGGCGGCCCCAGCGAGATCGAGTCCATTGAGGGCGCCCGCGTGCTGGTCAAGGTGGGCGACAGCGTGACCACCGATCACATCTCGCCCGCAGGCAGCTTCAAGGCTGATACCCCCGCCGGGAAGTACCTGACCGACCGTGGCATTAAACCCGTGGATTTCAACAGCTACGGCAGCCGCCGGGGCAATGACCGGATCATGACGCGCGGCACCTTCGCCAACATTCGCCTGAAGAACCAGCTCGCACCCGGCACCGAGGGCGGCTTTACCACCGACTTCACCACCGGCAATGTGACCAGCATCTACGACGCTGCGCAGAACTACAAGGCCAGCAACATCCCGCTGTTCGTGCTGGCAGGCAAGGACTACGGCATGGGCAGTAGCCGCGACTGGGCCGCCAAGGGCACCATGCTGCTGGGCGTGAAAGCGGTGCTGGCCGAGAGCTTCGAGCGCATCCACCGCAGCAACCTGGTGGGCATGGGCGTGCTGCCACTGCAGTACAAGAACGGCGACACCGCCGAGAGCCTGGGCATCATGGGCGACGAACTGATTGACGTGGTGCTGCCTGCTGACCTGAAGCCGCGTCAGGACGTCACCCTGCGCGTGGGCAAGAACGGCGTGACCCGCGAGATCACCGTCCAGTGCCGCATCGATACCCCGGTGGAGATTGACTACTACAAGAATGGCGGCATCCTGCAAACGGTCTTGAGGAGCATTCTGGAGCGCAGCAAGGGCGAAGTTAAGGCTTAAACTTCTGTCTCGCTTCGCAAGACTGAGTATGCCGCCGTTCCACTGGCGGCATATTTTTTGATGTGCTCGTACGAGGAATCCCGTTCGCAAGCAGCCTCGCTGGGATCATGATCAAAGCAATGGACGCGCAGTTGTGGCCTGGCAACTCAAAGGCCAGGTTTGGGTGCGGTGGGGCGAGACTCCATATCAGCTCATCACTCAGCAATTTCAATTGGAGAAGGGCGGCCCCAGTGATCATGGGCCGCCCTCCTTGATGCTTCGTTTTCCCTAACGCGTTTGCGCCTGCCCACCTGCGGGCGAATCCACCTGACTGCCCACCGGGAACGGCACATCCGGCTGCTTACGAATGCGGATCAGCATGATGATGCTCACGATGATCAGGGGAATGCTGATGAGCTGCGTCTCGGTGAGCAGGCCGATGCCCGCCTTGTCCAGCCCCTGGCTGAGGTACACGTTGGGCAGCAGCGGGTTAAGCCGGAAGGTTTCTTCCCAACCGGCGCGCAGAATGCTGTACCACAGCCAGAACTGCCAGAAGGTCCAGCCCGGCTTATGCGAACGCAGCCAGTAGTACGAGGCAACGGACAGGATGATGCCGATGATCACGCCGTAAAGCTGCGTGAAATGCACCGGAGCGGTCATAACCACCTGACCGCCGATGTTCTGGCAGTACTGCGACAGATCCAGATTGGGGTTGGGGTTGGGCTGGCACATGCCGTTGTGGAAGGCCCGCGCGCTGTCCGGCCAGCGGTAGCCGACGGCCCAGTTCGTCACGCGGCCCACCGTGTCGGTGCCGTTCATGATATTGCCCAGCCGTCCGCCGATCACCCCGAACGCCACCCCGGGCACGCACAGGTCCGCGTACTGGTAGAAATTGAGCTTGTAGCGCCGGGTGTAGTAGATCAGCACCAGAATGCCGCCGATCAGGCCGCCGTGGATCGAGATGCCGCCCGAGCGCAGATTGATGATGTCCAGCAGGATCCGCGGAAAGGGGGTGCCCGAGAACTGTCCCCAGGAGGTCAGCACGAAGACCAGCCGCGCGCCGACCAGTCCCCAGATGATCATCCACAGGATCATGTCGCTGAAGAGGTTGGCGTTCAGGCCGCGCTGCCGGGCCATGCGTGTGCCGAGCCACGCGCCGATCACGATGCCCAGCGTGATCAGCACGCCGTACCAGGCAATCGTGAAGGTACCGATTTGAAGGAAGACAGGATTCATAAGACGGCGCTAGTTTAAGCCTTTTGCAGGGTGCGCATGGCCCAGACGCGGCGGTAGCTTCCAGCAGGCTCGGCAGGTGCGCCACCGGGACGTCAAGAAAAAGCCCTCTCCACATTGGAGAGGGCGGACGGGAGAGGGATCAGAGGCCCAGCGCGGGGGTTTCTTCCTCTTCGGGAGGCGGCAGGCGGAAGGCCCGCGAGAGCAGCACGCTCAGCTCGAACAGCACGTACAGCGGCACGGCCACCAGCATCATGTTGGTGGGGTCCGGCGTGGGCGTGATGACGGCGGCGGCGATCATGATGGCCACCAGCGCGAAGCGCCAGCCCTTGCGCAGCATCACGTGGTTCACGATGCCGATGCGGGTCAGGATGATCGCCAGGATCGGCATTTCGAAGGCCAGCCCAAAGGCGACCAGGAACGTCGTGACTGTGCCGATGTACTGGCCCAGGCCCAGGATCGGCGTGACGGCCCCCGCGAGGAATTCCACCAGAAAGGGCACCATTGTGGGAAGTACCAGCTTGTAGCCGAAGACGGCGCCGCCCAGGAACGACAGACCCGCCCCAACGATGAATGGAATGGCCCAGCGCCGCTCGCTGGGATACAGCCCCGGCGAGATAAAGCCCCAGACCTGACCCAGGATGAAAGGCAGCGCCAGCCCCAGGCCCGCCCAGAAGGCCAGGTTCAGGCTGAGCAGCAGCGGCTCAGTCAGGGTATAGGTCACCACCTGGACCTTGCCGGCGGTGTACAGCTCCGAATACTGCAGCGGTCCCTTGACCCAGTCGATCAGTTGCACGCGATAGACGAAGGCCACCGACATCCCGATGACCAGAAAGATCACGCTGATGACCAGCCGCTTGCGGAGTTCGTCCAGGTGATCGAACAGAGGGGCGCTCTTCAGGTCCGTACTGGGGACGGTTTTGGGGGACATGGCGCGACCCTTCCCTTACGCGCGGCGGTTGCCGACGGTCTCGCGTTCGGTGGGCAGCGGCGCGCCGGTCACGGGATCGATCTGGCGCGAGGACACGTCAGTGATGGGCGTGACCCCTTCGGTGGTGTCGGCATCGGTCTTGCCCGTCTCGCGCTTGAATTCCTTGATGCCCTGGCCCAGGCCCTTGCCCAGCTGCGGCAACTTGCTGGCCCCAAAGACGAGGGCGATCACGACGATAATCAGAATAATTTCCAGGGGACCCATAGTGCGAACTCCTTTGTGTGCCGGGCCGTGCCCGGGCATGTCTTGCGGTTGAAGGGGATGAGGGGCGGGACCGGGCGGACGGTGGAACGGCTTCTCTCTGCCCTGTAGATATGCGGCGGCGGGCCGATCGGATTACCTATTAAACCTTAATGACACTTGGACAAGTGCCGGTTAACGCGCAATCTACGCGGCATGGCCGCGACTCTCAGATGCTCCAGCCGCCGTCCACCAGCAGTTCCTGCCCGGTGATGTAGGCGGCCTCGGGCGTTGCCAGAAAAGCAATTGCCGCCGCCACCTCGTTGGGCTGTCCGAAGCGGCGGGCAGGAATGCGGGCGGTCAGTCTGTCGGCGTCGCTGGGATCGGTGTTCAGGGCTTTCAGGCGATCCGTGGCGGTGTAGCCCGGCGCGACGGTGTTGCAGGTCACGCCGTCGGCGGCCACCTCCAGCGCCAGCGTTCGCAGGTAATTGGTCACGGCGGCCCGCATGGCGTTGCTGACCGGCAGGGTGGGCGAGGGCCGCCCCACCGCCAGGCTGGTGATGGCGATGATGCGGCCCCACCGCCGCTGGCGCATCCCTGCCAGCACTCCGTTCGCCAGCCGCACGGTGCTGAGGAAGGTGGTGTCGTACCCGGCCTGCCACGCTTCTTCGCTGACCTCGCTGGGTTTTCCCGGCGGGGGACCGCCCGCGTTGCTGACCAGAACATCGATCTGACCCGCAGCTTCCAGCGCCGCCGTCACGCCCTCCTGGGTGCTGACATCGGCCACCACCCAGCGCGCGCCAATGGCGTCCGCCGCCGCCTTGAGGGTCCGTTCGTGCCGCGCGGCAATCGTGACCCGTGCGCCCAGCCGGGCCAGGTCATGCGCCGCCGCCAGCCCGATTCCCCTGCTGCCGCCCGTCACCAGGGCGCGTTTGCCGTCCAGCCTGAACAACGTCATGTGGGCAGGCTACACCTGTGCCGCAGCCGGTTCGTGGGAGAGCGGGCGCGGCCCCGCTCCACCCCTTACCCTGTGGCCCATGCTTCCCCTGATCGTCGTTGCCACCCATGCCGAGGCCGAACGCCTGCTGGACCTGAACGCCCGTGTGGTGGTCTCCGGGGTGGGCGTGGTGGCCGCCGCTCTGGCAACAGCAAAGGCGCTGGCTGAACAGAAGTCTGGACTGGTGGTCAGCGCGGGTATAGGCGGCGCATATTCCCCGTCGGGTCTGTTGCCCGGTGATCTCGGCCTTTCATCCGAGATTGTCCAGGCCGATCTGGGAGCATGGGACGGCGAACGGTTTCTAGCCTTCGACGAGCTGGGCCTATCCATTCTCCCGGATTCACCGCACACTGGCCGCTTTGCCGCCTGGAACCACGCGCCTGAAGTCGCGCGGCGTACGGGCGCACGCCTGGGGCCGATGCTCACCTTAAATAGCGTGACCGGCAGCGTGGAGGCCGCCAACTTTCTGGAACGACGTTTTCCCGGCGCACTCACCGAGGGGATGGAGGGTGCGGGCATCGCCCACGCCGCCCTACTGGCCGGCGTGCCGGTGCTGGAGGTGCGCGGCGTCAGCAACGCGGTGGGCCCCCGTGACCGCGCCTCGTGGCGAATTCCACAGGCGCTCGCCGCCACCCGGAGGGGCGTGGCGGCGGCGCTGGAAGTCTGGAAGGAACGGGAAGGGTAGAGGCCCGCCTTAACTGTTCAGCGAGAGCTTGCCGCTGGTGGAGTTGGCCGCTTCGCCGGGAAAGTTGACCTTCACATTCACCGTGGTCCCAGCGGGCGTGGCGGGATCAATGTTGATCCAGTGGCTGACCAGCACGGGAGGAGTGGGCTGCGGATCGACAGCGCGCACCAGCACACGTCCCTGCGCGGGCACGAAGACACACCAGCCCTCCGGGGTGGTGGTAAAGGCCCGCACCGGCAGGATGCTTTGCAGGGTCATGTCGGCATTGGTGGCCCAGTATTCGACGAGCAGACTGGCGTGTTCGCGGCCCGTGTCGGCCTGATCCAGATCGAGCTGGACTTCCACGCTGTCGGGCATCCCCTCGACCAGATTGGTCCAGCCGGGGACGACAAAACGGTTGCTGGCAGCACTCTTGAACTGTTGAGGGGTGGCGTCGGTCATGGGCCTAGCCTAGCGGATTGACCGCCCGCAGGGGGCCACACCCGTGTTCATCGTTGGACGATCAGTCCGCGTAGGTGCGGACAGTACGGATCAGCGCCCGCACCGCTAGATAACCCACCACGAAGAACAGCAGCGGCGTGACGTTCAGGGTGACCTCGGCGTCCTTTTCGGGTTCCAGGGGATTTTGCTTGCGGTACTTGATCATACCCTGCAGGGTACGACATGGGGTAGGTTGGGTGTCGGTACGGAAGCTTAGGGAGCATTCAGATCAGCTGTCCGGCCCAGGTGAACGCGGTCACGGCGAAGCAGCCTCCGTGGGAGTAAAACAGCCTGTGTGACCTTTGCCCCCCCTGCCACCATGCGCGCCCTGAGCAAACTGAAACCCGAAGTCGGCATCTGGATGACCGAAACACAGGTGCCTGTCCCCGGCCCCAATGACCTGCTGATCCGCGTGAAGAAGAGCAGCATCTGCGGCACCGACGTGCACATCTATAAGTGGGACGATTGGGCCAGCCGCACCGTCCCAACGCCCATGGTGGTGGGCCACGAGTACGTGGGCGTGGTGGCTGGGATGGGCTCCGAGGTCAGTGGCTTCTCGATCGGTGACCGAGTGAGTGGCGAGGGCCATATCACCTGCGGGCATTGCCGCAACTGCCGCGCGGGCCGCCGCCACCTGTGCCGCAACACCCAGGGTGTGGGCGTCCAGCGCCCCGGGTCCTTCGCCGAATACTTGGTGCTGCCCGCCTTCAACGCCTTCAAGCTGCCCGACGACATCTCCGACGATCTGGCTGCCATCTTCGATCCCTTCGGCAACGCGGTTCACACCGCCCTGAAGTTCGATCTGGTGGGCGAGGACGTGCTGATTACCGGCGCGGGGCCGATCGGGGTGATGGCCGCCGCCGTCGCAAAGCATGTCGGCGCGCGGAACGTGGTGATTACCGACGTCAACGAGTACCGTCTGGAGCTGGCGCGCGAAATGGGTGTGACCCGCGCTGTTAACGTCGCGCAGGAGGACCTGTGGACGGTGGCGCAGGACGAGCTGCACATGACCGAGGGGTTTGACGTGGGGCTGGAGATGAGCGGTTCCGGCGTGGCCTTTGCCCAGATGGTCAAGCTGATGAACCACGGCGGCAAGATCGCCCTGCTGGGCATCCCCGCAGGACGTGTGGACATCGACTGGGACAGCGTGATCTTCAAGATGCTGACGGTCCAGGGGATCTACGGCCGCGAGATGTTCGAGACCTGGTACAAGATGGTGGCCTTGATCCAGTCGGGCCTGAACCTGAACCCGATCATCACCCACCATTTCGGCATCGGCGACTACCAGCAGGGCTTTGACGCCATGCTGGGCGGCCAGAGCG
Source organism: Deinococcus humi (assembly GCF_014201875.1). Classification (NCBI taxonomy): domain Bacteria; kingdom Thermotogati; phylum Deinococcota; class Deinococci; order Deinococcales; family Deinococcaceae; genus Deinococcus; species Deinococcus humi. Next base: position 204,645 of record NZ_JACHFL010000001.1, on the reverse strand, counting down.
GGAAGGTCATTCTGGACTGGGAGGGTTGAGGGAGGCCCCGCGCTGGAGATCAGGATTTCTCATATGCGGGTACCGCGCCGTGGGGTCCAGAATCTGCCCCCAACTCGTCCAGTACCCGCCCATCCGTCATTGATCAGGTCTTCGGTCAGGAATGGACGTTCCTGAAGTTCTTTTGCTGGCCAAAGATGGGTTCGGGTAGTGACGCAGACGGCAGGGAAGTCCTCTTTTCTCAGGCTGACTCACCCCTGCTCGGCGACGACTTCCAGCAGGAGGCTCAGGGACAGCAGGTCAGACGGAGAGCGCCAGCACCATACGTCTTGACCGCCTCTTCTCCCTCTCTTGCCTGTCTCCCCTGGCAGAGCTGAGGTGGCTGTTGGCTGCACGTCCTTTCTCGCGCAGTATCCTGCGTCCATGCATCCCAGGCAGGCACAGGCTCAGGCATGGTGGCCCGGCAGTTGACCGGGTGCCCGTTCCTTTGTGCCGTCGAACCGACAGGCCGCGCCCGGAGAACCTCCCGGCGCGGCCTTTTTTTATCGCTCTCCACTGTTTGCAAGGAGTGAACCATGACCACACCACCCCCCAGAAAACGCGTCCTGACCGGAGACCGCCCGACCGGTCCGCTGCACATCGGCCATCTGGCCGGCTCGCTGCGCAACCGGGTGGCCTTGCAACACGAGTACGAAACATTTGTGCTTCTGGCCGACGTGCAGGCGCTGACCGATAATTTTGAAAATCCCCAGAAGGTGCGGGACAACGTTCTGGAAGTCGCCCTGGACTACCTGGCCGTGGGCTTGGATCCGGACCTCAGCACTTTCGTGATCCAGTCGCAGTTGCCTGAAATTGCTGAACTGACCGTTTTCTACCTGAATCTGGTCACGGTGTCCCACCTGCGCCAGAACCCCACCGTCAAGACCGAGATCGCGCAAAAGGGGTACGGGGAGTCGGTGCCCGCCGGATTCTTCGTCTACCCGGTGTCGCAGGCCGCCGACATCACCGCGTTCGGCGCGCATCTGGTGCCGGTAGGCGAGGATCAGCTGCCCATGATCGAGCAGACCCGCGAGATCGTGCGGCGCTTTAACCACCTGTATGCCCCGGTCCTCGTTGAGCCTCAGGCGCTGGTGGGTCAGGCGGCCCGCCTTCCCGGCCTGGACGGCGCTGGCAAAATGAGCAAGTCGCTGAACAACGCCATTTTCCTGTCCGACAGCGCCGACACGGTGGCCCGCAAGGTGCGCGGCATGTACACCGATCCGGAACACCTGCGCGCCGAGGACCCCGGACGGGTGGAGGGCAACCCGGTCTTCGCCTATCTGGAGGCCTTTGACCCGGACCGCTCTGGTCTGGAGGCCATGCAAGACCACTACCGCCGGGGCGGTCTGGGCGACGTGAAGGTCAAGCGCCACCTGACCGAGGTGCTGGAGGCGACACTGGCCCCCATCCGTGAGCGCCGCGCGGACTTTGCGCGCGACATGGACAGCGTGCGGGAGGTCGTTCGGATGGGCACCGGCCGGGGGCGTGAGGTGGCCGCCGACACGATGAACGCGGTGCGGGAGGCGATGGGCCTGAACTACTTCTGAGTGGTCAGAACCTCGACCTGTGTGCCCAGGACACCCGCCGCAACCCGCACCGCCCGCGTGATCTCCTCTTGCGGCAGGTAGGGGAGAGGCGGGCGGTCCTCCGGGACGGCCAGCGCGACCGCCGGATTGGCGGGCAGATGGAGAAAGCCGCAGGGCACCCCGCCCTTGCCGTGTGCCGTCAGCCAGTGGCGGGCGCGGTACATCACGAAGTTGCAGACGTACAGGCCCGCCGTGTTGCTGATGTGGCCGGGAAGACCGGCCCCGCGCCACGCCGCCAGAATGTCGCGCAGCGGCAGCGTGGACAGGTACGCCGGGGGCGCGTCCGCGTGTGGGTGGGCCGGGGCGTCGCGGTAGGTGTTTCCAGCGTTGTCTGGAATGTTGAAGTCCATAACGTTCAGCGCCACACGCTCCAGCGTGACCTGGGGCCGCCCTGCCGCCAGTCCGGTCAGCAGCACTGCCGCCGGATCGTGCCGTTCCAGGAGCGCCTCCAGCGACTCGCCCGCCGAGCGTGGCTCCACGGGCAGGAGGGCCGAGACGACCTGCAGGTGGCCTACTTCCAACTTATCCAGCGCTGCCGCCGCCCACGCGCTGGGATTGTCGGGATGCGTGTGGAACGGCTCGAATCCGGTCAGCAGCAGCTTTGGCATAGCGGAATGATAGACGCTGGTCGACTTTGAGGGAGAATGCGCCATGCCTACCATTGCCGTCCACGCCGTCATCACCCCCAAGCCCGAACACGTCAAGGACGTGCTGACCGAGATGCTGGGCATGGTCCAGGGCAGCCGCCAGGAACCGGGCTGCCTGCGCTACGATCTGCTGCGTCAGGATGACTCGGGAACCGTGCGCCTGCATGTCCAGGAGCGTTACCGCGACATGGACGCCGTGCAGGCCCACCGCGATTCGGCCCACTACCAGGCGTACCGCGCCAAGGCTGGGGCGTGGTTTCAGGAGGCTCCGGTGGTCACCGTGCTGGAAGAGGTGGACGTGGCCTGAAGCTCCTCGCCGCAGTCGCCGCTACCTTCGCCCCGCAGCGTCGCCGCTATGCTGGGGCGGTATGCCTGAGCTGCCGGAAGTCGAAACCACGCGCCGAAAGATCGAGCCGCTGCTGCGCGGGCGCGTGATCGCCAGTGTGGAACATGACGCGCCGCACAAGTACCGCGATACCCATCTGGCGGTGGGGAGGCGGGTGCAGGGGCTGTCCAGACGCGGCAAGTACCTGATGCTGCAACTCGCGTCGGCGGACGCAGCGGAGGACGACCTGCACGATCTGGAGTTCATCGTCCACCTGGGAATGACCGGGGGCTTTCGCCTGGACAGCGGGCCACACACCCGCGTCACCCTGACCCTGGAACCGGATGGGGCTGGGGACAGCCAGCAACTCTTCTTCCACGATCCACGCCGTTTCGGCAAGATGGCCGTGGTGCGCCCCGGCGAGTACGCGGGCATGCCCACCCTGGCTGCGATGGGTCCCGAACCCCTCTCTGAGGACTTCATTGAGGGCGATTTCGTGCGGCTGGCCCGCGAGGCAGGTGCGGTCAAGCCGTGGCTGCTGTCCCAGAAGCCGGTCAGCGGTGTGGGCAACATCTACGCCGATGAGAGCCTGTGGCAGGCCCAGATCCACCCCGCCCAAACCCGCCTGACCGCCGCAGAGGGCCAGCGCCTGTACACCGCCATCCGCGAGGTCATGGCGCAGGCGGTGGACGCCGGTGGCAGCAGCCTGGGCAACGGCGTGGGCAATTACCGCCAACACGACGGCCTTTCCGGTCTTTTTCAGCACGAGCACCACGTGTACGGCAGGGCCGGGCAGCCCTGTCCCCGTTGCGGCACCGACATCGTGAAGACCGTGCTGGCGCAACGGGGAACGCATTTTTGCCCGAAATGTCAGGTGTTCGAGGAGCGGCCCAGGAGCTAGATGACCAGGTGGGCGCCTGGGACAGAAGCCGTCTCAGCCCCACTGAATCTGCCGTCCTGCCTTTCCAGACCTCCAGATCATCCTCAAGGAGCTTTCATGACTGATCTCACTGCCCTGCGAATCTCCTACACCCGTGACAATTTGCGGCGGGCGGACCTGAACGATGACCCGCTGGCCCAGTTTCAGGGCTGGTTCGACGAGGCGCAGGGGGCCGAACTGCCTGAGCCCTATGCGCTGTCTCTGGCGACGGCGGACGCATCCGGGCGCCCCAGCGTCCGCACGGTGTTGCTGCGCGGCGCAGACGGGGGAGGCCTGACCTTCTACACCAACTTCGAGTCGCACAAAGGCCATGATCTGGCCGCCAACCCACAGGCCGAAATCCTGTTTTACTGGGCCGAACTGGAGCGGCAGATCCGCGCCTACGGCACCATCGCCCGCGTGCCGGATGTGGAGGCCGACACCTATTTTCACGTCCGTCCCCGCGAGAGCCAGCTGGCCGCCCACGCCAGCGATCCGCAAAGTGCGCCGATTGCCAGCCGCGAGACGCTGGAAGCCAGGTTCGCCGCCTTGCAGGAACGCTTCCCCGAAGGCCAGCCCGTGCCCCGTCCGGAGTTCTGGGGCGGTTACCGCATGACCGTGCAGGAGTGGGAATTCTGGCAGGGACGCCCCAACCGCATGCATGACCGGTTCCGGTACACCCATCACGACAACCGCTGGAAGATCGAGCGTTTGATGCCCTGAAGCGTTCGCTCCGGCCCCACCGTCAGGGACGGCGTGATGGAACCATCAGCTGAGACATCAAAAAATTGACGCGGGAAGCAGTGTCAACTGCTCCCCGCGTCACGTTGTTTTGTTTCTTAGCCCGTCTGTCCGAACTGCATCCGGAACACGAATTTGGTGACGTCCGTCTTGAGGTTGTCGATCATGTCGTTGAACATGTTCGTCGCCTCGAACTTGTATTCGGTGAAGGGGTCGCGCTGGCCGTAGCCGCGCAGGCCGATGCCCTGGCGCAGGACGTCCATGCCGTGCAGGTGTTCCTTCCAGTGCTGGTCCACCGTTTGCAGCAGCACGTAGCGGGCCAGGCTGTTGAGCATGGTGGGGCTCAGCTCTTCCTTGCGGGCGTCGAAGCTGTCGGCCACCGCGCCCAGCATGGCGTTCTGGGCATCGGCGGGGGACATGCTGCGCAGCCCTTCGAAATCGAAGCCTTCCAGTTGCGGCACGGCGTCCAGAATGGCGGCCTGCAACCCCTCGATGTCCCAGGTGTCCGGGCTGGCCTCGATGGGCAGGTAGGTGGCCAGCTGCATGTCCACGAAGTCGGCGATCATGCCCTCGGTGGATTCCTCGACGGCCTCGTCTGGCCCAAGCAAGACCTCGCGGCGCTGGGCGTAGACAGTGTCGCGCTGTTTGCTCATCACGTTGTCGAATTCCAGCAGCTGCTTGCGCGTGCTGAAGTTGCGGTCCTCCACGCGAGCCTGCGCTTTCTCAATGGCCCCCGTGACCATCTTGGCCTCGATAGGCTGGGTGTCGTCCATGCCCAGGCGGTCCATCATGGCCACCACGCGCTCGTTGGCGAACAGGCGCATCAGGTCGTCCTCGAACGACACGTAGAAGCGGCTGCTGCCGGGATCGCCCTGCCGTCCGGCGCGACCGCGCAACTGGTTGTCGATGCGGCGCGACTCGTGGCGTTCGGTGCCGATAATGTGCAGGCCGCCCAGCTGCTGGACGCGCTGGTGATCGGCGACCGTTTCCGAGTGGAGCTGCTGCGCCTGGCGGATAAAGTCCTCGGTCATGCCGGGAATACGCATACCGATTTCCAGGGTCTGTGGGTCCTGACGGCTCAGCGCGGTAATGAACGCCTCGACTTCAGGCACGTAGCGGTTCAGGCCCAGACTCTGCTCGATGCTGGCCCCGACGATCGATTCGGCGTCGCCGCCCAGCTTGATGTCGGTGCCGCGCCCGGCCATGTTGGTGGCAATCGTGACGGTGCCGCTGCGGCCGGCCTGCGCGATGATGCTGGCCTCCTGGGCCTCGAACTTGGCGTTCAGGACGGAGTGCTTAACTCCCGCCGCCGTCAGCAGTTCGCTGAGCTGCTCGCTGGTCACGATGCTGGCCGTGCCGATCAGCACCGGGCGACCCGTGGCGTGCATCTCCTTGACCTCTTCCACCACCGCGTTGTATTTGCCCATCTTGCTGCGGTACACCAGATCCTCGGAATCCTTGCGGATCACGTCGCGGTTGGTGGGGATGACCAGCACGTCGGAGCCGTAGATGTCCAAGAATTCCTTCTCCTCGGTCTTGGCCGTACCGGTCATGCCCGAGAATTTGTTGTACAGGCGGAAGAAGTTCTGGTAGGTGATCGTGGCCAGCGTCTGGTTCTCGTTCTCGATCTTGACGCCCTCTTTGGCCTCGATGGCCTGATGCAGTCCCTCGCCGTAGCGGCGGCCCGGCATGCTGCGCCCGGTGAATTCATCGATGATGATGACCTCGCCCTCGGCGTTAACGATGTAATCCTTCTCGCGGTGGTACAGCTCCCTGGCGCGCACCGCCTGGGTGATCATGTGCGCCTTGTCCATGTTCTCGGGGCTGAACAGATCGGGGATGCTCAGCAGGCGCTCGATCTTGCTGATGCCGCCCTCGGTCATGTGCACCTGTTTGGTCTTCTCGTCGATGGTGTAGTCGCCGGTCGGTTCGGTACGCACGCCGGGCTCGGCGGGTTCGCCCTTCTGGAGCCGCCGGGTCAGCTTGGCGTAGACGTAGTACAGATCGGTGGCCTTTTCCGCTGCGCCAGAGATGATCAGCGGCGTGCGGGCCTCATCGATCAGGATCGAGTCCACCTCGTCCACGATCGCGAAATTCAGCGGGTGTTCGGCGCGTAGAGACAGCGCCTCACGGCTCTGGGCCATGTTGTCGCGCAGGTAGTCGAAGCCCAGTTCCGAGTTGGTCACATACGTGATGTCGCAGGCGTAGGCGGCCTGCTTCTGGGCGGGTTGCAGCTCACGGCTCGCCAGACCCACCGTCAGGCCCAGGGTGCGGTAGAGCAGGCCCATCTCATCGGCCCCCACGCGGGCGAGGTAATCGTTGACGGTCACCAGATGACACCCACGTCCCTCCAACGCATTGAGTGCCAGCGCCAGGGTCGCCACCAGGGTCTTGCCCTCGCCGGTTCTCATCTCGGCGATGCGGCCCTTGTGCAGCGCGTAGCCACCGATCAGCTGCACATCATAGTGCCGCTTGCCGATAGAGCGGCGCCCAGCCTCGCGGATCAGCGCGAAGGCGGGCACCACAACGTCGTCCAGGGACTCGCCGCCCTCCTGCACGCGCACGCGCAGTTCATTGAAGGCAGCGGCGAGGTCTTCTACCCCCATCATCTCTTCTTCCAGCGCGTTGACCGGCTGCACGATGGTTTTCACGATCTGCTGCACGTCGCGTTGGTTGTTATCGAATAGTTTATTGAGGACACGGAACATGACAAGCGAGTATACCGCCCCGGAGCTGACGGTGGCCTCACAACTTCACAGTGACGCACATAGGCAACCTGAGCGCAGCCGACTCACGGTCTGTGGCCTGCGTCGCTCTGTGGCTGGAGACAGGTAAATTTCAGCTAAAGGCGTTGGGCTGTCCTTCTGTTTGCCATCGTGCAAATCCGGCAATTGAAGTCGGTCACAGTGGACTCAGGCAAGGGGCCGTGGCGGGGAATCCGGCGCAGCCCCCATCATCACCCAGGAGGAAACAACTATGTCCAACCGCAGCATCTCCAACCTTTTGACCGTTGCTGGCCTGGCCTCGATCCTGGCCTCCATCGCCATCTGGGCCACCCAGGGCGGCACCGAGAAAACCCATGAGGAAAAGTCGCATGGGGAGCGTTTCGGCATCTTCGTGGGACTGTGGGCCCCCACGTTCTTCGTGCTGGCCAACAAGTACAACGAGGCCGCCGTCAACGAAGGCGAGTGAGATCTGCTGTCGTCTGAAATGGTGAGCGGCACTGTTCAGAGCGTCAGTGCCAGTCCACAGCATGCTTTCAGCAAGGCCCGCCAGTCGCAGATTCGCCTGCTGGCGGGTCTTGGCGTGGAGGGGGACGCGCATGCGGGAGCGACGGTACAACACCTGTCGCGCGTGCGGCAGAACCCGGATCAGCCCAATTTGCGACAGGTCCACCTGATCCACGCGGAGTTGCTGGGCGAACTGGCGGGTCAAGGCTTCGATGTGCGTCCCGGAGATCTGGGTGAGAACATCCTGACCTCCGGTCTGGACCTCCTGACCCTGCCACAAGGCACGCGCCTGCACATTGGCGCGGAAGCGCTTGTCGAGATTACAGGCCTGCGTAAGCCCTGCGCCCAGATCGACCGCTTCCAGCCGGGCCTGCTGAAAGCCGTCCTGGCCACCGATGGGAGCGGCAACGTGATTCGCAAGGCCGGGATCATGGGCGTGGTGCTGCGCGGTGGAACAGTCTGTCCAGACGATGAGATCAGGGTGCAATTGCCACCGCTCCCCTATCTGCCCCTGGAGCGGGTTTAATCGGCCGCTGGACGCTTCTGGAACCCCAGTTGAATCTCAGTGGGGCGAAAGCCGAGGCGCTCATACAGCCGCTGAGCGTGGTAGTCAGGATCGGCCACGATGACCAGCGTGCGTGTCCCTAGCGTTTCGCGTGCCCACTCTCCCGCTGTATGGACCAGGGTTCCGGCCAGACCGCGTGACCTGGCGTCCGGGTGCGTTTCGACATTCTGATAGCGGGCGATGCCCTGCCCGGTGTCGAAAATGCCCAGGCCACAGAGCATCTGCCCCGAAAGGTCAAAGGCCCCCCACATCGCGCCCAGCCCAGCTTCCTGTGCGGCGCGGTAGGCGACCAGTTTGCGCGCGGCGAAGATGCGGTAGCTGTCCTCTTCCAGCGGCGCGGGATCGGCGGCATTGACAGCCAGTCGCATGGTCAGAGCGGCCTGCCAGTCAGCGTCGTTCGCGAGCGGCTGAAAGCGCGCCTCCCGGTTGAAGCTGCGGGGCGGCACCGTTCTTCCGGCAGTCAGTACCGTGTCCCGGTGAACTTCGAAGCCTGCCGCCTCGAAGGCCTCCGCAGCCCCAGCGTCGCCTTCGGCGGTGTCCACCCCGAAGGCACGGTGCGTGGCCCCAGGAAAGTGCGCCTCGAAGGCGGTCTGCCAGCGCTCCAGATCTCCTGATGCAGGAGGGCGCGGCATCAGCAGAAAATTACCCCACCAGAACGTTGGATTGTTCGGCGAGCGGATTACGGTCAGATCGGCTGCACGGGTGATGACCGCGCCCTCCTGACGTCGCAGCGCCAGATCGGTGTGGTACGCCAGTGAGAAGGGCATGCGGCGAGACTAACGCCGGGCAGTGTCCCGATACATCTGCTGGAGTGCTTATGAAGGGTCGGATTGCGCAATCCCGTCCGTTAACGTCGCGAGATTCAAATGCTGTTCGCTGCGATCACCCAAGCCCACGGCGAGTTTGGGTATCCGGGCAGGGCTGGGCGTCCTGTCGCCGGGAACGGGTGTGGAAGCAACACACGCTCCCAGGCCTGTCCGCATGATGTGCGCGAGGTGGACCCAGCCCTGAAAACGGCTGAACCCTGTGGCTTAATCGCCGCTGGAATCTCTGGGGGTCAGCGGGCTGACGGGCGCAACGCTCAGCCGGAGTTGCAGGCCTGGCAGGTACATTCTGATGTAACTCAGCAGCGCCCCGATAAACAGGATCACACCGAGCATTTCCATTCCTTCTTCTGCCACGACCAGCGACTGATTCAACAGGGATTGCGTTCCACCATCGCTGACCACCGCACCTTCCAGGAGCTCGAAACCCAGTGCGCCCGTCACATAGATCGCTCCCGCCACGATCACACGGTTGCGAATGCTGGCCGGAAGCTGAGTCAGGAAGCGCACGAAAGCCAGGCCCACGATGAGTGCAAGGACGCCGTAGGGCAGGACCCAGGCGTAATGCAGGATGCCGTCGGTCTTGACCACGTTGCGGGTAATGTCGGCGGTACGCTCGTGCAGCATGGCTGCCTCATCCAGGGCCAGGAAGCCGAAAATAAAAGTCAGGGCCTTCCAGGACAGCGCGTCCGCACGTGCACCCTGCCTTCTGGCCCAGGCAATGACCCCCAGCATCAGTGTGGCCAGCAGCAGAAGCAGGGCCGAGAAGGCGGCGGGGACGTTGCTCTCGTTGTTCAGGTCAAACAGGCCGATGAACAGATCGCGTCCGAAGAAGTCAGTCAGGTAAAGTTTGGCGATCAGGCTCATGAGCCCTGCCAGCCCCAGGAAGGCGGTGATGCCCAGCAGGGTGCCTACGACCCGGCGCTCCCGCAGCACCATGCCCAGCAGCACAGAGTCCGTCTCTGGTCTGACATCTGCAGCTTTGATTCCAGATCGGTTGGTAGAGGGAACTGAACTTTGAATCATGGGGCTCCTCCTGGCGGACGCGTCGGCGCATCTGGAGAGACGGGAATTCGAAGGCACAGGGCTGAACAATCGCCAGCCACACCCACCAACCAGGGGTGTGGCCTTTTCTTGTGAGATATCTAACAGTGTAGCACCAAACGAGGGGACACCTGACAGTTCCATGACATCCTTTCTTCATGAAGGCAGGCCCGCCGTCGGTTGTGGGACGGCACGCGAGGAGCCTGCTTCTTCATGCAGCGCGTTTCCCTTCCCGTGGGGTGGCCCGACGGTCTCTCCCTGTGCCGCCGCCGCTGTCATTTGCGCCGCGCCCGGCTACACTGCGCGGTGATGAGTGTCAGGCCCCCCGCAGCAACCCGTAATTTTTCGATCATCGCCCACGTGGACCACGGCAAATCCACGCTGGCGGACCGCATTCTGGAGCGACTGGGTGCCATGGGCGAGCGCGACAAGCGCGATCAGACCCTGGACACGCTGGAGCTGGAGCGTGAACGTGGCATCACCATCAAGTCGACCCCGATCCGGCTGGAATATACGCGGCCCAGGCTCGAGGACGGCACGGGCGGTGAGACCTACGTGCTGAACCTGATCGACACGCCAGGGCACGTGGACTTCAATTACGAGGTGTCCCGTTCGCTGGCTGCCTGCGAGGGCGTGCTGCTGCTGGTGGACGCCTCGCAGGGCGTGGAGGCGCAGACGATTGTCAATGCCTATCTGGCCATCGACAACAACCTGGAGATCGTGCCGGTGATCAACAAGATCGATCTGCCTGCCGCCGATCCCGAAGGTGCGGCCAAGGAGCTCGAAGAGGTCATCGGCATTCCAGCCGAGGACGCCGTCTTTGCCTCGGCCAAAGCGGGGATCGGGATCGACGAGATTCTGGAAGCGGTGGTGGCGCGCATTCCCCCGCCGCCCGGCGATCCGGAAGCGCCCCTCAAGGCGCTGGTCTTCGACTCCTTCTACGACGCCTACCAGGGAGTGATCCTGTTTGTGCGTGTGCTGGAAGGCACGCTACGCGCCAAGGATCAGATCACGCTGATGAACGCGGGCAAGTCCTTCGAGGTCGACAAGGTGGGCACCTTTACGCCGGGGCTGGTGGTGGGCCAGGAACTCCAGGCCGGGGCGGTGGGCTGGGTGGCCGCAGGCATCAAGGACATCGCCGACGCCCAGGTGGGCGATACCCTGACCGGCAAGGAGCGGCGCACCGACGAGGCTTTCCCCGGGTTCAAGCCCGCGCAACCGGTCGTGTTTTCAGGCCTGTACCCCACCGACACCGAGGATTACCGCAAGCTGCGAGACGCCCTGGAGAAACTCAAGCTCAACGACGCGGCCTTCAGCTTCGATCCCGAGACCTCCGAGGCGCTGGGTTTCGGTTTCCGCTGCGGTTTTCTGGGGCTGCTCCATGCCGAGATCATTCAGGAACGCCTGGAACGCGAGTACGATCTTGACCTGATCGCCACCGCTCCCGCCGTGGTCTACCGCGTCAGCCTCACCAACGGCGACGTGTTCGAGACCCAGAACCCGGCGGAGTTCCCCACCCGTGACCGGATTGCCAATGTCGAGGAGCCGTACATCAAGCTCTCGGTGATGCTGCCTGAGGATTACGTGGGGCCGGTGATGGGGCTCCTGCAGGAGCGGCGTGGCTCGATGGTCACCATGAACTACCTGGGCAAGCGCGTTGAACTGGTCTACGAGGTGCCGTTCGCCGAGATCCTGTATGACTTCCATGACCGTCTCAAGAGCATCTCGCGCGGCTATGCCAGCATGGATTACGAGCAGCTCGGCTACCGCGAGGGCGATCTGCGCAAGGTGGACATTCTGGTCAACAATGAGGTTATCGACGCGCTGGCCGTGATCGTTCACGAGGACAAGGCCTACTCGCTGGGGCGCAAGATCGTGGACAAGATGGCGGAGGTGATCCCGCGCCAGATGTTCCCGGTACCGGTGCAGGCCACGATCGGCGCAAAGATCATCGCCCGCGCCACCGTCAAGGCGTACCGCAAGGACGTGCTGGCGAAGTGCTACGGCGGCGATATCTCCCGCAAGAAGAAGCTGCTGAACAAGCAGAAGAAGGGCCGCGCCCGCATGAAGCAGATCGGCACGGTAGAGGTGCCCCAGGAGGCCTTCCTGGCCGTCCTGAGTACCGAGGAATAGGGCACTTCAATGCGCTGAGCGTTCCAGGGGTGGGCTGTGCCCCCACTTCCGGCCTCCGGGCTTGCTCGGCCTAGACCCCACACCCCGTTTCCAGCGGCGTCGGGGTCAGGCCACGTGCCGGCGTCCATTCGTTGACTGCAAACGATGACCCCTCGTAATACGCCCCGAACAGGATCAGTTCCATCCTCCCGTCGCCGTTCAGGTCCGCCGCCCCGGCCAAGCGGATGACATTTGCCAGGGGGCGGGTGGACATGTTGTCTTCCGGCCCCACGGGAGTTTGCGGCGCGATGTCCGCGCCCAGGGTGACGGTCAGAACCTGCCCGCGCACCACGTGGCGCAGCAGCACAATGCTGTAGTCGCCCGGCTGGCCGATGGTCGGCGGATAGATTCCGTCCCTGTCGGCGTAGTGCGTCGCCTCAAGGATCACTTCCTGCGTGCCGTCGCCGTCCAGATCGGTGCGGGTCAGGCCCACCAGCTGTACCTGCGGGTCTGGAATGCCGCGCTTGATCAGTTCTGCGCGCACGATCTGGCGGTAGGTCTCGTTGCCGGTGGGCAGTGCGGTGACGGGCCGGGGCTGGGACTTCAGGGCCGCAACGGTGAAGACCTGAAACTGATTGGAGGCGGTTCCCGGGTTGACCGGCACTTCGTAGGCGTCCGTGCATGGCTCGCCGTAGCTCCTGGCCGTTTTGCCCACAACAGGCACGGGCCGCCCGCCCAGAGTGCGGCGCAGGTAGCGTTCCTGGCCCTTCAGGCGCGGCGCGGTCTGGGCCACCGTCAGCCAGCGCCCGTCTGCCACCGCGCCCAGCAGTTGCGCCCGGGCATCGTCACCCGGAGCGTGGATCAGCACTGGAAAAAAGTTGGTAGGTGCGGCGGCCTGACCCCTTGCCCCGGAGATCACCAGAACGCCGCAGAGCAGCAGGGTCCACCAGCCAGGATGCGTCATGCTCCAGCCTACCGCTCTGGTGGTCCTCTGCGCCGTTCTGAAAGGATGTCATGCAGACCCTGAGACGGCCTGCTGGCGTAGGCTGAAGCGATGTCTGTCACGCACCTGGATCATGTCGCCATCGCCACCCCCGATCTGGATATTGGAAGCACACCGTATCTGGCACTGGGCCTGCACCCCGAAGGACCGGACGAGGATGTGAACGGTCAGGGTGTGCGCGTTCGTGCCTTTATGGTGGGCGAAACCTTAATCGAACTGCTGATGCCCACCCGGCCCGACAGCCCGATTGCCGCGTATCTGGAGAAGCGCGGGCCAGGACTGCACCACACCGCCTACCGCGTGGCCGATCTGGATGCCGAGATGACCCGCCTGCGCGCGGAGGGGGCACGTTTTCTGAGCGACGCGCCCGCGCCGGGCCGGGCCGGGACGCGGGTCGCCTTTTTGCACCCCAAATGGGGCGCGGGAACGCTGATCGAACTGGTGGAACATCTTCGCGGTCAGGCTGGGTTTGACGGGACAGGCGTTTGACCCCACCCGGAACCTCTTCCCGCTTCCGGGCGGTGTGGTGGCTGATCTCGCTGGGCATCATGGGGACGGTCTGGTGGCTGAGCAGTTCCGCAGACACGCCGGGGCCGCCGCTGGTGCACCCGCTGGACTGGATCGCCCACTTCACCGCGTATTTTGCGCTGGCTTACGCGCTTGGCCGGGCGACGGGACGGCGCGACGTGGCGCTGGTGATAGCCGTGTGGTGGGGCGCGCTGGACGAGGTGCATCAGGCTTTCGTGCCGGGCCGCGACGCGGGCGTCACCGACTGGCTGTTCGATCTGGTCGGGGCGTGGATCGGCTCCCGGCTGGCAATGCGGCGCAGGAGACGAAAGCAGGGTGGGGAAAAGGAGACCGAATCGACCTGATTTGATACAGGCCCTCAAAGGGGAGACTCGACACCCGCCAGAAATGCCCCGGCCACTCAGGCCCTTACGGACTTTCGCCTGCGCGTCGGCGTACAACGCGCCAGTGAGAGGATCGACGCAACGCCTTTGCTGTTCGAGTTGAGGACGGGCGCGGACCCATTACCCACTGGTGGATCAGCCGGGGCGGGGTGACGATTAGGGAGGCCAGAATCACAAGGTCAGCCATGCTGCGGTGGACGCAGAAGAGGCGGTGGCCCCGCTCAGGCGACCCGGGAGAATACGGCTGCCTGATCCCCGTCTGCCGGGTCGCAGTTCTGTCAGACCCCGCCCGCTACGCTGGGCTTCAGATGATGCGCGCCGTGCCCCCTGCCCCTCCCGTCGCCCGCCACGCGGACGCCCTGACAGCCGCGCTGGCGCAACTCGACGGCGTCATTCTGGGCAAGCCTGGACAGACCCGGCTGGCCGTGGCCTGCCTGCTGGCGCGTGGCCACCTGTTGATTGAGGACCAGCCGGGGGTCGGCAAGACCACGCTGGCCGGGGCGCTGGCCCGCACTTTCGGGCTGGATTTCCGGCGCGTGCAGTTCACCGCCGATCTCCTGCCCGCTGACCTGACCGGCGTCAGCGTGTGGGACGCCCCAAATTCCACGTTCCGTTTCCAGCCTGGGCCGGTGTTCAGCGAGGTGTTGCTGGCCGACGAGATCAACCGCGCCACTCCACGCACCCAGGGCGCCCTCCTGGAGGCGATGGAGGAGCGGCAGGTCAGCGAGGGCGGCGTGACCCGGCCCCTGCCGGACCCCTTTTTCGTGATCGCCACGCAGAACCCGGCGGCCTTCGTGGGCACCTCGCCGTTGCCCGAGGCACAGCTGGACCGCTTCCTGATGACCATCACGCTGGGCTATCCCGATCCCCGTGCCGAGCGCACCCTGCTGGAAACTGGTGGCCGCAGCCTGAGCGTGCGTGGCCTGGGGGCCGTACTGGATGCCCCAACCCTCCTTCAGATGCAGCGCGAGGTGGACAGCATTCATGCTGCCGCCCCACTGCTGGATTACCTGCAACTGCTGGCCCGCGCCACCCGCGAGCACGGGGGGCTCCTGACGGGTCTCAGCCCCCGCGCGCTGCTGGCGCTGCTGTCGGCGGCCCGCGCCTGGGCCTACCTGGCAGGTCGCCCCATGGTGCTGCCAGAGGACGTGCAGGCGGTTTTCCCCGCTCTGGCCGCCCACCGCCTGCCGCCGCGCGATCCAGGCGCGAGCATGCCCCAACTGTTGTCCCGGCTGTTGGCCGACACGCCGATTCCATGAGGCGGCGTCTGAATGGTGCTCTGCCCTGGACTGGGCTCCCCGCACGCTGCCCATGACCACGAACGGCACCCAGCATG
Source organism: Deinococcus humi (assembly GCF_014201875.1). NCBI lineage: Bacteria > Thermotogati > Deinococcota > Deinococci > Deinococcales > Deinococcaceae > Deinococcus > Deinococcus humi. Next base: position 189,375 of record NZ_JACHFL010000001.1, on the reverse strand, counting down.
CGGCAGCGCCTCCCGTCGCCCCACGCAACCCCATCCCTGCAAGCTCCCTGCGCCCTACCCGCTTTGGCCTGGCCTTTCTGCTGCTGGTCACGCTGACCCTGGTGGGGTGCATCAACTACGGCCTGAGCCTGGGCTACGGCCTGACCTTCCTGCTGGGCGGCGTATGGGTCATGGCCTCCACCGGGGTGGCTCGCGTGGCCCAGCAGATCCGCCTGAATTTGAGTGCGCCCACGGGGGCCAGCGCCGGTGGCGGGGGTGAGGCGCTGTTCACCCTGTCGGTCACGGCGGCGGTGGGCGGAGCGGTCACAGTTGTTCTGGAAAGCAGCGCGGGCGATAGCCGCACGGTCACCCTGCGTGTGGAGTCGGGCGAGGTTCGCACCTTGATGGTGCCTTTCCCTGTCCGCACGCGTGGCCCGCTGACCCTCACGTCGCATGGGGCAGCGGCGCTGGATTTCCTGGGATTGTGGGCCGCGAGTCTGACTCCCCCCACCCCGGTGACGGTCAACGTGGCTCCGGCCCCGGAAGACGAGGCGCCGCCTGCGCCGCTGCGGAGCTTGCCAGGACCGGGTGATGGCCACCGCCGCACCTCCGGCGACGAGGAGTTTGCCGGACTGCGCCCCTACGCCCCCGGCGACTCGCCCCGGCAGATCTCGTGGCGGCATGTGGCCCGCACCGGCACCCTGCTGACCCGCGAGACCGACGCCGCGCAGGGTCGGGTGCGTCTGCTGGACTGGGCCGATACGGCAGGAGAGACGGAATCCCGCCTCTCCCGGCTGGCCGCCTGGGTGCTGGAACTGGACCGCCGGGGAGTGCCCTTTGCGCTCAATGTTCCCGGCACTGCCCTGCCAGCAGGCGGTGGCGAGGGCCAGCGGCTGGCCGCGCTGAACGTGCTGGCGGGCGTCACTCCCTTTCCTGCGGCCACGCCGGCGGCCCGGATTAAAGTGCGGGCCGCCACCGACGCCGACGCCCTGCGGGTCACCCTGCTGGCGCTGGCCTTCACTCTGGCGCCGGGGGTGCTGCGGCAGCCGCTGTGGGCCTCGGCGCTGGTGGCGGGACTGTTGCTGTACGGGGCTGTCCGCACGCGCAGGCCACTGCCCGTTATCCCCACCTGGGGGCTGGGCTTGGTGGCCGGGTTGGCGGCGGTGGGCCTGAACGCCACGTATGGCACGCTGCTGGGGCGTGACGCCGGAACTGCGCTGCTGGCCCTGCTGGTGGCCCTCAAGACTGCTGAGAGCCACGGCAGACGCGACGGCCACCTGCTGGTGCTGCTGGGCCTGTTCGTGGCCAGCACGCACTTCTTTCACGGGCAGGGACCGCTGACGGCCTTGCACGTCGTTCTCAGCGCGGCGCTGTTGCTGGCCGCCGCCTCACGCTGGACGGCTCCGACGCGTACAGATCGGCCAGAGGACGTGGACCTGCCCTCCACCCTGATCCGCAGCGGAGGCTTGCTGGCCCTGGCTGCGCCGCTGGCGCTGACGCTGTTCATGCTGTTCCCTCGTCCAGAACGTCCACTGTGGCAACTACCTGTGCAGGGTGGAGCCAGCACGGGCCTGTCAGGGGAGATTCGCGCCGGGGAGTACAGCAATCTGGCGCAAAACCGTGCGGTGGCCTTCCGCGCCGACTTCACGGGTGAGCTGCCGTCACCTGATGAGCGGTACTGGCGCGGCCCAGTGTACGAGGCTTACGACGGCCAGTCGTGGAAACAGGTGCGGATCGGCGGGCCATCGCCCAGCATCGAGCCACTCGCCTCGGCTCCCGACTGGACGTACACCCTGACCCTGGAGCCGTCTGGCAATCCCTGGCTGCTGGCCCTGGATACCCCAGTGGAACTGCCCCAGGACGCAGTCCTGACCACCGCGTTTCAGGCCGTTTCTTTCCGACCCGTCAGCGCCCGTCGCCGCGTGACCCTGCACAGCCGCCCGTCGCGCGTGGGCGTCGGCGAGAACCTAGAGCGTCTCCAGTACGATCTCTATCTTCCGCCGGGACAGAGTCCGCGCTCCGCCGCACTGGGTGCGAGCTGGCGGGGTCTTCTTCCGCAGCAGCGGATTGAGGCCGGACTGAGCTATCTGCGCCGGGGCGGCTTCTCATACACCCTCTCGCCGCCGCTGCTGCCCGCGCAGGACCGGGTCGATGCCTTTCTCTTCGGCACCAGGCAGGGCTTTTGCGAGCACTATGCGCAGTCCTTCGTCTTTTTAATGCGCGCCGCTGGACTGCCCGCGCGCATCGTCGGCGGCTACCTGGGTGGTGAGCAGAACCCGGACGGGGGGTACCTGATCGTGCGCCAGCAGGACGCCCACGCCTGGGCCGAGGTCTGGATACAGGGCCAGGGTTGGCAGCGAGTGGACCCCACCGCCGTGGTGGCCCCCGCACGGGTGAACGCGGGGCTGCCGACCGCGTTGAGCCAGCCACAGGCCAGCGCTGCCGCCGCCCCCACTCCACTCAGCCGCTTCGGGCTGCGACTGGACGCCCTGCAGAATCGCTGGAACGACCTGGTGGTGGGGTATAGCGGCAGTGAGCAACAGGCGCTGCTCTCGCGGGTGGGTCTGGGGGGCGTCGGGTCAGGTCCCTATCTGGCCGTCTTACCGCTGCTCGTCGCGCTGGCGCTGCTGCCCGCCCTGTGGTGGCTGCGGCAACAGGCCCGCCCGCGCGATCCCTCGTCACGCGCCCTGCATGAACTGACCGTGCGCCTGGGCCTGCCCCGCTCTCCGGGCGAGACCCCCAGCGACTACGCCGCCCGGGCTGCCCAACTCCGGCCCCATCTGGCGCCCGCCCTGGAGGAGGTGGTGCGGGCCTACCACGCCGCCCGCTATGCGCCGGGTGATCCGGCGGAGGCTCTGAAAGCATTGAAGGCCGCCCTGAGCAGAGTGAAGCGCTAAGGGGATGCAAACGAAAAGCTCCCGTTCAATAATTGGTTTTGGTCTCCGGGCGTCATGCTCAGACTTGAACCGCGAAGCTAACGATCAGGGCCGATTATCTGGGAATGGATATCCGGCACAGCGTCGCTCCTATTTGCTGAACCTTGCAAGATGGCCCTGGGCAACGTCCTGGAGCAGATGGGCCAGATCCGGCTGCATATTCTTGACAGGTTCCGTATTCCGGGCTAAATTAAAGAAATCAAGGCGGCCTCTGGGCCGCTTTTTCTGTTTTCCATATGGCTTCTGAGGCACACCCCAGGCCTATACGCAGTGCCGCGCAGTGTCAGGTGCCGGGTACAGTACGGCGAGCTGAAAAGATCGTACTCAATGTGGCGCTGTTCTCTACTCCCCGAACAGCAGCCAGGGGGTTCGACTCTATGAACTGCTATGCGAAGCAGCTTAGCTCGGCCAGATCCAGGCGCACCTTCGCCATCAGCACAGGCGGGCGGAGAATCAGAGTATTCAGTCTCAGGGCAGCCGTCTTGATGATCCGGAGGTACCTACCGCATCGTCAGATTCAAAGCTGCATAACCAAAAAAAGAAAATCCCGTCTAGGACAGGATTCTCCGTTTGGTGGCGATGCGCGGACTTGAACCGCGGACCTAACGATTATGAGTCGTTCGCTCTAACCAGCTGAGCTACATCGCCGACAGGGTCCTTCTGGAAAAAAGCAGCCCCGCGCGCTGGCGGGGGCTTTTTGGTGGTGGAGCTGAGGGGATTCGAACCCCTGACCTTCTGAATGCCATTCAGACGCGCTCCCAACTGCGCCACAGCCCCGCTTTGTTGCTCGCCTCTTTCAAGGCTCAGCAAGATTAACAGCGCGTTCCCAGCTTGTCAACGGTCAGGGTGGCCCGCCGACCGGAGGGTTCAAGCGGACCCAGCTTCACGCGACGCCAGATTCACATATCCCTCGATCAAGTGGATGATCACCGGATTGTGTGTGTGGACGCCGTGTGCCTGTCCTATGCCGTCCTCGTCGATAAAGTGAGCGATCAGGGCGGCCTCGCCGTCACGGGTCAGCAAAAAGGCGCGCTGCCCCTCGGCGGCAATGCTGGGCAGGCCGGTCAGGAGTGTACGGCGCAGTTGCACGCCGCGCGGAGTCAGTCGCTCCAGTTCTCCGGCAAAGGTGGCCTCCCCAGCCATGAACAGGCTGCGCCGGGCGTTCAGGGTCAGGTCCTCACACAGGCTGCGGATGGCGGCCTCACCGTACAGGTGATACACCGCCTCTGGGGCCGGATCGGGGGCCAGGCGCGACAGGTCGCGGTCCAGCGCGCCCAGACGGTCATCGAAACTGCGGCGGGCCCGGGCCAGATACTCGCGGGCGCTGAGGGGGGCGTATTCCAGCGGGTTCTGGCCCATCTTGGCGGCCAGTCCCCGGCCCTCGAGCCGTTCCAGAGTCTCGTAGATTTTGGGCCTGGGAATCCCGGCCTGCCGCGCCACACGGGCGGGAACGGCGCGTCCCAGCGCCAGCAGTGCGGTATACGCGCGGGCCTCGTACTCGGTCAGGCCCAGCGCTTGCAGGTGAATCACGGCGCTCATCTGCCGATCAGCATACGGGAAAAGGGCTGCGCGTACGGCTGCTGGTTCATTCCTTAACATTTCGGGCAAACGCTGGAACGCTGAACCCTCTCCTGGGACCCTGCTTTCTTCCTGTCCGGCCTGCTTGGCCTTTCACCGTTTTGCCGCCCATTGCATCGGAACAGAGATCACGCGTGCTTTCGCAGCACAATGCTCTTGAGGTACAGGCTCTCGGGGACGCTGAGCAACTGCGGGTGATCGGCGGGCTGATAGGTGACGGCGACCACCTCGGCGTCGCAGTCGGCCTCGGCGGCGGCCACGCGGGCGGCGTCCAGCAGGTCATCCACCCGGATGTAGTGGGCGCAGGTGCTGATCATCAGCCAGCCGCCATTTTCCAGCATGCGCAGGGTGTGGGCTGCGCCGTCGGTGAAGATGCGCTTGGCGCGCGGCACGTCGTCGCGTCGCTTGGCGAGGGTCGGCGGGTCCAGCACGGCAGCCCCGAAACTGCGTTTCTCGCGTTCCAGCGCGGCCAGCACTTCCAGCGCGTCGCCCCAGCGCACGCCTACGTTGCTGTTCACGCCGTTTCCGCGCGCCGCCCCTTCCAGCGCGGCCAGGGCCACCTGGTCCTTGTCCACCGCCACACTTTTTGCTCCGGCTTTCGCGGCGTGCAGACTGAAGCCCCCGGTGTACGAGTACACGTCCAGAAACCCCGCGCCGGGCCGCACCAGGGAGCGCATCAGGCGGCGGTTGTCGCGCTGGTCCAGAAAGAAGCCGGTCTTCTGGGCGTCCATTGGCGCGAAGTGCAGGGTCAGGTCGTCCTCGTGGAACTCCACGCGTTCCGGCACCTCGCCCCACAACGGGCCGGCCACCATCCCCAGCCCCTCCCGGCGGCGCTCCCCCGTATCGCTGCGCTCATAGGCGCTCCCGGCCCCGGTAACCTCGCGGAGGGCCTTGAGGATCAGGTCCCGGTGACGCTCGGCCCCGGCATTGCGCAGTTGCACCGCCAGCACGTCCCCGAACTTGTCGGCCACCACCCCCGGCAATCCATCGGCCTCGGCATAGGCCACTCTCACGGCGTCGGTGTTCAGGATGCGGCCCTCGCGGCGGCCCAGTGCGGCCTTCACGCGGGCGCGGTAGAACGCCAGATTCACCTCCTCCCGTTCCCAGGTCAGCAGACGCAGCGGCGTCGCGCCGTCCGGGTTGAAGTAACCGCGCGCGATCACCTTGCCGCCGGGGGCTTTCACGTCCACCACCTCGCCGGGGGCAATTCCAGCGTCGGCGTCGGCGATGTCGCCCGTGTGTCCAAAGGGGTAGCGGCCCGCGATACGCCGGACGGCAGCGGGCTGGAGGGTGACGGAGGCGGACTTCTTCATGGGGGTCAGGCTAACGGATGGGGGCCGGGAGCAATGGGGTGTGATACGTCACTGGGAGGTGGTGGACGTGGCATCGCCGCCGGACCGAGGGGAGAGGGGAGCGAAGCAGTCGAGGGCGTCTGCGGATCAGCCTGTCCCTTGCCCCCCTGCCCCCCTGCGGCGCATCCTGTTGCCCATGTCCGATCCCGCCGTGACCTTTCCTGCGCCCCGGCGCATTCCCTATCCGGGCGGCTGCGTGCTGGAACCCGGCCCCTACGCGCTGGATTACCTGCTGAGATGGCCCGCGGAACTGAGCGTCCGGGGCAGGGTCTACCCCGAGCAGCCCATCTACCCGCTGATCCGTGAGTTGCTGGCCGATCCGGCGGCACACGGCCTGACCCTGGCCGAGGCGCAGGCCGCGCGGGACCGTTTTCTGGAACTGGCGGGGCAGGCGCTGGAGGCCGAAGGCGGGGACCGCCGCTGGCTGGAGCGGGAGTTCGGGCGCTGAGCGGGCGCGGCGCGTCCGGGGCCTGGAGCGATCTTGCCCTGGCCGCCCCATTGCCCGGCGAGGCGCTGCACGCCCGCGTGGCCCGCACCCTGCGTGACGCTGTGACCGGTGGTCTGCTTCCCGAAGGCACGCGCCTGCCCGGCCACCGTCGGCTGGCCGGGGCGCTGGGTGTCTCGCGCAACACGCTGGTGGACGCGCTGGCGGGGCTGGAGGCCGAGGGCTACCTGCGTGTGCAGGGCCGCAGCGGAACGGTGGTGTGTGTACCTACCCCGGCACCCGCCGTTGCGCAGCCCACGGACGATCTGCCCCTCAGCGCCTGGGCCACCCGCGCGCTGTCGGGCGGTGCGGACGACGCCGGGGGGGACTACGCCGTGGATTTCCGCGTAGGCCAGCCAGTGCCGGAACTGTACCCGGAAGCGGCCTGGACGGCGGCGCTGGCCCGGCAGGCGGGACGCCTTGGCCGGCGGACGGAGGAGGGGAAGGTCTCCGATCCGCTGGGACCGCTGGAGACCCGCCGCGCCCTGTCGGCCTATCTGAATGCGGCGCGCGGCGCACGCGTCACACCCGAGATGGTGATGTTGACCGGCGGCACGCAATCAGCGCTGGACGCGCTGGCCCGCGTGTTTCTGGAGCCGGGACGGGTGGCAGCGGTGGAGGACCCCACCTACCCGGGTGCGCGGGCGGCACTTTCCGCCACCGGGGCGGCGGTGGTTCCGGTGGCGGTGGATGACGGCGGCCTGCAGCCTGCGAAGCTGCCCGCGCAGGCCACGCTGCTGTACCTGACTCCGGGCTGCCAGTACCCCACCGGCGTGACCCTGGGGGCCGCCCGCCGCGCCGAACTGATCGCCTGGGTGCGGCGCGGCAATGCTTTTGTGCTGGAAGACGACTACGCCGCCGACCTGCACCACACGGGCCGTCCGCTGCCGGTCATGCAGGGCCTGGCCCCGGATCGGGTGATCCTGCTGGGCAGCTTCAGTAAAAGCCTGGCCCCTGCCACCCGCAGCGGCTTCCTGGTGGCCCCGCCCCCGGTCCTGCGCGTCCTTGCCCGCACCCGCCCGCTGACGGACCGCGCGCCCGGCACCCTCGATGCCCTGGCGCTGGCCGACGTGCTGGATTCGGGGGCTTACGGGAGACACCTGCGCCGCGCGCGGCAGGTGCTGGCCCACCGGCAGGAGGTCATGCTCACGGCCCTGGCCGAGGCGCTGCCCAAGTGGGAGGTTCAGGAGGTGGCCGCCGGGCTGCATGTGTACGTGCGTCTGCCCGGCGGCCTGGAGGAAGGGCGGGTGGTGGCAGTGGCGGCGCGGCGCGGCGTGGCCCTCTCGCCCGTGGCTCCCCTCTCGGCGACTGGGGGTCAGGCAGCCGTGCTGCTGGCCTTCGCGCACCTGACCCCCGAGGCCATCCGTCACGGCATCCGGCGGCTGAATTCTTCGCACTAGCCCCCCCGCCAGTTTCCCCCAGCGAAGTGTGACCTCCCTTTCAAAGCCTCCGGGAGACGCGTTACACTGGGCCGATGCGTTTGCTCGTCGTGGTTCTTCTCCTCGCCCTGGCCGCACTGTATTTCACCTTCGGGCTGAGGGTGGGGTACGTGACGCTGACGCCCACCTACATGGTGAACGCGACGGGCGAAAACAAGTACACTTTTCGCGTCTATGACCAGAACCAGGAGATAGGCGTGCGCGGCACCTGCTCCGTCACGAGTGGCCGGGCCACCTTCCGCCTGACCGATCCCAAGGGCAGCCAGATCGCCGGGCAGGTGTGCCCGAAGGGCCAGTGGGCGCTGAACGTGCTGGGTACCGGCGATGTCGGCAACTACAATCTGACCATCGATCTGCAGAAATTCACCGGAACCATCGACATCAGGGAAGCTCGCAAGTAGCGGGGCCGGGCCTGCCAAGCCACAGAAAAAGACCGACAGGCCGGTTGAAGGGCCTGTCGGTCTGATGGGGATTGCTGTTTAGCTCTGCTGCGCGCCTTCCTGGGCGGCCTTGGCCTTGTTGATGGCCTTTGCCAGACGGCTCTTCTTGCGCGCGGCGGTGTTCTTGTGCAGGGTGCTGCCCTTGGCGGCCTTGTCGATCAGGCTCTCGGCCTTGCTCTGGGCGGCGTTCAGGTCCTCACCGTTGGTGATGGCAGCCAGCGCCTTTTTGGTAAAGGTCTTGATGGTGCTCTTGCGGCTGCGGTTGATCATGCGGCGCTTGAGGCTCTGGCGGTGGCGCTTCTGGGCGGACTTGTGACGTAATGCCATTTTCGTTCTCCTTGTTCTCCCGCGTCGCGGGGCGGTTCCCAGGGAAGAGGGAACTCGTGGCGTTCAGAGGTTTCGGGCCTGCTGCACGCGCCGGGCGGCGGTCACGCTGGACCGCCTGCGCCGGGCCGCCTCTGGATAGAGACAACCTCGTGACTATACGCGCTTTGGGGGCGCTGGGCAAGCCGTAAAATATCAGGATGCGAAGTCGCCGTGCCCGCCCACCCGAAGGCGACCAGCCCCCACGCGAGGTCCGGCCCAAGACGCCGCAGGAGCGGCGCGACGCTCTGCTGGCCTACGCCTTCCGGGCGCTGGGGGGGCGCGCACTGACCGAGGCCGAACTGCGCGTCAAGCTGGAACGCCGCAGTGACACCCCCGAACTGGTAGAAGAAGTCCTGAAGCGGGTACAGGAACTGGGCTATCAGGACGACGGGCAGGTGGCCCGCATCGAGGGGACGCGGCGCGGCGTGGGCACGTTCCGCGTGCGCCAGACCCTGAAGCGCCGGGGCGTGACCGAGGAACTGATTCAGGACACCCTGGAAGCCCGTGATCCGGACCAGGAACGTGCCGGGGCGCTGGAAGTCCTGGAGCGGCGCTGGCCCGCGCTGGCCCGGAAGAAGGACCCCAGGGCCAGCGCTTACGCTTTTCTGGCGCGCCGGGGCTACGCTGGTGACGCCATCTGGCCTGCCATCCGCGAACTGAGCGAGCGCCTGCCGCCTGACGAGGACGGGGAAGAAGAGGAGGGCGAGTGGGAGTGATCCGCCTGCCTTGACACCCCACAGGGCGGCGGATAAACTGCCGGACGCGCTTGAAATGCTGTCCGGCCACCCTTCTGGCCCCAGCGTGACAGGAGCCGTGGCGGGGCGTAGCGCAGCCTGGTAGCGCACGTCGTTCGGGACGACGGGGTCGAAGGTTCGAATCCTTTCGCCCCGACCACGCACAGAAATGACCTCCCCGACGCGGGAGGTTTTCTTTTGGCCCGCCGCCCCCTTGCCCGTCGGAGCACCCCATGCGCGTCTTTGCCATCGCCGATCTGCACCTGGCCTACGTGACCCCCAAACCCATGACCGTCTTTGGACCGCAGTGGGCCGGGCATCCTGAGGCCATCTACGAGCGCTGGCATGAGGCTGTGCGCCCCGGCGACGTGGTGCTGCTGCCCGGTGATCTGTCGTGGGCCATGCGCCTGCACGACGCGATGACCGATCTGGGAAAAGTGGCGGAATTGCCCGGCACCAAGATTTTGCTGCGCGGCAACCACGACTACTGGTGGCCCACGCCCTCCAAACTGCGCGCGGCCCTGCCCCCCGGCATGCTGGCTGTCCACAACGACGCCGTACGGGTGGAGGACGTGGTGGTCTGCGGCACACGCGGCTGGAACACACCGGGGTATCAGCCCCTGAACGACGAGGACGAGCGCCTGCTCAGCCGGGAGGCGCAGCGCCTGAGCCTCAGCGTGGAGGCGGCGGTCAGGTTGCGGCAGCCGGGCGATCACTTTCTGATGATGCTGCACTACCCGCCCGCCTCGGCCCCCTACCCGCCCAATCCGCTGACCGATGTGATCGGGGTAGCCCGGCCCGATCTGATCGTCTACGGCCACCTGCACGGCGTTCCTGTCGAGAAGTCCATGCGCCATGTCAACGGCATTCCGGCCCATCTGGTGGCGGCGGACGGCCTGAAATTCACGCCGAAGCTGCTGCTGGACACCGGGGATTAGGCCGGGACTCACCCGTCGGCCAGCCAGCCCGCATGCGGCATCCCGGAGGCGAGGATGCCGCGTTTGAGTGAGGCCAGATCGTAGGGAACTCGGCGGAAGGTCACGGCCCAGTGCCCGTCCGTCCAGTCCAGCAACAGATATTCGGCGTGGGCCACATTGACGTACTGCGCGCCGCGTTTCTGAAAGGGCAGGCCCACGCTGCCGGGGTTGAGCAGCCGCCAGCCCTCAACGGCTGATGCGTGTGGCCGCCGATCCAGACCGGTTGCTGCCCGTGTTGGGCGCGCAATTCTTCCAGTCGCTCCAGCGAAGTCCCGGCGTCCAGTGTCTCGTCGTCACGGGCGGGACTGCCGTGGAAACACAGCAGGTGTTCCAGTTCCACCGTCGGGACAAAGGTGCGGAGGATGTCGCGCTCGGCCCCCGTCAACTGGGCCGCGCTCCACTGGCCGATGTCGTGAATCTCGGTCTCGTCGGGGAAGCCGCGCTTTTTGAGGGGTTGGGGCGCTTCCAGCGTTTCCCGGTCTGCGTTGCCGCGGACCACCGGACAACCCAGCGCGGCCACCTGCTGGATGCACTCGCGCGGCCACGCGCCACCCGCAGTCACGTCACCCAGGCAGATCAGCGCGTCAGGGGCGTGCGCGTTCATGTCCGCAAGCGCTGCCTCCAGCGCGGGGAGGTTGTCGTGGATGTCGCTGAAGAGGGCCAGGCGCATGTCTGCAGACTACGGCCATGGCAGCTGTCGCGCCCGAAATCCCTGCTCTCCAGGACGCCGGGGCCCTGCGGGTGGGGATCACCGGGCGGTTCCTCGGTCTGGCGCTGGTCTTCGCGGCCACCCGCACGGCCCCGATGCACTTTGAGGCAGTTGCGCCCTGACCCGGCCATATCTTGACTTCGAGTGCGCGCCAGGGCGTAGGGTCTGATGGTGCCGGACGCTGCCTCACCCCTCTCCATCCGCGAGACTGCCGCGGCGCTGGGCGTCAGTGCCCACACCCTGCGCTATTACGAGCGCGAGGGCCTGCTGACCGTGCCGCGCACGGTGGGCGGCGAACGGCAGTACGGCCCGCGTGAACTGGACGCCCTGCGTTTTCTGCTGCACTTGCGCGGGATCGGCGTGAACATGGCGGGCCTGCGCGAATACGTGGCGCTGGTGCGGCAGGGAGACGGCACGGTGGCTGCCCGGCGCGACCTGCTGTCCCGGCACGAGGAGGCCGTGAACGCGCAGCTTGTGGCGCTGGAAACAGCCCTGCACGCCATCCGGCGCAAGATAGCGAAGTACGATCAGCTCTATTCGCCCCCGACGCCCACCGCCAAGGAGAAACCATGACCCCCAGCACCGATCTGCCCGCCCGCCAGCTCCGCGATCTCACCGTGTCCGCCCTGGGCCTGGGCTGCATGGGCATGAGCGAGTTCTACGGCGAGGCCAATGAAGCCGAGAACATCCGTACCCTTGACCGCGCTCTGGAACTGGGCGTCACGTTCTTCGACACCGCCGACATCTACGGCCCCCACACCAACGAGGAACTCCTGGGCCGCTGGCTGAAGGGCAAGCGTGACCGGGTGGTGCTGGCCACCAAATTCGGCATCGTGCGCGAGCCGGGGTATCCTGCCCAGCGCAGCCTGTCCGGGCGCCCCGATTACGTGCGGAAATCCATCGAGGCCAGTCTCAAACGCCTGAAAACCGATCACGTCGATCTGTATTACCTGCACCGTCTCGATCCTGAAACGCCCATCGAGGACACCGTGGGCGCGATGGGCGAACTGGTGGGACGCGGCATGGTGCGCTATCTCGGCCTCTCGGAAGTGAACGCCGAAACCCTGCGCCGCGCTGACGCCACCCATCCGATCACCGCATTGCAAAGCGAGTATTCGCTGTGGACGCGTGACCCGGAGGAGGCCTCGGGTGGCGAGAGCGTGCTGGCGGCCTGCCGTGATCTGGGCGTGGGGCTGGTGCCCTACAGTCCGCTGGGACGCGGTTTCCTGACCGGGCAGCTCAAATCCCCCGACGACTTTGGTCCCGACGATTTCCGCAGCAGCAGCCCGCGCTTTCAGGGCGAGAATTTTCAGAAGAACCTCGATCTGGTGGCCGAGGTGCAGGCGATGGCGCATGACAAGGACTGCACGCCCGCGCAACTGGCCCTGGCCTGGGTGCTGGCGCAGGGGCAGCACATCGTGCCCATCCCAGGTACCAAGCGCGTCAAGTACCTGGAAGAGAATCTGGGCGCACTCGATGTGCAGCTGACCCCGGACGATCTGGCGCGCATCGACGCCACCTTCCCGATGGGCGTGGCGACGGGTGGCCGGTACGCTGCGGCGCGGAGCTAGAAAGCCCCAACCGGCAGCAGGTTTTCTGACCAGTGGCCTCTCGCGTTCTGCGTCCTCTACACGCTGACCAGTCCCAGCCCGATGCCACGCGCCACCGCTCCCGCCCGGCTCTGGACGCCCAGCTTGGAATACAGCGAGGCGACGTGAAACTTGACGGTGCTTTCCGACACGCCCAGGTCACGGGCGGCACGTTTGTTGCTCAGACCCAGGGCCAGCAGATTCAGCACGTCAAGCTCACGCGGGGTCAGGGTGATGTCGGAAGGTCCGGCGGCCTCGGCCACCTCGAGGTCTTCAAGCAGGCCCACCTGATCTGGAGGCAGGACTGCCAGCCTCGCCGCCGCGCCCAGCACACCCGCCAGTAACTCGGCCGGTGTGGCGTCGGCGGGCAACGCGGCCCAGCCTGCCGTCATCAGTTCGGGGAGCAGCGCCGCCCAGTCGGGCGACCCCAGCGCCACCACCGCTGGCGCGTCGGCGAGCGCCTCAGCGTCGGTCAGCCACGAGTCGTCCACGATCAGCACGTCTTCCTCGGCCCCCTGCGTGAGCGGAAATCCTGCCGAGGTGAGCACAGCGGCCAGCCCTGCCCCCATCACCGCGTTCGTCACCGCGATTCGCACGGTGGGGAGGGCCATCAGAGGCGCGGTCATGCTCCATGTTAGGCGGGCAGACGGCCCCTTGCTTCCGTCTGCGTCTGCCCTGGCCGACTGGCCCGTGCCCACGTTCAGCGCTCGCCCACCACCAGCGTCACGTCCTGTTCCTGGCCGCCGCGCAGGATGTGGGCGATGACGCTCTGCCCGGCGCGTTCACGGATGCGCCACAGCAACTCCGGCGGCCGGCGCACGGGCTGGCCGTCCAGCGCGAGCAGCACGTCGCCCACCAGCAACCCGGCCTGCGCGGCGGGGCTGCCGTCCTCGACGCTCACGACCGTCAGACCAACCCGGCCACCCTGGCCCCAGCGGCCCCGGCCACCCCAGGGGCCACGCCCACGTCCGCCGCCCCAGCCTTCGCGGCCCTGGCCCCACTCGCCCCGGCCTGCGCGTGGGCCACGAGTGGAGGGTTCATTGCTGGCGTTGGACTGCGTCTCCGGTCCATCCGTCTGCGGAAACATCACCGGCTGGGTGGCAATGCCCAGGTACCCACGCGGCACGCGTCCGGTGCTGCCCAGCAGGCCGGCCACCCTCATGGCACGTTCGGCGGGCACGGCCAGGAGTTCGCCGCGCGACACGCCCGCGTTCAGCACCCCCACCAGACCGCCCCGCGCGTCTACCAGCGCCCCGCCGCTCACCCCCCGGAAGGGAGCCGCGCCGCTGGGCAGCCAGCCGCTGGAGCGTTGACCGCGTTCGGGGGCATTCCCCTCTGCGGAAGGATCAGCGGGCTGCCGTTCCAGCAGGCCCAGCGTGGCCTGGACGCCGTGCCGTGGGCGGCCCACCGCCAGCAGCAGCTCGCCGACGCGCACGCCCTCCGTTGCTTTCAGGGCCGGCATGTTCAGGCCCTCCACTTTGAGCAGCGCCAGATCGCTGGAAGGATCGCGGCCCGCCACGGTGGCGTGCAGCTCACGTGCGTCGGGCGTCATCACTGTGACCTCATCGCCGTGCAGGACGTGGGCGACGGTCAGGATCAGACCGTCGCCGACCACCGTGCCGCTGATGGGTCGGTCGGCGCGTACGGAAACGATGCTTGTGGACACGGCCTCAACCGCGTCCGCCATGGTGTTCGATAGATCAGAAAAGTTCGTCATGCCCACATGGTGCGCTTCAGCTCCAAAAGGCGCGCCGGGCGAATGGTGGGGACGGGACCCTGGCCGAATGGGGGAGGGGACTGCCTCACGCTGAACCTCGGGTAGCATCCTCTCCATGCCTCTGACCCTTTCTGTCCTGAGCGGCGAATACGCCGTTTGCCAGCTTCCCGCAGACGCCACGCCGCCCGTCTGGGCCTACGCGGGCGAGCTCTGGAGCGTGACTCGCGCGCCCGGCGAACTGTCGGTGGTGTGCGCAGCGGCGGCTGTCCCGGACGCCGTGGCGGCGGAAAGGGGCTGGGCAGCCCTGCAACTGCACGGCCCCTTCGAGTTCACCCTGACCGGCATCCTGGCAAGTGTGTTGAACCCGCTGCGGGATGCGGGCGTGGGCATCTTCGCCCTGTCCACCTTCGACACCGATTATGTCCTGGTGGCGCAATCGCGGCTGGCCGACGCGGTGGCCGCGCTGCGGGCGGCGGGGCATACGGTCAAGGCCTGACGTTCCTCTTCCAGAGCCGCATGTGGTCAATCCGTTGCCGTAATCGTCATTCCAGGTGCGCTCGTCCGGCTGCGTGCCCGCCGCGCCGCTGAACTCTGCCTGTCAGACCAGCGTCCAGAGGGGTCAGGCGGCGTGGGCGGAGCGGGGAGGGGCGGATGGGCCCGCACCGCAACGGACATCGAGAGGGCGCAGCTCGGGGTCCAGGCCAAGGCAGCCTTGCTTCGCTGCGGGTGCTTCACGTGCACACTTTTTCGGAAGCGGACGAGACATGTTCAGCCTCCGAAATCCGCACGCTCCAGCGTGAAGCGGATCACCGGCACCACCTCGCCGCGGTATTCCTCCGGTGCGCCCCGCCCGTTCTCCGAAAAGCCCAGCCGCAGCATCAGCGCCCGCGAACGTCCGTTTGGCGCGTGAACCTCGGCGGTCACGGTCTGGAGCCCCAGTTTACCGAAGGCGTGTGCCAGCGTCAGCTGCCCGGCCCGCAGGCCCAGACCCTGGCCCCACAGCGCCCGCTCCCCGATGGCGATGCCGAATTCGGCGCTGCTGTCGGTGAACCCGGCCAGATCGGTGTAGCCCACCAGCACGCCGTCCAGCGTGACGCCGTGGCGCAGCAATTCCGGTGGCGTCAGCGTCAGCAACCCCCGCCAGTGCTGGCGGATGTGATCGGCGGGCAGCCCCACCGGCCAGTCGATGGCCAGGCAGAACTCGTCGTCCGCCCCCCAGCGCACGGCGCTTTCCTCGTCTCCAGGACGGAGTGGACGCAGGCGCACCTCGGTCACGGCCACAGCCCGGCCAGAATCTGTGCCGCCGGACCCTCCTGCCCCTGGGCCACTCCCTCTCCGGCCCACAGGCTCAGCACCTCCGCGCGGCCCACCCTTGCGCCTGCCGCGCGCATCGGGCGGGTCAGCGCATTCTGATGGGGATACGGGAGGGGCTGCGTGACGCCCTGTGTCACAGCGTTTTGCAGTCCGCGCGCCGTGCGTCCGCTGAAGGCGCGGGTCAGGACCGTGTCGCCTGCCCTGGCGGCAGCCAGAGCTGCGCGGTACGGCGCGGACGTCCCGGCCTCGGCTGCCCGCAGGAAAGCAGTCCCGCACTGCGCGAGGCTGGCCCCGGCCTGTAGCGCGGCGCGCACGTCTGGCGCCGTCATCAGGCCGCCCGCCGCGATCAACGGGACGCGGCTGTGGCTGGCCACCACACGGGTCAGCGCCAACGTGTCGGCCAGTTCATCCTCCAACCAGCCGCCCCGGTGCCCGCCCGCTGTGCCCCCCTGCAGCACGATGGCGTCCACACCGTCGGCCTCCAGCTGCCGCGCCTCCTCCAACCCTGTCGCGGTGCCTATGGCCAGAATTCCTCGCGTCCGCAACGCATCCAGATCCCGTGGTTCCAGCCGCCCGAAGGTGAAGGACAGGACGGCGGGGCAGACCTCCAGCACGGCTTCCAGCTGAGCCCTGAAATCTGGTTCCCCCTGCGCCGTCAGCGTGGGTGGAGGCAAGGCCAGATCGGCATGGAAGGGGGCGAGTTCGGCGATGGCCCGCTCTACCTCCAGCGGGGTGGGGTCCACGGCAGGTTGCGGCGCGAACAGGTTCACGGCGAAAGGCTGACCGGTCAGCCGCCGCACAGCCGCGCCCGCTTCCAGAATCTGTGCGGGGGTCAGGTAGGCCGCACCCAGGCTGCCCAGACCGCCCGCGTCACTGACGGCGGCCACCAGTTCCGGCGTGCTGACCCCGCCCGCCATCGGTGCCAGGATGATGGGGACGCGCAGGTTCAGAGACTGCATAAGGGAAGGCATGCCCAGACTGTAGCCCGCTTGAACTGGACCGCCTTTCACTGCCAGAAGTGGCCCTGTGCCGCTCCGGCCCCGCCGCCTAAGCTCAGGTCATGTATCAGCCGCCCCATTTCCGCATCACCGAGCACACCGAATTGTTGCGCTTCATGCGGGCGCACCCCTTCGCCACCCTGATCACCGCGCCGGACGGCGTGCCGTTTGCCTCGCACGTGCCTCTGCTGCTGGAGGAGGACGGCGATCAGCTTTTCCTGCGCTCCCATCTGGCACGGGGCAATCCACAGTGGCAGCACTTCAGCCGTCACCACGGCGGCGAAACAGAAGTGCTGGTCATCTTCCAGGGGCCGCACGCGTTGGTCGACCCGGCGTGGTACACCAGCCACCCGAACGTGCCCACCTGGAATTACGCGGTGGTTCACGCTTACGGGCAGGCCAACGTCGTGGAGGGCGAGGCCACCCGCCGGATCGCCTACGGTCTGGTGCGGCAGCACACGCCCGACATGGCGGCTCTCCCTGCCGATTTCGAGCGGCGGTTGCTGGCGGGTGTCGTGACCTTTGAAATCTCGGTCAGCCTTTTAGAGGGCAAGTTCAAACTCAGCCAGAACAAGCCGCACGCAGACCGGGTGGCGGTTCAGCGCGCGTTGGCGTCCAGCGGACACGAGCATGAGCGCGACGTTGCGGCGATGATGCACACCCTCTGACGGGCGAGGTCTGCCCTAGACTCGGCCCGTGTTCCGCGCCTTCACCGCCTATCGCCGCGCCGCTTACGCTGGACAGCCCTCGCCCCGGCGGCAGTTCATGGCGCGCGAGGCCATGCTGGAAATGCTGGACAGGGTGGGCGCGCTCCTGCCGCTCGAGGAGGCCCCGGACCTGCCCTGGGCACTGGCCGAGCGGGTGCATGACGCGGCGTACCTGGCCCGCTGGCGAAACGGCGAGGTCACCCGCGCGGAGGAACGCGCGCTGGGCTTTCCCTGGACCCCGGCGGTGGTGGAGCGCGGCCTGGGCAGCAGCGGGGCCACCCTGGCCGCCACCCACGACGCTTTACAGGTGGGGCTGGGCCTCAACTTCGGCGGCGGCACCCACCACGCCTATGCCGATCACGCCGAGGGTTTTTCCTTCCTCAACGACGTGGTGATCAGCGCGCAGTGGCTGCTGGACAGCGGGCATGCCCGCCGCATCCTGATTCTGGATCTGGACGTACATCAGGGCAACGGCACGGCGTCCATGCTGGCGCACGAGGAGCGGGCGCTGACCGTCAGCCTGCACGGGGCGAACAACTATCCCTTCACCAAGGAAACGGCGGGCCTGAACCTTGCCCTGCCCGACGGGACGAACGACGCAGCGTATCTGACCGTGCTGGACCAGCAGGTGGCCCCCGCCGTGGCCGCCTTTCGCCCGGATTTCATCTTCTACCTGGCGGGGGCCGACGTGCTGGCGGGCGATCAGCTGGGCAAGCTGTCCCTGAGTGTGGACGGCGTGCGGCTGCGTGACGACCGGGTCTTCACCTGGGCAGCTCGCGCCCACATTCCCCTGGTGACCGTCATGGCCGGGGGGTACAACCGCGATCCGCAACAGCTCATCGCGGCGCGGCTGGGCACGGTGACCGCGGCCCTGGAGGCGTTCGAACAGCGGGCGACGCGGGACAGGGGCCGCTAGTGCAGCTGGCCGTCCACCTGGCCTTCACTTTCCCCTTAAAACCGCAATTCCACGCCCACGCCCGCGCCAAGGCCCGAAGCTGTGCCGCTTCGCACGTAGGCCCGCCAACCGGCTGGCCCCAGCAGCGGCCCACGCACGCCGCCCTCGGCGTACACGCCAAAGCGGTCCGTGTATTCCGCGCCTGCCGAGGCGAAGGCGTCCACCCGCGTGATCGGCACGTTGAGGTCCCGGAGCGTTGCCCCTACCGCAAACCGGTTGGCGCTGGTGCTGCGCCAGGCCTTCTCGGCCGCGCCCTCTATTCCCAGGGTGCCCAGAATCGGCACGCGGAAGACCGACGCGCCGGCGTGCAGACCGTAGCCCTTGGTGGTGGCGTCCACCCCGGCCCAGACGGTGGCCGCCGAGGCGCTGGCAGGAAGGGCGAGGGCGGCGGCGACGAGCAGGGAACGCAGGTTCATGCCCGCAGGGTAGCGGGCGGAAGTGAGGAGGATGGGCATGGCGTTCTCACGGTGGCCCACGGTCTGTCCCTACCCGTTCAGCCGCACACCAGCCACAGTTGCCAGCATGCGGAAAGTCTGGAACAGGTGATACGCGTTCTCGCTGCTCCAGCCCACGGTCACGGCGTCCACCCGCGTGATGTCGGGAACGCGGGCGCAGGCGTCGGCGCGGGCCTGGTGGTCAAAGGACAGCTGGCACGGCGCGGGCCAGCGGGTGGTGTAGGGCTGGGCTTTCTTGGCCGCGCGGACAGCCTGTTCGGCGCCCTCGCGGATGCGTTTTTGCGCCTCGGCGGGATGCAGGTGAATGGCGGCGTAGGTGCTCAGGCCTTCCTTGACCGCCACCGTCACCACCCCCTCGCCCAGCTCGGCGCGGATCTCGCCCATCGCCACGTCGTCGCCGCAGGCAAAGACCACCGGCACGTCGTAATGTCCGGCCAGCAGCGCGTTGAGACCGTACTCACCCGTGTCGATGCCGCCCACCCGCACGTTGCGGATAAAACCGTTCCAGGTGTGCGCCAGCGGGCCGCGCGGACTGCCGGCGCGGGCATGGTAGCCCACGAACAGCAGCGCGCCCACGCCGTCCTCCTGCACGCCCTGCACCATGCTCAGCGGCTTGTCGTTGCCGCTGGTGAAGCGCACCTGCTGGGGCAGCAGTTCGGGGATCAGATTCCGCATGGTGTCGTGGCTGTCGTTGATCAGCACGTCCGTCGCGCCGCCCATGATCGCGCCCTCGGCGGCGGCGGCGGCTTCCAGCGTCATGCGCTCGCGGGCTGTCTGGTATTCCGTGCCGTTAACGAGCCCCCCGAATTCCGGCGGGCTGACCTGCACCCACGACGCCACGCCGCACACGCCCTCCATATCCACGCTGATCACGACTTTCACGGCTGTTGCCTCATGGGCGTAGTTTAGGCGAGATGGCTTCTGGGGGCTCAGGGACACGAGGTGAAGGGGGCAGGGCAGCGCTCAGCGGGTGGCTCCCGGCTGCCCATCGCCCACTTCTGACAAGCCGAATGCGGTTCCAGAGGCCTGCTGACAGGCGTGCTAGCCTCATACGTTATGAGCCGCGTTTCCCTGAAATCCGCCCATGAGATCGAGGCCATGCGCCGTGCGGGGGCGCTGGTCGCCGAAACTTTCCGCATCCTCGATCCCTTCGTCAAGCCCGGCGTGACCCTGGCCGAACTGGACCGAATTGCCGAGGAACACATCCGCAAGGCCGGGGCCACCCCCGCCTACCTGGGGTATGGCCCGCGCAACAATCCCTTTCCAGCCACCATCTGCGCCAGCGTCAACGAGGTGATCTGCCACGGCATCCCAGACGGGCGTGTGCTGATTGAAGGCGACATTATCGGTGTGGATATCGGCGTGCTGATGAACGGGGTGTACGGCGACGCCTGCTACACCTACACGGTGGGCAACGTCGCCCCCGAGATTCAGGCCCTGGTGGACACCACCCGTGAGGCGCTGACCGCTGGCCTGGGCGTGGTGCGCCCGAACGCCCGAACCGGCGACATTGGCCACGCGATCCAGTCGCTCGCGGAGGGCCGGGGCTACGGCGTGGTGCGCGAGTACACCGGCCACGGCATTGGCAAGCGGCTGCACGAGGAGCCCACCATCTACCACCATGGGGCGCGCTACACCGGCCTGAAACTCCAGCCCGGCATGGTCTTTACCATCGAGCCGATGATCAATCTGGGCGGCCCCGAAACCCGCCTGCTGGGCGACGGCTGGACTGTCATCACCGCCGACAAGAAGCCCAGCGCGCAGTTCGAACACACGCTGGCGGTCACGCCCAAGGGCCATGAAATCCTGACCCTCTAGAATCTGAAGCTGTGACCCGGCAGCCTCTGAAAACCAGAATGCCCAGCCCGCCGAAGTTCCCGCGCGGTGGGCTGCGGACCCTGGTGCCCGCTGAGCTGGAGGATGAGTCGGTTTACCGGGGCGGCGTCATGGAGGGCGGTTCGCTGGAGGCGGGGGCGCTGCAGACCGTGTCCTTTGAGGGCTGCGTGTTCCGCGAAGTCAACCTGGGCGGCGTGGCCTGGAACCTGATTCGCCTGAAAGACGTGCGGTTCGAGGGCTGTGACCTGAGCGGCGCGAGATGGACCGAAGCGGCGCTGGAACGCGTTCAGCTCAGCGACTGCCGTCTGACGGGGCTGCAACTGCCAGGTGCCGCGCTGCGCCACGTCCGCCTGACCCGCGCACTGGCCCCGCTTTCCCTGTGGCCGGAAGTCGAATCGAAACACCTGTGGCTGGAGCACTGTGACCTGACCGAGGCCGTCTTCATGGACGCTAAATTACCCGGCGCGGTGTTCAGGGATTGCACCCTCGGCAAGACCGAGTTCCGTGGCGCGCAACTGGAGGGCACCGACTTTCGCGGCTCCGCTTTGGCCGGTGTCCGGCTGGGCCTGCGGGAACTGGCCGGCGTGACCGTTGAGGCCGTTCAGCTGCTCGATCTGGCGCACCTGCTGGGCGTGCGGGTAGAGGAGTTGCCCGAGCAGGTTTAGGCCCGCACCCGTTCGGCACTTGTCTCGAAGCGTTCTGCCAGAAAATTTCCCTGCGTCAGCAGCCGGTCTGCGGAACTGTGGTTCTGACCCAGTGCCTCAGCGACGCCGCCGCTGATCTGTTCCAGCTGTTCACGCAGCAGATCCTCGGCACTCTGGCCCCGCGCATTCAGGCGAGCGTGGGCGGCGGGGGTCAGGTTCTGGTAGGCGCGCAGGGTGGCGGGAAGATATTCGGTGCGGGCCTGCCGGAGCACGAAGGTGCTGTGGGCGTCCAGAGACCCGCTGTCCAGCGCGTCCTGCAGGCGGCAGAGCAGGGCCAGGGCGTACAGGCGGTGCGGTTCGGGCAACCCCAGGGCCAGTTCGGCGGCGCTGTCCGTGGGGGTGGGCGGCGCAGCAGGCGCGGCGGGCGCCTGCTGCAAAAGTTCCAGCCGGTGCCGGTGGATCATCTGGCGGCGCAGCAGGGGAAAGGCAAACAGGCTGCCAAAGAAAAAAATGGGGACCAGGACATCTTCCACGGATTGAACCTCCTGTCGGTGACTGCCGCCTACGTTATCGGCCCGCCTGCACTCCAGCGTCCGTCCAAAGGCGGAGGCCGCACCCGCTGGGGGAATTGCCCCACAGCAGGCCGTCCCCTAGACTCGGGGCGACTCAGTTCCTGGAGGAACCCCGATCTTGGAAACCCTGCGCGTGTCTGCCACTTCCCGTCCCAATGCCATCGCCGGGGCCATTGCCGCCCTGCTACGGTCCCAGGGAGGCGTGGAAATTCAGGCCATCGGCCCCGCCGCCGTCAACCAGACGGTCAAGGCGCTGGCGATTGCGCGCGGCTATCTCGTGAACGACGGTCTGGACCTGTGCGCCCAGCCGGAATTCGTCAAACTGGATGTGCACAGCGAGGAACGCACCGCCCTGAAGTTCAGCGTGATGGCCCAGCCGCTGGTCACTGTTTAGGGGGCCCTGGGAGCGAAAAAAAGTGGAGCCAGGGTAAATCTACTTCCTGCTAGCTCTCATAAGACTTGAGTGTAGGACGCTAAGATATAGGGAGCGAAAGGTCTACGCTGACGGGACTTTGCGCTGTGTCTGTTCCCTGACCACTGGCCGGACCCGTTTCAGGGCCGCGCCCCACTTCCCGGAGGAAGTTCCCCTATGTTTCTTGGCCCCTACACCATTCCGATCATTCTCGTGTTCGTGGCTTCCATGCTCATCCAGGGTTACCTGAGCCGCACCTACCGGAAGTGGGGACAGGTCCGCAACGCCCGTGGCCTGACTGGCGCGCAGGTGGCCCGCATGATGCTGGACGACAACGGGCTTCATGATGTCCCGGTGCAGGCCGTGCGCGGTAACCTGACCGACCACTACGATCCCACCAAGAAAACCGTCAATCTGAGCGAGAGTGTCTACGGCGTGGCCAGCGTCGGCGCGATGGCGGTGGCCGCCCACGAGGTTGGGCACGCCATGCAGGACAAGGTTCATATGCCCGCGCTGGTCCTGCGCGGGAAGATGGCCGTGCCGCTGAGCCTGGGCATGAATCTGGCCCCGTGGCTCCTGCTGGCAGGGATCTTCCTGCAACTGTCCGGCCTGTTGTGGCTGGGCGTGATCTTGTTCGGCGCGGCCCTGCTGTTTCATGTCGTGACGCTGCCCGTCGAATTCGATGCCAGCCGCCGCGCGCTCGTTTACCTGGACAGCCGGGGTCTGAACGGCACGGTGGAAGGCAAGAGCGGCGCGAAGAACGTGCTGACCGCCGCCGCCCTGACCTACGTGGCCGGGTTCGCGATGGCGCTGGTGCAGTTTCTGAACATCCTGGGCATCGCCCGCAACAGCGACTAAACCTCAGCACCAAAGAAGAGGCGGCCTCCTGATGGAGGCCGCCTCTTCTTGTCGCTGTTTGCTGGGGTCTGGGGGTCAGACGTTGAAGCCGAACATCCGCATCTGGCGCTTGCCGTCTTCCGTCATCTTGTCCGGTCCCCACGGCGGTGTCCACACGAATTCCACGTTCACGTCGGTCACGCCGTCCAGACGGCCCACCGCCATCTCGGCGTCGGCGCGGATCAGGTCCTGGACCGGGCAGCCCACGCTGGTCAGGGTCATGGTGATGTCCACCAAACCGCCTTCCTGCACGTCCACGCCGTAGATCAGGCCCAGATCCACCACATTGACCGGAATTTCAGGGTCTTTGACGATCTTCAGGGCCTCGCGGACCTGCTCCTCGCTGGGCAGGGCGCCCGCCGGGGTGGTGGAAGCCTGCACGTTCTGTTCGCCGTCCATCGATTCAGGGGCCATCAGTTCACGTCTCCTTTAGAAGCAGCGCTTTCGGTGGGCAGTCCCGCTTCAGCCCAGGCCAGCGTGCCGCCGCCCAGATTGACCACCCGGTCGTAGCCGTTCTGCATCAGATACTCGCCCGCGCGGGCGCTACGTGCGCCGCTGCGGCAGATCATCACCAGTTCCCTGTCCCTGGGCAGTTCCGAGAAACGGCTTTCCAGTTCGCTCAGGGGCAGCAGCGTGGCGTCCTGGGCGTGGATCTCGTCGTACTCGTTTTGCTCGCGCACGTCCACGAGCATCGCGCCCTGCTCCACGCGCTTCTGTCCTTCCTGCGGGGTCACTTCTTCCATACGAGCAGCATAACCGAGTCCTACGGGCGGAATGTGCCGCCTGTCCGGTGGCCGTGGCCTATCCTGCGCCCATGCCCCTGCCCGAAGGCGTGACCGTCGTCGACCTGCGCCCCCCTGAACTGCGCCTTGCCCAGCCCCTTGAACTGCTGACCACGTTGCCGGTTGTTGCCGTCGCTCTGGACCAGATCGAGGACGGTGCGCACGGTCTGACCCCCCAAGCAGGGCCACTGCTCGTGATTTGCGAGCGCGGGGTGCGCTCCGGGCTGGCGGCCAAGTACCTGCGGGCCGATGGCCTTGACGCCTCGGCCTATCCGGGTGGGGTTCCGGCTCTGCTGCGCGAGAGGGAATAACCGGGCAGCAGACACGGCTTTTTTGCGGACCTCATCCCTTCCCCTACACTGACCCCCATGTCTGCACCACTCTCAAAACTGCCCTCCGGTTTCATTTCCGCCGATGAGGTCCTGCATGATCGCCTGAGCGCCCCGGAAGTCCGCCGCCTGGAACTGAAATACGGCAACGCCGAACTGCTATACGGCCTGGAGTTGCTGGGTGTGGCCGGGCCGTTCTCGCGCGTGACCCCCTGGGAACTGCAAGACGAGAACGGCGTGCGCCGCATCAACGCCAGCGGGTACGCCGCCACGCCGTTCGGCGAGATGCCGCCCGTCCTGACCGGGTTTCTGCGTCAGTTTCTCGATCAGAACCGCTCCATGGGCCTGCCGCAGCAGTCCAGCGCCCCCTGGCGCGCGGCGCTGGAGGCCAATCTCGTGCGCCTGCTGGCCCGCGAACTGCCCAGCCACGCCGATTCCCAGGTTTTCTTCTGTTCCAGCGGCACCGAAGCCGTCGAAGGAGCGCTGAAGTTCGCCAAGGCCTTCCGGCCCGCCTCCAAATTCCAGATCTCATTTGGCAGCGGCTACCACGGCAAGACGCTGGGCAGCCTGAGCCTGACCCCCAACCCGGAATATCAGGACATCTTCCGCCCGCTGGTGCCGGGAGCGCTGACCGTGCCCTACGGCGATCTGGACGCCCTCAAGGCGCTGATCCGGCGCGTCGGGCCGGACAAGATCACCTGCGTCATCGTGGAGCCTATTCAGGGCGAGGGCGGCGTCAACATTCCCCCCCCGGGCTTCCTGAGCGGGCTGGGCGAGTACTGCCGGAGGCACGGCATCGTAGTGATTGCCGACGAGATCCAGACTGGCCTGGGGCGCACCGGCCATTGGTTCGAGTCGTCGGCGCAGGGGCTGGATCCTGACATCATCACGCTCGCCAAGCCGCTGGGCGGCGGCATGACGGCGGTGGGAGCGACGATTGCCCGCCACGACATCTACAAGAAGATGCTGGGTGGCCTGAGCAGCAAGCGCCACAGCAACACCTTCGGCGGCGGCGCACTGGCGATGGCGGTGGGCCTCAAGTCGCTGGAATACCTGATCGAGAACGATCTGCCCGCCCGCAGTCTGGAACTGGGCCGCCTTGGGCTGGAGCGGTTGCGCGCCGCCCAGCGCAACCATCCCCGCCTGTTCGAGGACGTGCGCGGCCAGGGCCTGCTGCTGGCCATGCAATTTCAACCGATGCTGGGCGTCCCGCTGCCCGGCGTCCTCAAGGAACTGGTGTTCGAGGCCACCGCCCTGCTGGCCCTGCGTGAACTGCACCAGTCCGGCGTGATGGCCAACCTGAGCCTGAGCAGCAAGCGCACTGTGCGCCTGACCCCGGCGCTGGACATGCCCGATGATGTCTTCAGTGCTCTGTTTGACCGGGTGGATGATTTCGCAAGGCGCCGCCCGGTCTCGCGTGACCTGTTGACGGGGACGCCGCCCGTGCTGGTTGCCAGGCTTGCCAAGTTCGCCGCCAGCAAGCCCAAGAAACGTACTCCCAGCGACGGCTGAGTGCTGCGCCAGGGCTGGGGCGAAGGCTGAAACGCGGATCGCCCTGTGACCCTGAGCAAATCTTTACGAACGTGCTATTTTTCACGACTTTCCAGTGCGGCGTACTACGATCAAACCATGTGGCCATTTGGAAAGAGCACAGCAGACAGAGTCAAGGACGCCCTGAACGAGCAGCCCCGCCTCAAGGACCTAGGGCTGCAGGTCCAGGAGAAGGGCGGCAACGTCACCGTGACCGGGATGGTCCCCAATGACCGCTACAACAATCTGGTCAAGGTGGTGGCCGAGGGCATCAACGGCGTCAAGAGCGTGGACACGAGCGGACTGATCGCCCAGGAAGCCCCTCAGCAGGCGCAGCCAACACCTCAGGACGCCGGACCCAGCGCCTCGGACAACTCGTTCACCTCCGACCCGGTTGACTCCAGCACCGAGATTCCGGCCAGTTCCAGCGCCAGACCTGCGCCAACCGCACCTGAGTTCGAGGCCGAAGTCAAGGAGATGGAGGAGCGCAGCAAGATTGCCAAGGCCGTTCACCAGGCCATCCGCAACAACGGCGAGTTGAAGGACGACCCCATCGACGTGTTGCAGAGTGGCAAGAGCGTGATCCTGCGCGGCGTGGTGGACAGCGATCACGAGCAGCGCCTGGCCGAGAAACTGGCCCGCGAGGTCGCCGGCGTGTCGGGAGTGGACATCAGCGGCCTGCGCGTGGCCGCTGGAGTCAAGCAACTGAGCCAGGAGAAGGACACCGGGACTGGTGACACCGTGTACATCGTCAAGCCCGGCGATACCCTGGGTGCGATTGCCCAGAAGTACTACGGCAACGTGACCGAGTACAAGAAGATCGCCCACTACAACAACATCAGCAACCCTGATCTGATCACGGTGGGGCAACAGATCCGCATCCCTGGCTAAGCCGCAATGCACAGAAAGGCCGTCTCAGGCTTGGGACGGCCTTTTGGATGTCACGCTGGGAACAGGGCGTTAGACCCGTTCCGCACTTTCGTCACGTTTCGTGACTTTTGCATGGTTCACTGTGCCATGGCAATCCTGGGGCTCCTGCTGGGGGCGGGCGTATCAGCAGGTGTGCTGCTGGTGACGGCCCTGCCGCTGGGCTGGGCGCGCGGAGTGGCAGTGCTGGCCTCTGTGGCGCTGCTCGCTGTGGTGGGCAGCATTGTATTTGCGAGCAACAGTCTGGAGCGCAGTTTCGGCGCGGTGTACCTCGCCGTGGGCCTGCTGGCTGGGGTGGTACTGGCCCTGACACGACTGCTGCGGTGGGTGGGTCAGGAGCCGGTGTGGATCAGCCTGGGTCTGGGCATGGCTGCCACGTTGCTGCTGATCGCCGTCGGCGTGGGGGTAGACACTCTGCTGGGGGCGCTTCTGCCTTCATCTGATACACAGACCTGGTTCTCGATTAAGTCTCAGATCTCGCAGAACCTGAGCAACGGCATCCTGATTGCCTCTCCGGTGGTGTTGATCATCCTGTCTTGGCTGTCGTGGCGGGGGCGGATGCCGGAACGCTGAGGGCCATGCCAGCACCCACTGCCTAAAGAACGGGTCAGCCCGCGCGCGGAGCTTGCAGCCTACAATGCGCTGCATAACAACTATCGGGGCCGCAGCACCTGTGCCCCTGTTCCTCAAGGAGACACGACTATGGACTGGAAAAATCTTCCCGGTGGGGGCGGCGGCATTGAGGATCGTCGGGGCGGTGGCCTTCCCGGCGGTGGGATCGCCGTGGGCGGCGTCGGCGGGCTGATCATCGCCCTGATCGCTATGTTCTTTGGCATCGATCCCGGCGCGATTCTGGGTGGTGACGGCGGCCAGACGCAGACCCAGACTCAAACGCAGACTCAGGATCAGCAACAGTCCCCGAGCGGCGAGGCCACCGATGAGGACTATCAATTCGTCAAGAAGATCCTGCAGAGTACCAACGGCGTCTGGAGCAACATCTTCCAGCAAGCGGGCCGGACCTATACGCCTGCCAATCTGGTGCTGTACTCACGTGGCACCCAGGGCGGCTGCGGCGTGGCCAACAGCGCTGTGGGACCGTTCTACTGCCCGCTGGACAATAAGGTCTATATCGACACCGCCTTTTTCGACACCATGCAGCGCCGATTGGGAGGCGGGGGCGACTTCGCGTATTCCTACGTAATCGCCCACGAGATCGGTCATCACGTCCAGAACGAACTGGGCATCGCCGATCAGGTAGAGCGCGAGCAACGTTCCGCCCGGAGCGAGGCCCAGGCCAACCAGGCCAGCGTGCGCCTGGAACTGCAGGCCGACTGCTTTGCCGGCGTGTGGGGCAACCGCGTGGGCGATCAGGCCAAAATTACGCAGGCCGATGTCCAGGAGGCCATCCGCACCGCGCAGGCCATCGGCGACGATAACTTGCAGCGACAGGCTGCGGGCCGCGTGGTGCCCGACTCCTTCACGCACGGCAGCAGCCAGCAGCGGATCAAGTGGTTTACCACCGGCTTCCAGACCGGCGATCCAAATAAGTGCGACACTTTCAACCAGAATTACAACCAGTTGTAACGGCAGGAGCAGGAGGTGGGCGCGAGACTTGAACTCGTGCCCACCGTTTTTTGTGCCAGAACGTGAACCGTGTTGCTCCGCCGCCCGCCCGGATACGCTTTTCTGGAGTCAATGGCAGCGCAGTGGTTGATCTCCGGCATTCCAGTGACCGTCAAACGCAGCGCCCGGCGGCGCACGGTAGCCCTGCAGGTCAGGCCCGGCGCGGTCACGATTTACGCCCCGCAGCGCGTGCCGCTGCCACAACTGCAGAGCATCTTGCAGCGCCGTCAGGCGTGGGTGGAACACCATCTGGCGCAGTACGCCGCCCGCCCAGTGGCTGCGCAGGCCCACACCGATGGTGCTGAACTGCCCTTTCTGGGCGAGACGCTCACGCTCCGATTTGACCCCGCACGAAAAACACCGCTGCGCGTGGGAAATGAACTCTACCTGCCCGCAGATGATGCCGAGCGGTCCCTGGAAGTGTGGACGCGGGCGGCCTGCCTCGGCCCCTACACCGTTCTGGTCGAGGAGTATGCCGGGATTCTGGGCGCAACTGACCGTCTGGGCAAGATACGGGTCAGTAGCACAGCAACTCGCTGGGGCAGTTGTAGCAGTCGGGGCGACATCCGTCTGCACTGGAAGCTGTCCCGCGCACCGCTGGAAACGCTGCGTTATGTCGCTTTACACGAAGCCGCGCACCTTCTGGAAATGAACCATTCCCCGCGTTACTGGGGGCATGTCGGGCGCGTCATGCCGGAGTGGCAGATGCAGCGACGCTGGCTACGCGACCATGGGCAGACGTTGTAAATCGCCCGACGTCAGGCAGGCGATGGCTCTTCTTAAGTTCAAGATCTTCCTTTCGTCCCCGAGTGCATTGAAAGCCAACGGGAGAGACTGCTGTCCTTTATATGAAAAAAAGCGGAAAGGGTGCATCCCGCAAGATTGAGATGCACCCTCCGCCTTGTAATGAATTTACATCGCGGGCATTGGCGTGGGACTGGGGGTGGGCAGGCCCGGGGTGTCCGGATTCTCGCTGGGATCAGGCATCGGCATTCCGGGCAGATCCGGGTTGACTGGCGGATCGTTGATCGGGCCGGTGCCACCCTCGCCAGGCATACGCTCGGGCATGGGCAGGGGGGTGTCGGTGGGTTCGCTCGCCGGGGCGGGGGGACGGTCATACGGTCCAGTCATAGGGTACCTCCAGGTTGGGAATGTGACCGATCCTGCACCTTCTTGGTGTCCAGCAGGGAAGAAAGATCTAAAGGGGCCTTTACGCCCCGGCGCCCGGCGTCACAGTCTGACGTGTGGTGGCCGGGCCAGACTGGTCCATGTTGAAATCCAATTTCCGTTTTCCGCTGGCCTGGGGCGTCGCGGCGCTGCTGGCCTCCGCACAGGCCGCGCCTGCCGTGGCTTTCCAGCCGTTTGTCAGCGGTCTGAAGCAGGTGACGGCCATCACGCACGCGGGGGACGGCTCTGGCCGCCTGTACGCCGCACAGCAGGATGGACGGGTGCGCGTGATCGAGGGCGGGAAGGTCCGGGACAGCCTGTTTCTGGATGTCCAGAAGCTGACCCAGGCGGGCGGGGAGCGCGGTCTGATCGGGCTGGCCTTCGATCCCGGCTACAAGACCAATCGCCGCCTGTACGTGCATTACACCGATCTGAACGGCGACACGGTGCTGGCCCGCTACACCGCCACCGCCGATTTCAGCCGCGCCGAGGCGGGCAGCGCGAAGACCCTGTTCACGGCCAAGCAGCCGTACAGCAACCACAACGGCGGCCAGCTCGCCTTCGGCCCTGACGGCTTCCTCTACCTGGGGCTGGGGGACGGCGGTTCGGGCGGCGATCCGCAGAACAACGCGCAGAATCTCGGATCACCGCTGGGCAAGCTGCTGCGTTTCGACGTGTCGGGTGACACTGCCAAACCCGCCGCAGGCAATCCCTTCGTAAACCGTGCGGGGGCCAATCCCAACGTCTGGGCTTACGGCCTGCGTAACCCCTGGCGCTTCAGCTTTGACCGGGACGGGGGACAGCTGGTGATTGCGGACGTGGGCCAGAACAGTTTCGAGGAGGTGGATGTCCAGCCCCGCGCCAGCAAGGGCGGCGAGAACTACGGCTGGCGTGTGCGTGAGGGCCGCGTGTGTTACGAGAAGGGCTGCGCCGACAAGGGTTTCGTGGAGCCAGTGCTGGTGTATGGCCGCAATGAAGGACAGAGCATCACGGGCGGCTACGTTTACCGGGGCAAGGCCATTTCCGCGCTCAAGGGCCAGTACGTGTTTGCCGACTTCGCCACGGGCACGGTCTGGGCCGCACCGACTGGGGGCAACACCTGGGACAAGGCGACGTTGGGCAAGGTGAGCAATCCCAGCACCTTCGGCGAGGACGAGGCAGGGGAGGTCTATGTGGCCGAGTACGGCAGCGGCCGGATCTTGAAGCTGGCCGCGAAGTAGGCCAGGCGCTGCGCCCCCTTTAGCGGTAGTCCACCACCAGCGGCAGGTGGTCGCTCTCGGTCACTGCCAGAATGGTGGCGCGTGTCGGCGTCAGTCCACGCGCCATCTGGTGGTCTATTCGCACGCGCAGGCTGGGGAAGGTCCAGCCAGGGCCACGTCCGGCCTGCGCGAAAGCGTCCGGACCAAAGGCGGCCTGCAACTTCCGGTAGATCAGCCCACGCGGCGGCGTGTTCAGGTCACCGCCCAGCAGCAGCCGGCCTGCGCTCCGGGCGGCGATTCTCTGCAACACCTGCGCCTGGGCCTCACGTCGGTCACGGGTGAGTTTCAGGTAAGCAAAATCCTGCGCCAGTGCGTCCATCACCTGCACTGTCCCTAGGTGTGCGTTCACCACCGTCAATGGCTGTCCGCGCCACTGCAGGCGCGTCATCAACACCTCGCGCTGGTTGCCGGGCAGGTCCACCGTTTCCGCCGTCAGGACGGGCAGCCGCGTGAGGGTCATGACTTCCACCGCAGAATGCACAGAGTAGCCGGGCAGGGCGGCGGCCAGGGCCGCAGGGTAACCACGCGGCTGGAAGTTGGATTCCTGCAACAGGATCACGTCCGCGTCCGCCCCCTTCAGGACGGCGGCAAGTCGCTCAGGCGTGGATTTGTAGCCGCTGTTGACGTTGTAGTCCAGCACCCGCAGCGGCCCGGGGTGTTGTGGTCTCCAATGGAGAGAGCCCGCGCCCCACGCTGCCAGCAGGGTCCCGGCCAGGGCGGTTGCAAGACCACGCCTTCTCAGGGCCGTCCACAGCACGACGAACGGCGCAGGCAGCAGCCACAGCGTGGCAGGAGCGTACGCCAGCAGCAGTGTCGGCAGCGTCCATTCCCCGACGAACTCGCCCAGCCCCCAGATCAGTGTGACGAACAGCAGATAGCACAGGGCGAGGCGGGAGCGGAACATCGGGAAAGAGCCTGTCACAACCTGGTGAGAAGGGCGTCAATCCAAAGTGATGTCGGCATGAAAAAGAGGCGGGGCAACTGCCCTCGCCTCTTCTTTCGTTGCAGGTAGACTATCGGTACTGAGCCGCCACCTCCCGTGCCTCTTCCCGCTGCGCCATTTCCTGCCGCTGCACCTGCCCGATTGCGTCGGCCAGTGCCTCCTTGAGTTCGGAAATGCCTGCGCTTTTCAGGGCGCTGACGGGTACCCCCCCGGTGCGCTCGATTTCGCGTTCCAGGGCGTCCGGCTCGGCCGAGTCGGCCTTGTTCAGAGCCACCACGGTGGGCATGTCCACGAAGCCCAGGTCTTCCAGAATGCGGTTGACGGCGTTCAGGCGAGTGTCCGCGCCGGGGCTGGCAGCGTCCACCACATGCAGCAGCACGTCGGCGTCGCCGATTTCTTCCAGGGTGGCCCGGAAGGCGCGGGTCAGATCTTTTGGAAGATCGCGGATAAAGCCCACGGTGTCGGTGAAGATCACCGGGCCGATGCCGTCGATAAAGCCCTGGCGGCTGGTGGGCCGCAGGGTGGCGAACAGCTTGTTGGCTGCCAGCACGCGTTTGGGAGCCTCGGCGGCGTGCGTGAAGGCGTTCAGCAGCGTGGACTTGCCTGCGTTGGTGTAGCCCACGATGGAGACCACCGGCACGTCGTTGCGCTCGCGGCTCTTGCGGCGTTCCTCACGGCGCAGCGAGCCGCCCTCCAGTTGCTTTTCCAGAAAGCTAAGGCGGTCGTTGATCCGGCGGCGGTCCAGCTCCAGTTTGGTCTCACCGGGGCCGCGCGTGCCGATGGCGCCACCTGCCGCGCTGCCCCCGCCCCCACCGATCCGCGAGAGTTGCGCTCCCGCGCCCAGCAGCCGGGGCTTCATGTAGCGCAGCTGCGCCAGCTCTACCTGAAGGCGTGATTCCACGCCCTGAGCATGCAGCGCGAAGATGTCCAGGATCAATTGCGTGCGGTCAATGATCTTCAGACCCGTCGCCGCCTCAATCTCGCGGGCCTGCGCCGCGCCCAGCTCCTGCCCGAAGATCAGCAGATCGGCGTCCAGATGGTAGGCCTTGCTGGTCAGTTCCTCCAGCTTACCCGCGCCGACCAGCGTTCCGGCCTTGAGGTTGCGGCGGTAGATCAGCTCCTTGTAGACCACCTCGGCCCCGGCGGTGCGGGCCAGCTCGCTCAGCTCCTCCAGGCGTTCCTCGGCGTCGAATTCGCCCTGATCGATCTGCACCAGCAACGCGCGTTCGCGGTCCTTCTTGGATTCACGCCCCACGGCGGCGCGGGCAATTTCCTCCTCCAGCGCCGAGACCTGTGCACCCAGGTCAAAGTCGTCGATCTGGAACACCGGTACGGGCGGCAGGATGCGCCAGTCCTCTTCCTCGCCCACGGTGCCGGGCGGGGTCAGGTGCGCGGTGTAGACCGGGCCGGGTTGCCCCTCGTTCTTCGCGTCAATGGCCGAAACCGCGTCCAGCCGGTTCAGGAACAGCGCCGAGAGGTCACCCTTGCTCAGCGGCCCGCCCTTGGGGTGCGCGTGCAGCAGGTGGTACCCCGCCAGCCGGTTCTCACCTGCGCGGATCGACGGAAGTTCTGCCGCCTTGGCGTCGGCCACGGAGACACTCAGCACGCGCCCGCGCCGGTCGATCAGCACGCTGACCTCGCGCCGGATTTCGTGGGCCAGTTCAGCCAGCGTACGGGCCAATTCGGGAGAACCCACCCGCCCCGGCTCAATGCGGCGGCGGTACAGGTTGCCCAGGGCTTTCAGTTGTGCGGGACGCAGTCCCGAAGTATTGCCAAGAACTTTATCTATGTGAAGTCACATCCTTTTTGAGGGTGCAGAGGTGGTGTCTGAATTGGGAGAACAGCCCAGCATCGCCGGGCCCGAACAAGGTTCGCGCGGCGGGTGGCTGAAGGGTTCTGTCATTGGTCCCAGAATAGCGCCGCAGGGCCATTGCAAAGGTGTGCAATGCCTTCAGGGGGCTATGGAATTCGGGACTTTTCAGGGCTTGATCATGGTGGATTCAGGGTAGGGGAGAGGGGGGTAGGGGCGCATCAGCCGCTTGGCCTAATCGTCCTGCGCGTCTGCCAGCACTTCCCGCACGGTGGACCAGCTCCGCTCCATGATTTCCGGATTGGTGTCCCGGTAGTACGGCAACGCAAACAGAGCTTTTGCCAGCGCCCTGGCCCGCCCGCGCTGCCAGGTGGCATTGTCGGGTTGCAGAACGGCGCGGTAGGTTGCTCTGGCCTGTGCCCCGAAGGCGTTCCAGGCGGCCATCAGGTCAATCGCCGGGTCACTGAGTTCCAGCGCCGAGAAATCCAGCACTGCGCTCAGGCGTTCGCCGTTCCAGAGCAGGTTGCTGCTGTGCAGATCGCCATGAACCCAGACGGGCGCGGCTTCCCAGCCCGGCAGCCGCATGGCCTCGTCCCAGACGGCGGTGATCTGCTCGCGCGTGGGGGCGTCCAGCCACTCTGCCGAATTCTCGATGCTGTGCCGGACATGCGGGTCCAGTTGTTGAAGATCGGTGGCCGGATGCTCCGCGCGCGGCGCGCTCGTCATGCCGCAGCTCCGCAGCGCCAGCACGAACTCAGCCAGTTGACGGGCCAGTTCGGGCCGCGCCGCCACCTCTTGCAACTCCGGCATCGTGCCCGGCAGCCAGCGGTACACGCCCCAGGTGTACGGATAGTCCCCCTCCGGCTGGCCCAGCACCAGTGGCTGAGGCACGCGCAACGGCAGCTGCGGGGCCAGTCGCGGTAGCCACTCCAGCTCCTTCTCCACCTGCCCCACCGCCCAGCCGATCCGGGGCAGGCGCACCTGCAGGCCCTCGCCCAGTCGGTACAGCGCATTGTCCGTGCCGAAGGAGTGGACGCGGCGGACCGGCAACGCGGCCCAGTCGGGAAACTGCGTGGCCAGCAGTCGGCGTACCAGCGAAACATCGGTGTGAATCTCGTCGGCGTGCATCCTGGGCTCGGTGGGGGTGGACATCGGGCCGAGGGTAACGCCGCGCCGCATCACCGAACATGGGCCGAACGGCCTACGGCGTTCCCATCCTTCTGCCTGCACCGTCCTACACTGGCCCCATGTCCACCCCCGAACTGCTGCGCGAGGGCCTGCGCGAGGTGCTGTATGGCCCGGACGGCGGCCCGCTGGCCGTGGGCCTGTTCAGCGTGGGCGAGGCGGGATTGCTGCGAACCGTCCACGCGCTGGATTTCGCTCACGTGAACACGCCCGCCGCTCCTGGCCGCCCCACGCCCGCCCAGATCACGGTCCACCTGCGGCAATCGCTGGATCTGGCCGCTGCCCAGCTGACGGATCCCTACGCCCTGCTGTCAGACGAGGCCGACGCCTGGAGCGTGCGCCCGGCCAATCCACAGGCGTGGCGATCGGAACTCGTGTCTCTGGCCCGCGCCGGGCAGGGGCTGTACGAGGCGCTGTACCTGCCACTGTCGCCGGAGGGGCTGCGAATCGCCTTCGGGGCCATTGCGCACGCTGCCTACCACACCGGCGCCCTGCGGTTCCATCTGGCGAATCTGACGGCGGGGCAGGCGTAAAAAGTGGAGTGGCTGGACCCCTTCTTGCTGTGGCCCTGCGGATCATGCCCGGCGCAGCTGTAGC
This sequence comes from Deinococcus humi, assembly GCF_014201875.1. NCBI lineage: Bacteria > Thermotogati > Deinococcota > Deinococci > Deinococcales > Deinococcaceae > Deinococcus > Deinococcus humi. The sequence goes on along the minus strand of NZ_JACHFL010000001.1, from coordinate 154,133 downwards.
GAAGGCCGAATTGCATAAGCGAGCGCCCCCGCCGGGTGGGCTGGGGGCGCTGCGTTGGCGAAGAGGGTGGGATTCGAACCCACGGTACAGTTGCCCGTACTTCAGTTTTCGAGACTGACCCATTCAACCACTCTGGCACCTCTCCGCGCCGGGTCAAACAATGGGCAAGCGGGAGTGTAGCACGCCTCTTCCTGGGGGGAAAGGGGTTTGTTCGGAGGCGGGCGCTGGGGTCAGCGTGGGGCTGCAGTCCTCGTCGCCTCGCGCAACATTTCAGCAGTCTGGGCTGCAGTGTGCGCCAGGGTATGGTGTGCCAGCACGTGCCTGCGCCCTGCCTCGCCCAGCGCTCGCGCCCGGTCCGGGTGGGCGGCCAGGGCGTTCAGGGCCTGGGCCAGCAACGCGGGCACCGGCGGCACCAGCAGCCCGCCCTGGCCCCCGCCCACCAGCTCGGCCTGGGCGGGAATCGGCGTGGTGACCACTGGCAGCGCCGAACCCATGGCCTCCAGCGTCACCAGCGACTGGTTCTCGGCCAGGGTGGGTTGCAGCAGCGCGTCGGCGGCGCGGTACAGCTCCGGCATGTCCCAGCGGCGCCCCAGGAAGTGCACGTTGTCCAGCCGCAGTGCCCGCGCCAGCCGCCGGGCCAGCGCTCCCGTGCCGGAATCCATGTCACCTGCGAACACGTAGTTCAGGTTGCGCGAGTGCCGGGCCGCCCGCACCGCGGCGAGCTGGTTCTTCTCCGGGGCAAACCGGCCCGGGACCAGAACGGTGAAGCGGTCAAAGCCCAGCCCGGCCCGCAGGCGCTGACGTTCCCCGGCCTCCGCTGGGCGAAAGCGGTGCGGGTCCACGCCGTTCCTCAGGCCCACCACCCCAGCCCCGCCCAGCCGCTCCAAAAAGGCGCGGCCCCACTGCGAGACTGTAACCACCCGCTCCGCGCTGCGTTGCGGGCGGGCCTTGGTGTGGCGGTAGATTTCGCGGTACAGGGGGCGCAGGCCCAGCGGATAGTGGTAGTCCAGCTGATCATGGACGATGACCACGCGCGGCGCGGCCAGATCGGGCAGCAACCGTGTGTAAGTTCGCGGATTCCACACCTGAAGCACGCGCACGTCGAAGTCGGCAGTCTGGGGGGGTAGCTCGCTGGGATGGGTGATACGGTGGACGGCCACGCCCGCCGCAGTCAGCCGGGCCGCCAGTTCATCCAGCGGCGCGGCGCGCGGCAGGAACACGCTGGGTTCGATGCCGTGATCGGCCAGCCGGGGCAGCACTTCCAGCAGCCAGATCTCGCTGCCCGCCACACGCGGCGCGTCGGTCAGGAAGGCGGCCCTCAGCATAGAGATGGCAGGCGGCGCGGGAACATCATTCCACCGCCTCGCCGCGCTGCAACTTCACGGCGCGTACCAGATTCTGGTACATCAGGGCGCTGGTCAGCGGGCCGACGCCGCCGGGCACCGGGGTCTGGGCCCGCACCGGCAGGTCCGGCATGGCGTCCCCCACCATCTCGCCGTCGCCCTGCACGTTGATGCCGGCGTCGATCACGACGTGGTGCGGCTGAACGTCTTCAGGCTTGAGCAGTCCGGCGCGGCCCACCGCCACCACCACCGCGTCGAGCGGGGCCAGCACATTCGCCAGTCCGTGGGTGTGTTCGTTGCACAGCGTCACGGTCACGCCCCGGTTGTTCAGCATGAAGGTCAGCGGGCGGCCCACCGTGCGCCCCGGCCCGATCACGGCCACACGCAGGCCGCGCAGATCGTCACCCAGCACACGCCGCAGCAGGAAGCGCACGCTGCGCGGCGTGGGCGGCAGCAACGCCTCGGCCTCCCGGCCTGCCGCGATCAGGGCGAGGTTGGCCGGAGTTAAGCCCTCCACGTCCTTGCGCGGCGCAATGTGGAGTAGGGCGGCGTCCGCGTCCAGCCCGGCTGAAAGCGGCAACTCCAGCACGATGCCGTGAACGCCTGCGTCCCCCGAGAGTTCGCGCAGCGTCGCTTCCAGTTCCTGTTGAGACGCCCCTGCTCCCAGCTCGCGTACGCTGAAATCCACCCCCAGGCGGCCAGCCCGCCGCGCCTTGCTGTCGACGTACACGCGCGAGGCCTCGTCCTCGGAGGCCAGCACGCTGACCAGATGCGGGCGGAAGTTCCAGAGCTTCAGCGCCTCCCTGACGCCGGTGATCACCCCATCAGCGAGGGGTTTGCCGGTCAGGCTTGAGGCCTGTGGCCCGTGGCCTGTGGACGGAGATTCGGGAACGCCGACCTCTGCTTTGCTGCGCTTTTCTCTATCAGCCATCAGCCCTCCACCGTCCCCTTCAGTGCCGGAAATGGCGCGAACCCGTGAAGACCATGCTCAGGCCTAATTCGTTGGCGGCGGCGATCACCTCAGGGTCCCGTTTGGCCCCTCCCGGTTGCAGAATGGCCGTTACCCCGGCGCCCGCCGCCAGCCGCACCACGTCGTCGAAGGGAAAGAACGCTTCAGAGGCCAGCGACGCCCCCCGCGCCCGCTCGCCCGCGTTCGCCACGGCGCGCTCGGCGGCCCAGATCCGGCTGACCGCCCCCGCGCCCAGGCCCACGCTGACGCCGCCCCGCGCCAGCACCACCGCGTTGCTGCGGGCGTGCTTGACCACCGCCCACGCGAAGCGCAGGTCATACCATTCCTCCTCTCTGGGCTGCCGGCTGGTCACCACTTCCGGGCACAGATCGTCCCAGGGGCGGGCGTCGCGCTCCTGCACGGCAAATCCTCCGGCCAGGGGGCGCAGGTCCAGCACGCTGACCGCCCCGGCCTGTCCGGCGATCAGCACGCGCAGATCGGGTTTCTTGGCCGCGAACCACTCCACGGCCTCTGAGGTCACGTCCGGCGCGATCAGCACTTCCAGGAAGGTACCGCGCATGGCCTGGGCGGCGTCCAGATCGACCGTGCCGCTGACCGCCACCACGCCCCCGAAGACGCTGAGGGTATCGGCATCCCGCGCCAGTTCCCAGGCCGCCCGCACGTCATTGGCGCGCGCCACGCCGCAGGGGTTGCCGTGCTTGACGGCCACGCAGACCATCCCTTCTTCCTGCTGGACAAGCTCCTGGCACAGCGCCCAGGCAGCGTCCGCGTCGGCGTAGTTGTTGAAGCTCATGGGCTTTCCGGCCACCACGCGGGCGTCGATCACCGGGCCGCGTGCTCCGCCCCAGCGGTAGATCGCGCCCGGCTGGTGGGGGTTCTCACCGTAGCGCACCTCGGCCACCCTGGACAGGTTGAGGCTCAGCTGGGCTGGGAGCCGGGTGGGCAGCGTGTCCGAGTCACCCTCCAGGTACGCGGTAATAGCGGCGTCGTACTCGCTGGTGTGGCGGTAGGCTTTGGCGGCCAGCCGGCGGCGCTCGGCCCCGCTGACCTCGTCCAGCAGCGCCACGCCGTAGTCTGCCGGGTCCACCAGCACCAGCACACCGGCGTGATTCTTGGCCGCCGAGCGGATCATGGCCGGGCCGCCGATGTCGATGTTCTCGATGACATCGGTGTCCGGTGCGCCGCGCGCCACGGTCTCGCGGAACGGGTACAGGTTGACGCACACCAGATCGATGGTGCCAAAATTCTGCGCGGCCAGTTCCGACAGGTGGCCGTCCTCGCGCCGAGCCAGGATGCCGCCGTGAATGGCCGGGTGCAGCGTCTTGACCCGTCCGTCCAGCATTTCGGGAAAGCCGGTCACGGCGCTGACCGCCGTGACCGGTACGCCCGCCTCGGAAAGGGCCGCGAAAGTGCCGCCGGTGCTCAGGAGGGTCCAGCCACGCTCGACGAGGGAACGCCCGAACTCCACCACACCTGTCTTGTCGCTGACCGAAAGTAATGCCTGTCTGCCCATATTGACCGCCTCCGGAAAGATTCCGAGAAAAGATTTCGGACGCGCCGCGTGTGCGGCAGACGTCCGACCCAGGCGCGCGATCAGGTGTGGCAAAGGCGGCTTCCCCGTGGTTGGCCCACGTTCAGCGCCAGTTGCCGCCCGCTGTGCGGCACAGCATAGCGCACCATGGACAGGGGGCCGCGCCGCCACAAAGCCCGGACTTCTCGGGGCTCATCCATTGGTTGGGCGCGGCGCACATTTCCGGCGTCTACACTGGAAAGGATGACCGCCGCCCGCCGCCCGCCCTTTCAGCTGCGCCTGATCCTGATGGCGGTGCTGGCGGCGCTGCTGCTGGGAACGTTGCTGCTGCCCGAGGTACGGGCCTTTCTGGAGCGCGGCTACGCGGCGCTGACCTCGCAGGACCCGGAAGTCACGCACGCCTTTGTGCGCTCGCTGGGCTGGGCCGGACCGGTGGCCATTCTGGTGGCCTACGTGATTCAGGCGGTCATACCGCTGCTGCCCTCGCTGGTCCTGACGGCGGTCACGGTGCGGGCCTACGGGGTGGTGGTGGGCTTCATGCTGGTGTTTGCCGGGGCGCTGCTGGGCGCGGCGGCGGGCTACGGGCTGGGCCGTGCCCTGGGAGAACCCATGGTCCGCGCGCTGGCCGGCGAGAAGGCGCGGGCACAGGCGCAGAACTTCATGAACCGCCACGGCGCCCAGGGTGTGCTGCTGGTACGCTTGATGCCCGTCCTGCCCGCCGAGGTCCTGAGCCTGGTGGCCGGAGCAGCGCGCATGGGCTTTCGGCCTTTCATGCTGGCGACCGCCGTGGGCGTGCTGCCGGTCACGCTGCTGGTGGTGTGGCTCAGCGAATCGGCCCAGCGTCTGCTGTGGGGGCTGGCCATCATGTCGCTGGTGGTCGGCGGCGTGGCGTTGGTGCGCTGGTTGCTGGCCCGGCGGACGGGCCAGGGGAAAACGGCTCCGGCAGGGGTGGACCCGGTTCAGGACGCCCGGCCGAAGACCTGAAGCCCCGGCTCGGGTAAACTGCGTTCCATGCCCGCTTACACGCGGGGCAGGAGGACCATGACTCAGACCGATAGGGACGCCCCAGCCGCGTCCGCCTACGAACGTGCGGGCGTCAGCATCGACGCCGGACACCGCGCTGTGGCGTTGATGAAAGACGCCGTGGCCCGCACCCACACCCCTGCCGTGCTGGGCAGCATCGGAGGCTTTGGCGGCCTGTTCAGCGCCAAGGCCTTCGCCAATCTGGCGGACCCCGTTCTGGTGGCCTCCACCGACGGCGTGGGCACCAAGACCAAGGTGGCCGTGCGGCTGGGGCAACCCGGTGGCCTGGGCGCCGACATCGTCAACCACTGCGTCAACGACATTCTGGTGCAGGGCGCGCGGCCTCTGTTCTTCCTGGATTACGTGGCGATGGGCAGGCTGGACCCCGAGAGCGTGGCTGCCGTGGTCACTGGCGCGGCGCAGGCCTGCGGGGCGCTGGGCGTGGCCCTGCTGGGCGGCGAGACCGCCGAGATGCCCGGCGTGTACGTGGACGGCGAACTGGACATCGTGGGCACGATTGTCGGCGTGGTGGACCGCCCGGCGCTGGTGGACGGCTCGCGCATCGAGGCTGGTGACGCTGTGATCGCGCTGCCCAGCGCGGGGCTGCACACCAACGGCTTCTCGCTGGCGCGGCTGGCGCTGGACGGGCTGGACTGGCACGAGGAACGCGCCGATCTGGACGGGCAGACCCTGGCCACGCTGCTGCCGGTGCCGCACCGCGCCTACGTCACCGCCCACGATGCCCTGCGGGCGGCCGGGGTGGACGTGCGTGGCATGGCGCACATCACGGGCGGCGGCCTGATCGACAACCCCCCCCGCGTGTTCCCATCGGGGGTGGGCATGCACATCGACACCGCGTCGTGGACCGTGCCGCCGTTGTTCGAGCTGATCGTGCGGGAGGCGCAGGTGGAGCGTTCCGAGGCCTTCCGCGCCCTGAATATGGGCGTCGGCTTTCTGTTCATCGTGCCTGCGTCGGACTCGGCGTCGGCCCTGAGCGCCCTGCGCGGCGCGGGCGAGCAGCCCTGGATCATCGGGCAGATGGTGGCGGGGAGCGGCGTAACCTTCGACCCCATGACCCCGGACGGGGGAAGCGCTTGACCTCCTCCACCCGGTCCCGGATCTCCAAGTCCCGGCTGGCCCCCTTCGGCTTCACGCCGCCGGATCGCCGCAGCGCCACTGAATTCTGGGTGGTCCGTCACGGCGAGAGCACCTGGAACACTGAAGGCCGCTATCAGGGTCAGGCCGACGTGCCGCTGAGTCACGTCGGCGTCCTTCAGGCGGCCAGCCTCGCCGAGCGCCTGACCGGACAGCACTTCGACGCGGTGTACACCAGTGACCTGTTGCGCGCTTCCCAGACGGCGGAAACGGTGGCAGAGCGCCTGGAGGGAGCGCCCACGGTGCGGCCCGATCCCGGCCTGCGTGAGATCGACGTGGGCGAGCTGTCGGGTCTGGTGATCGCCGACATCCGGGAGCGCCATCCTGACTATCTGGAGGCCCTCAAGACCGATCCCTGGACCACCCGCCGGCCCGGCGGCGAGAGCATGAAGGACCTGTACACCCGCAGCGGCGCGGCGCTGGACGCCCTGCGCGCCCGCCATCCGGGACAGCGCGTGCTGGTCTTCACGCACGGCGGGGTGGTGCGCGTGGCGGTGGGGCTGGCACTGGGCGGCGTTCCTGCCAACGCCTGGGCGCGCCTGAGCGTCACCAACACCAGCATCACCCGCGTGTTGCTGGGCGAGAACAGCGGCACCCTGCTGGGCTTCAACGACGACGCGCACCTGGAGGACCTGATCGAGGCGACGGAGGCCGACGATGTGCTGGGGCAGACCCAGTGACCACCCCCGCCCCGGACCTCGCCGCCCGCTACCACGCTGGAGATCTGCGCGCCCTGGCCCGCGCCGTCACGCTGGCCGAGGCGGGACTTGCGTCCGCACGGCCCCTGCTCAAGCTCGCGCGGGCCGGCGGCATCCGTTCGGTGGTGCTGGGCATCACGGGCAGCCCTGGCAGCGGCAAGAGCACGCTGACCGACGCCCTGATCGCGGAGTTGCGGGCGCAGGGCAAACGGGTGGCGGTGCTGGCAGTGGACCCCAGCAGCCCGTATTCGGGCGGGGCCATTCTGGGGGACCGCATCCGCATGCTGCGCCACCACGCCGATTCCGGGGTGTTCGTGCGCTCGCTGGCCAGCCGCGGCGCGCTGGGCGGGCTGTCGGCCCGCACGATGGCCGTGCTGGCGCTGCTGGAAGGCGGCGGTTTCGACTGGATCATCCTGGAAACCGTCGGTGTCGGTCAGTCTGAGGTGGACGTGGCCGCCGCCTGTGACCATACCCTGTTGGTGGTCACCCCCGCCGGGGGCGACGGCGTGCAGGCGTTCAAGGCCGGCATCATGGAAATTGCCGATGTGATTGCCGTGAACAAGTCGGACCTCCCCGGCGCGTCCCGCACGGTGCGTGAGCTGACGAGCGCCCAGGCGCTGGGCTGGCACGACGAGCACACCTGGCTGGCCCCGGTCCGCAAGACCATCGCTTCGGCGGGTGAGGGCATCGTCAGCGTGATCGAGGCGGTCCTGAAACACCGCGCCCATCTGGGCGAGGCGGGCCTGCAGGAACGCCGCCGCCTGCGCGCCGAATTCGAGGTGCGTTCGCTGGTGCAGGAACGCCTGTTGCGCCGCGCCCGCGAGGCGGGAGACCTCTACGCCCGCGTGGCGCGTGGCGAACTGGACGCCGAGGCGGCAGCGGACGAGTTGCTGGGCCAGCCGTGAGTACAGGGCAGTGAAGGCCCGCACCCTCGCCCCGATCCTGCTGGCCTTTCTGAGCGTTCAGCGCCTGCTGGAGTTGCGGGTGGCCCGCGCCAACGAACGCTGGGCGCGCGGGCGTGGCGCAGTGGAGTACGGTCAGGGGCACTACCCGCTGTTCTTTGTGCTGCACCCGGCCTGGATGCTGTCTACCCTGCTGGAGGGCCGTGCGTCCGGGCGGCGTGTCCACTGGCCCGCGCTGGCGCTGTTCATGCTGGCGCAGCCGCTGCGCTACTGGGTCATCCGCACGCTGGGCCGGTTTTGGAACACCCGCATTCTGATCGTGCCGGGCGGCGAGCGCGTCACAGGCGGGCCCTTCCGCTTTCTCAAGCATCCCAATTACGCGGTGGTGGCGCTGGAACTGGCGGCCGCGCCGCTGGCAGTGGGCGCGTGGCGCACGGCTTTTGTCTTCACGCTGCTGAACGCCGGACTGCTGCTGCTGATCCGGATTCCGGCCGAGGAGCGGGCGCTGGCACACTACGCCCTGGCCCGGGCGGAACAGGACTGAACTGCGGCCCTGCGCCCTACTCGGGGTGAGGAAAGCGCCGTTCGACTTCCAGTCCTCTGGGGGTGTCGGCAATCTGCAGCGCGGCGTGGACCGACATCCCCTGCAATTCCAGGCGTGTGCGGCCCCGGAAATTGGTGCGCTCCACCACGGCGGCCACCGCGCCCACGGTCCAGCCGCGCTTGGCGGCCAGCAGCGCAATCAGCAGTTCGGGCAGACCGTCCTGAAGCTGCCGGGTCAGGATCACGGCGGTCTGGAGATCCTCGGGCAGGGGGTCCGGCGTCGGCAGCGACCAGTGGTTCGGCTGTTCGTCGGGCACTTCCGTGCCCTGCTCGCCGGACGGCCCAGGACTTCCTCCTGCAAGCATGGTCGGGTCCGGCAGGGCCACCACGACTGGTGTTCCGCGCATGCGTCCCAGGACGCGCGCCATCCGCTCGGCGTCCGGCAGGGCGATCACCACGTCGAAATAGGGCAGCGTCAGGTTGAAATGATCCAGCACGGCGGTGCGGTCACGCAGGCTCAGGTCGCGCAGGCGGTCCTCAAACTGCGTCTCGCTGGGCAGCGCCCGTGTAATGACAGCGAGAAGCGATTGGGCCATGCCTTAGCCTAACGCTTTCCCAGCGCGGTGGAAACACTCTGTTCAGACGGGACTGGGCTGGCGCTGGGGGCAGGCGTCGGGGGCAACTGTGCAGGCCGCCCCTGAATTGCCTGGCCGGACGGTTCTGCCTGACCGGACGGTGGAGCAGCATGGCGGCCCAGTGCGGAGTAATGTGCGGTCCATGCAGGTCCGTGTCAGCTCCCCAACGCCCATGATCCAGCACGGCACGGCCATCGCCCTCGCCGTCACTGCGGGGCATTTCATCAACGACGCCTACGGCGCGATGCTCACGCCCCTGATGCCTGCCCTGCAGAGCAAGTACGGGGTCAGCATCGCCGCTGTCACGCTGCTGTCCAGCGTCTACAGCCTGACCAGCAGCGTGATGCAGCCCCTGCTGGGCATCCTGGGCGAGAGCCTGGACCGCCGCTACGCTGCCGCGCTGGGGCCGCTGATGACTGGCCTGGGCCTGACCATGATGGGTTTCGTGCCGCTGTTCGGGGCGCTGATCCTGCTGGTGGCGGTGGCGGGTTTCGGCAGCGGCTTCTTTCACCCGGCGGGGTCCGCGTACGTCGCGCACAACAGCCCGCCGGACAAGCGCGGGTTGTGGGCCAGCATCTTCAGCGCGGGCGGGACGGCGGGCATGGCGCTGGGACCGGTCTTCGCCGGGGTGGGCCTGACGCACCTCCCGTGGTTTGCCCTGATTGGCGTGCTGTTCGCGGCCATGACCTTTGCCGTCACGCCGTCCGGCACGCAGAAGGCCCGGAAATTCAAGCTGCGCGAGTACGCCCAGATCTTCAGGGGGCCGATGCAGTGGTTGTGGGGGATGGCGGTGCTGCGCTCGCTGGCCAGCATGGGCTACAACACCATGCTCCCTTTCATGCTGTTCGCGCGGGGCTTCGGGCAGCGCGAGGTAGGCATCACGCTGGCCATCTACGCGCTGGCCAGCGCCCTGGGCGGCATCGTGGGCGGGCGCCTAAGTGACCGCTACGGGCGCACCCCTGTGCTGCGCGCCGCCATTCTGACCACCATTCCGTTCTTCGCCGTGCTGATCCTGTCGCATCCCGGCCAGTGGTGGTTCTACCCGCTCACCTTTGTGGTGGGTGCGGCGGTCAACGCCAGCATCCCGGTGGGGGTGGTCACGGCCCAGGAATACGCCCCGGAGCATGTGGCCGTGGCCAGCAGCATCATGATGGGCTTTTCCTGGGGCTTCGCTGGCCTGCTGATTTTCCTGGTCGGCATGCTGGCCGATGTCACCACCCCCACCACGGCAGCTCTGGTCAGCATCAGCCTCCTGATTCCCAGCGCCGTGATCGCCTACCGCCTGCCCGAACCGGACAAGGCGGAGTTCAGCTGAGCGTTGGGGAAAGGTCACAGAGGCCCACGGCGGCAGGGGAGTTTTGCCCTTCGGGGCTGGCCTGAGCGGGGAGTGCGCTCAGCCCTCTCCCTCCCACACCAGGACCATGCCGCCCCGCGCTGGAAGTTCCAGGCCGGCACCTTCTCTCAGCTCGTACGTCTGGCCGCTGAGCACGTCTCGGTAGGTGCCGGGCTTCACGCCGCGCAGCGGCACGCGGCCCGGAGCCTGGGCGCAGTTGAGAGCGACGTAAGCACAGTGGTTCTCATGGCCACGCTCGAACAGAAGGGCCTCGCCCTGAGCGTGCAGGACCTCGAAACTGCCGCGCTGCAATGGGCGGCTGGCGTGGCGGGCTACCGTTAACTTGCGCGTCAGCTCCAGCGTGTCCAGATCCCACTCTGTATCGTTCCAGGGAAAGGCCCGGCGACAGTCGGGATCGGGGCCTCCGTGCAACCCGATCTCGTCGCCGTAGTAGATGCACGGCGCGCCGGGGTAGGTCATCTGGAAGATGGTGGCCAGGCGGTAGGCCGTGGTATCGCCGCCCACCGCCGTGATGAAGCGGGCCGTGTCGTGCGAGTCCAGCAGATTGAGCTGGGCACTGACGATCTCGGGGTGGTACATGCGGGCCACCTCGGTCATGCGGGCGGCGAAGGCGGGGGCATCCACCGGATCCACGCGGCCCGTGCCGCTGCGCTCGTTCATGGGATGGTCCAGCGTTCTGGCCCCGAAGAAAGCCAGGCAGGGTCGGGTGAAGTGGTAGTTCATCACGGCGTCGAACTGGTCGCCGCGCAGCCAGCGGTGGGCGTCGCCCCAGATCTCGCCGACGATGTAGGCGTCGGGGTTGATCGCCTTGACCCGGCGGCGGAACTCCTGCCAGAAGGAGTCGTCGTCGATTTCGTTGGGCACGTCCAGCCGCCAGCCGTCGATGCCGAAGCGGGTCCAGTACTCGGCCACCTCCCACAGGAAGTCGCGGACGGCGGGGTTATCGGTGTTGAACTTGGGCAGGGCGCGGTTGCCCCACCACGCCGCGTATCCGGCAGGCCGGGAGTCGTCATAGGCGTGCAGCGGCCAGCTCTCCGGGTGGAACCAGTCGCGGTAGGCGCTGGCCTCACCCTGTTCCAGCAGGTCGTTGAACTGGAAAAAGCCCCGGCTGCTGTGGTTGAACACGCCGTCCAGCACCACGCGTATGCCGCGGGCGTGGGCCTCGTCAATCAGGGCGCGCAGCGCCGCATTGCCGCCCAGCATGGGATCCACCTGAAAGTAGTCGTGGGTGTGGTAGCGGTGATTTGAAGCCGACTGGAAGACCGGACAGAAGTAGATGGCGTTCACGCCCAGACCCTGAATATGGTCCAGGTGCTGGGTCACGCCCCACAGGTCGCCGCCCATGTAGCGGTTGAATTCCGGGGTGTCCCCCCACGGCTGCAAGTTCAGGCCGGTCACCCGCCCGCTGCGCGCGAAGCGGTCCGGGAAGATCTGGTAAAACACGGCGTCCTTGACCCAGTCGGGGGTGGTGGGATGGTCGGTCTGGGGAGCGGTCAACACGGCGGTCATTTGCGCGCCAGCATAGCGGAGCAGGCCTGACAAAGGTCATTCAGGCGGCTGCTAGCGTCTGTCCGTGTTGTGCTCCGCCCAGGCCCTGACGAAGGTCCGCGCCTGCGCCTCGTCCATTACCTCGCCCAGCGCCACCCCCTCGTCCAGTGCCCGCATCACCTCGCCCACGCGGGGGCCGGGCGGGATGTCCAGCAGGGCCATCACGTCCGCCCCCGTCAGCAGCGGCCTGGGCTGTGCAGGGCGGTCCTCCAGCGCCTCCAGCACCCGGCCCATGGCGACGGCGTAGGCGTGGCGGCTGGCGTCAGAGCTGCTCGGCCCCCGCGCGGCCTCGCGGTCCGCCAGCATCACCCACAGCAGGTCCGGCAGCAGATCGCGGCGGCGGTGGACAAAGCGCCGGGCCTCCTTTTCCCCGGCGGGCAGCGGGACCATATGGGCTTCCACCAGCCGGGCCGCGTGCCTGATGTCGTCGCCCGGCAATTTCAGGCGGCCCAGCATCTGCGTCGTCAATGCCGCCCCCAGCTTGTCGTGGCCGTAAAAGTGGGTGAGGCCCGTGTCGGGGTCCACGGTATGGGAGCGGGGTTTGCCCACATCATGGAGGAGTGCGGCCCAGCGCAGGGGCAGCGGCGCGTCCGGCAGGCGGGCCAGCAGCTGGTGCAGTGCCTCCAGTCCATGCTCGAAAACGTCCAGATGGTGGAAACCGCCCTGCTGGAGGCCAATGCCCTCACGCAGTTCGGGCAGGGTCAGGGCGAGCAGGCCCAAGTCTTCAAGGCGTTTCAGACCGTGGGCGGCGTTCGGGTGCAGCAGCAGGGCGTGCACCTCGTCGCGGATGCGCTCGGTGGCCGGCATCTTCAGCGTGCCGCCCGCCAGTTCCGCCGCCACCGCTCGCACCTCCCCTTCCGTTCCGGGCTCCAGCCGGAAGCCCAGCGTGATCTCCAGCCGCCCCGCCCGCCACGCCCGCAGCGGATCGGCCCGCAGGTTGGCCGCGCTCACCATCCGCAGCTGCCGCGCCTTTACGTCCGCTCGTCCGTTCGACGGGTCCAGCACCTGCCGGTCTTCAGTGATGGCCAGCGCGTTGACGGTAAAATCCCGCCGCAGGAGGTCCTGATTCACGTCGGCGGGCAGCGGCACGAAGTCGTGGTGGACCTCGCCCGGCAGGTGTACCCGCCAGTAGCCGCGTTCCTCGTCCAGCGGGAAGGCCGAGCCGCCCAGCGCGTCCGCCATCGTCCGCGCGGCCCCCACCGGCTCCGGCACAGCCCAGTCGTAATCTTTCGGGGACTCGCCGCGCAGCCAGTCCCGCGCCGCGCCGCCCACCAGCAGGCCTCCGGACGGAAAGGGGGGGAGGGGCCGGCGGCGGCGGAACATGGGGAACATGGTAAGGGCAAGCCGCCGCCTTCCGCCCGTGACCTTGTCTCGCACCCACTCACGCGAGTAAGTTGCAGGCATGACCCAGAGTGAACCGACCTCGACTGGTTTTGCCAAGATTGCCGTGGGCGTGGATTTCTCGCCCTCCAGCCAGCACGCGCTGGCGGTGGCCCGGGCCCGCTTCCCCGGTGCGCAGATCCGGCTGCTGCACGTCACTGACGCGCGCGTGACCGCCTCGCCGGACCTGATGGGCGGCGTGACCCCGGCGGTCTTCGATGCGGGGCTGCTGAACTCGCTGGAGGACTCCGACGCCCGGCGGCTGGCCGCGCTGATGCAGGACGGCGAGGAAACCGAGCAACTCGTGGGCGATCCGGTGACCGGCATCGTGGAGGCCGCTGCGCGCTGGGGCGCGGACCTGATCGTGGTCGGCACGCACGCGCAGGGTGCGCTCGAACACTTCTTCATCGGCAGCAGCGCCGAGAAGATCGTGGGCCGCAGCCATACCCCGGTGCTGACCGTTCGTCTGCCCGACCGCCACACATGAAAGTCGGAGTCGTCGGCGCAGGGCTGGTGGGGGCCACCGCCGCTTACGCGATGACCCTGCGCGATTCGTGCAGTGAGCTGGTCCTGGTCGATCAGGACGGAGGCCGGGCGCAAGCCGAGGCCCAGGATATTGCCCACGCTGCCCCGATCAGCCACGGCGTGCGGGTGGAAAGCGGCGACTACGCGGCGCTGGAGGGCAGCCGGGTGGTCCTGGTGGCTGCGGGGGCCAACCAGAAGCCCGGTGAGGGCCGCCCGGAATTGCTGGACCGCAACGCCGAGATCTTCCGGCAGATCATCCCGCAGGTGGCCGCGTGCGCTCCCGGCGCGGTGCTGCTGATCGCCACCAACCCGGTGGATGCGCTGACCGATCTGGCCGTTCGGCTGGCTCCCGGCCACGCGGTGATGGGGTCCGGCACGGTGCTGGACAGCGCGCGGCTGCGCTGGCTGATCGCGCAGCACGCCGGTGTGGACGCCACCAATGTTCACGGCTACGTGCTGGGCGAGCACGGCGACAGCGAGGTTATCGCCTGGAGCAGCGCCACGGTGGCCGGGCTGCCGGTGGCCGAATTCATGGCGGCGCGCGGCCTGCCCTGGACTCCCGAAATCCGTGCCGGGATCGAGGCCGGTACGCGGGGCGCCGCCGCCAGCATTATCGGTGGCAAGCGGGCCACCTATTACGGCATTGGCGCGGCGCTGGCCCGCATTGTCGAGCGGGTGCTGGGGGACCGCCGGGCCGTGCTGACCGTCAGCGCGCCCACTCCCGAATACGGCGTCAGCCTCAGCCTGCCGCGTATCGTGGCGTCGGGAGGCATCGAGGCCAGCGTGCTGCCCAACCTGACCGACGAAGAAAAGACCGCACTGGAGCGCAGTGCGGCCGTCCTCAGGGCGTCGGTGGCGAGGCTGGGTCTGTAGGTCCGGGCGGCGGGGCGTCTGGGTTGTCGGAGTTGGGGTCTGGCGTGCCTGAAGAAGGTGCGGGAGACACAGGACTGGTCGCGGGCGCGGTCCCCGGGGCCGAGCTGGTTCCAGGCGTGTCTCCCTCCTCCACAAATTCCCCGGTGATGGTCCCGCCCTCGGCTTTCACGGCGTAGACCTCGTTCTTCTCGAGATCGTACAGGATCATCCCGGCCCGCAGGGTATCGCCGCCCTTGACGCTCACGGCAGGCTGCTCCGGCGTGCCGATCAAGCGGGCCAGGTTCGCGGCGTCGTCATATTCTACCCGTCCCGCCCGGCTGACGCGCCCGCCCTCGCTATTCAGGACCACGTTGCCCACCAGCGTGGTCTTCTCCTCGTCCACGTTGACCTCAATGCGCTCACTGCTGCCGGTCAGCGGGTCCGTCTCGTTGGCCCGCCGGAAGGTTACGGGGCCGTCAATGCGGGCGATACCGTCCGTCTCGTCGTAGACCAGTTTCTGACCTTTCAGTTCGGTCTTGCCCTGGGTGACAAATACAGTGTCGGGGACGGATTTGGGGGTGGCCTCCACGCCGCAACGGGGCAGGCGCTCGGTAGCGTCGGCGGGAACATCATCCAGAAAGCGGGCCGTTCCGGCGCTGGCTTCCACCCGTCCGTCGCTGCCCTCCTCGCCGTCTCCGGGCTGCTGCTGCGTGACCACCGCCAGGGGCACCCGAATCACATTCTTGTCGATGGTGATCCGCACGCCTCCAGGTCCGGTTTCGCTGAAGACGGCCAGCGTGGGCGCATCCTTCGGGTCTTCCTCCTGCGGGCTGCACAGGGCAAAGATGCCCGTGTCGTCACTGGTTCCCGTCCGCACGATGCGGATGCGCCGCTCCTGGCCGTCGGTGTCACTCTTGCGGACCAGTTCCAGGCTGGAGGTTTCCGCCCCCGGCTCCGTTTCGGTGGTGTCCGGAGCGGAAGGGGTGGCCTGATCTGGGACCGCAGGAGTGGGGGTCTGCTGAGGCTCGGTCTGGCCTGGAGGGGTGGCAGGAGCCGCATCCTGCGCCAGCACCCACGCTGGCAGCCCTGTGCCAAGGATCAGGGCCAGGGTGACGCCCACCCCCCTGAGCCCTGCCCGCCCGATTCCAGACCTCCGCATACCCCTCAGCTTACTTCTCGCCGCTCAGCTTGAACTGTTCGACGGGAATCTTGTACGCCGAGTTCAGGGCACGCACGCGCCCGAGGTCCGTGCGCTGTTCCAGGTAGCCGCTGGCCGGGGCGCGGACCGTGACCTTGCTCTTGCTGTCCACGCTAACCGCGTTGCCCACCACGTAGGCCACATTCTTGCGGTCGTCGTAGTACACCGCATTGCCGGTGGTGGTCTGCGTTCCCTGCACCAGTTTGACGCCGCCCGACACGTACAGCGTCTTGGTCTTGGTCAGCGCCCGGACCTCTTGACCGGTGATGGTCAGTTCCTTCTGGTTGGCCTTGGCCGCGCGGGTCAGGCTGGGCATGCCGGTCATCTGGGCCAGTTCCTTGTCCTCGTCAAAGATCAGTTTGTCGGCTTTACCAGTCTGGTTGCCGTTGGTCAGGCGGACGTTGCCCGTGCTGGTGGAGACGTTGTTGTCCACGTCCAGGCTCATCTGCGAGGCATTGATGCTCACCTTGTCGCCGTCTTCCTTGTCTTCGGGGACGAAGGTGGCGCTGGGATTGCCGCTCAGGACACCTTGCCCGGTGGCCTCGCTGTAGGCCAGGGCACTGCCGCTGGCGCTCAGGCGGCCACGGTCGACCTGCACGTTGCCTGTGAAGTTGGCGGTGCGCTTGCCTTCGGCCTCCAGCAGCGCGACTCCGCTGGGGGCGGCGAGGGTGGCCTGCGCGGCCTCAATCTTCAGGGTACTGACGGTGGCCTTGACCGGGTTACCGCTGTACGTCAGTGGTCCGGTGCGGACGTTGCCGCGCGCCCCACCCTGGATCTTGACGATGCGGTTGGGGTTGGCGGCGGTCTGGGCCAGCGCGGTCAGGCTCAGCAGACCGATCATCAGGGCAATTCGTTTCATGGTGGGACTCCTTAGTTGGATCCTAGATGGGTTTATAGGAAGGGGCAGGGGCCGGCGCTTCAGGTTCTGGGGACCAGTTTTCCGTCCTTGCAGATCTCTTCGGCCTCCGTTTTGAAGGTGGTCGAGGAGGTTTCGTTGTCCATGTCGTCGAGGTCAAACTGGAACGACATCCGCAATTTCTCGGCGTGAACATCGACCAGGGGAGACGTGATGTCGGCCACCGGCGCGGTGAAACCGTAGCCCTGCTCGATCTTGACTGGGTTCTGGGGCGGGCCGGTCATCACGATGTCCGCACACTCCTTGACCAGCCTGACGCTGGCCTTAACCGTGGTCATGTCGTCCTGGCCGTCGATGGTCAGCCCAGGCGCGTCCAGCGTGGCGTCCAGCGTTTCGCGGCCTGTCAGTCTGCCGCTAGCGTCGCGTTCCTTCAAGACCCGCTTGCCACCGGAAATGCCAGTCAGGACGGTTTCGTTGGACACCGGATTGCTGCTGACGTTCTGCGCGGCAAAACTCCACACCGCGTCCGCGTCGCGTGCGGGAAACAGGCGCAACTCCACGCCCTGCAGGGTGGCGTCCGTCTTCGGTCCCGTCCGGTCCGCGCCCGGCAAGAAGGCGAAGATCAGGGCGAAAGCGAGGATCGCCAGCAGCGCGTAGAGGCCCATTTTCTGCACGCGGGCACTCTAGCGCTCCCTCCTCATGAGAGTGGTGGGCCTGTGATGGGTGAAGGGGGGAGTGTAGTGGGGGAGAGGATCAAAGCACCAGACAGGCGGCCTGTCGAGCCTTACCCTGTCCCTCATGATCGACACCCACTGCCACCTCGACTACCTGGACGATCCGGCCTCCGCGCGCGGAGAGCTGGGCCTGAGCGCGATGGTCTGCATCGGCGCAAGCCCCGAGCATGCCCGGAACGCCGTCGTCCTGGCCGAACAGTTTCCTGACGTATACGCCACCGTGGGCCTGCATCCCACCGACACCACAGAGGACACCCCGGAGGCGCGGCGCGAGCTGGAGCAACTGGCCCGTCATCCACGCGTGGTGGGTCTGGGCGAGAGCGGACTGGACGACTACTGGGACGACACTCAGCGGGCCGCGCAACGCCGCGCCTTCGAGTGGCAACTGGAGCTCGCGCAACGCCTGGGCAAGCCGCTGGTAATTCACACCCGCGACCAACAGGGCCAGGACAGTGCCCACCGGGGCGTGATGGACGTGCTGGGCCAGTGGCCGGACGTGCCCGTCATCCTGCACTGCTTCAGCGGTCACCCGGACCTGCTGCGCTTTGGGCTGGAGCGCGGCGAGCACACCTTCTTCGGCTTCGCGGGCAACACCACCTACAAGAACGCCCACGAGATTCACGAGGCCGCCCGTACGCTGCCCCTGGAACGCATGCTGCTCGAAACGGACGCGCCCTTCCTGGCCCCCGTGCCCAAACGCGGCAAGCCCAACCGCCCCGGCTACGTGCGCCACACGCTGGATTTTATCGCCAGTCTGCGTGAGATGCCTGCCGACGTGCTGGAGCGAATGACGGACGCGAACGCGCGTCGGGCCTACCGGCTGGGAACGCGGGCCGAGGCGTCAGAGGCTGCTGTCTAACGGCCCCTTCGATTCCACAAGAGCCTCTGATGTCATTTGCGGTCTGGCCTTGCCCCATCCGCCTCTAAACCGCTATCCTGAACCCATGAAGTCACGCGCCCATCACTCCGGTCTGGTGATGGCAGCCGTGTGGCGGCGAATACCCCAGCATCCCGGTCTGAACACGCGAACTCCACGCGCCTGAAAACCTGTCCACGGTTTTCAGGCGTTGTGCTGACCTCGCGGCCAGACCGGGCTTTTTTGTGCTCAACCAAGGAGTAAAAACCATGCACGTTTATCTTCCCGATGGAAAACAACTGGACCTCCCGCAGGGGGCCACGGCCCTGGACGCCGCTCAGGCGATTGGCCCGCGCCTGGCCCAGGACGCGCTGGCCGCCACCGCCAACGGCGTGCTGACGGACCTGATGACCCCTCTGCCCGAGGGCGCGGAGATCAGCCTGATCACCAAGAAGAATCCGGGACAGGCGCAGAGCGTTTTCCGGCACTCGCTGGGCCACGTTCTCAGTCAGGCGGTGGGCGAGTATTACGAGGGCAAGGGCTACCCCCGCGAGGCGGTGAAACGTGGCGTCGGCCCCAGCATCGAGAACGGGTTCTACCAGGACTTCGATCTGCCCGAACCGCTGGGCGAGGAGGAGCTGCCCGAGATCGAGAAGCTCATGCGTGAGATCATCGGGCGCGGCCTGGACATCATCCGGACCGAGGTGAGCAAGGCCGAGGCACTGGAGCAATTTTCCTTCGATCCCTACAAGGTGGAGCTGATTTCCGAGTTGCCCGACGGGCAGCCGATCACCTTCTACACGCAGGGCGAGTACGTGGATCTGTGCCGGGGGCCGCACTTCCCCAACACCGGCAAGCTGCCCGTGGCTTTCAAGCTGACCAGCACCAGCGGCGCTTACTGGCGGGGCAATGAGAAGAACCCGATTCTCCAGCGCATCTACGGCGTGGCCTTTGCCACCCAGAAGGAGCTGGACGAGTACCTGGAGCGGCTGGAAGAGGCCAAGCGCCGCGATCACCGCAAGCTGGGCCGTGAACTGGAACTGTTCACCATTGACCCGCTGGTGGGCAAGGGCCTGCCGCTGTGGCTGCCCAACGGCACGGTGTTGCGCGAGGAACTGGCCGCCTTTCTCAAGGAGCAGCAGTTCCGGCGCGGCTACCAGGGCGTTATCACACCCAACATCGGCAACCTGGAGCTGTACAAGACCAGCGGCCACTATCAGAATTACTCGGAGAGCAACTTTTCGCCGATCACGGTCGATGACGAGCAGTACATGCTCAAGCCGATGAACTGCCCGCACCACATCCGCATCTATGACAGCAAGCCTCGCAGTTACCGCGACCTCCCGGTGCGCCTGGCCGAATTCGGCACGGTCTACCGTTACGAACAGTCTGGCGAACTGAACGGTTTGACGAGGGTGCGCGGCTTCACGCAGGACGACGCGCATATCTTCTGCCGGCCCGATCAGCTTAAAAAAGAGTTCCTGGACGTGCTGGACTTGACGGTGCTGGTGCTGCGGACCTTCGGCATGAACGACGTGCGCTTCCGCGTCGGCACCCGTGATCCCCAGAGCGACAAGTACGTGGGCGACGCCGAGAACTGGCAGGTGGCGGAAGACCAGATCATTCAGGCGGTGGAAGAAGTGGGCCTGCCCTACAGCATCGAGCCGGGCGACGCCGCCTTCTACGGTCCCAAGCTGGATTTCGTGGTCAAGGATGTGCTGGGACGTGAGTGGCAGCTGGGCACCATTCAGGTGGACTACAACCTGCCCGAACGCTTCGACATCTCCTACGTCGGCGAGGACGGCCAGGACCACCGCCCGGTCATGATCCACCGCGCGCCCTTCGGAAGTCTGGAACGCTTCGTGGGCATCTTGATCGAGCATTACGCCGGGGCCTTCCCGCTGTGGCTGGCCCCGCGCCAGATCGCCATTGTGCCCATTGCGGACCGCCACAACGCCTACGCCGAGGAACTGCGCACCGAGCTGCACGCAGCGGGGCTGCGAGCCGAGGTGGACGATTCCAGCAACCGCATGCAGGCCAAGGTCCGCAACGCCGAGCTGTCCAAGATCCCCGTGATCCTGATCGTGGGTGACAAGGAGCAGGAGGCCCGCGAGGTCAGCACCCGCGAGCGCTGGCCCGACGGTCACCGGGAGCGCAAGGGTGTGCGCTTCGACGAGCTGAAGGCCGAGTTGCTCGAACGGTACAAGAGCCGCAGCTAGGGAGAATGACAGAAGGCCGCCTGCCGGAGTTCGGGGGCGGCCTATTTGCATGTCAGCGTCCTGCTGGAACGGGTGTGGCTTGGACCGCTGTTCCTCACCACTGCGCTCAGTGGCTTGATACCCTCCAGGTCAACCGTCGGTTGCTATTTACGAACCCTCTTCCCTGGCGCACCATGGCAGTGCGCGTTCTCCATGCTGATGCCAACTAAGACCGTCAGACCAAAATGCAGCGCTGACGGGGTCTCTTCCCTTCAGGGGCGCAAAGCAGATTCATACGGTCAATGTTGAACTTTTAACCGAAGTTACGGTCAAATCCGCCCCTGTCAGTCCATACTGGCTCAATGACCACGAACGTCCCCGATGTCGATCTCGCCGCCGATCCATTCATGCAGGAGGAATTGGAATTGCCCGGCCTGAGCGCCCTGACCGGGCAGTGGCTGGCCGCGGTGGGCGAGGATCCACAGCGCGAGGGCCTGCTCAGGACCCCACACCGCGTGGCCAAGGCGTGGAATTTTCTGACAGACGGCTACCGCATGACCCTGCAGGAGGCCGCAGGAAACGCTGTCTTCGAGGCCGAGGGCAGCGAGATGGTGATCGTCAAGGACATCGAGTTCTACTCCATGTGTGAGCATCACATGCTGCCCTTCTATGGGCGTGCGCATATCGCCTACATTCCCGACGGCAAGATCTTGGGGCTAAGCAAGTTCGCGCGGATCGTGGATCTGTATGCCCGGCGGCTGCAGGTGCAGGAGCGGATCACCACGCAACTGGCCGACGCCGTGCAGGAACTGTTGGACCCCAAGGGGGTGGCCGTGCTGATGGAAGGCACGCACCTATGCATGGCGATGCGCGGCGTGCAGAAGCAGAATTCGTCTACCACCACCAGCGCCATGCGCGGGGTGTTCCGCGACGATCCGCGCACCCGCGCCGAGTTCATGAGCGCCACGCAGACCACCCTGCGCTCGCGCTGAAGGGCAGGCACATAGACGAGGGGACCGTAGCGTCAGCCACGGTCCCCTCGCTGGCGCTGTCCCTATCCCTCCCGGTCCAGCCAGCCAGAGAGCCATGGCAGTTTCTGCCGCACCCTCTCACGCATGCCGCCCCAGTAGCGCCGTGACCAGCCCTCAATGTTGCGCTGCTTGCCACGGGCCACGGCCATGGCGCCCTCGGGCACGTCCTCATGGACGGCGCTTCCGGCGGCAATGAAGGCGGCGTCGCCCACCGTGCGCGGGGCGATGATCGTGCTGTTGCTGCCGATAAAGACGCCCGCGCCGATCCGGCTGGGATGTTTGTTGACGCCGTCGAAGTTGGCGACAATCGTGCCCGCTCCAACGTTGGTCTCTGCGCCGATCTCGACGTCACCCAGGTAGGCCAGGTGTCCGGCCTTGACCCCGGCGCTCAGGCGCGCGTTCTTGGTCTCCACGAAGTTGCCGATGTGCACGCCCTCGCCCAGCACGCTGCCGGGGCGCAGGCGGGCAAAGGGGCCGACATCGCTGCCCGCGCCGACGTGCGCCCCCTCCAGCACGCTGTGGGCCTTGACCACCACGCCCGCCTCCAGCACGCTGTCGCTGACCACGCTGTAGGCCCCCACGCTCACGCCCTCGCCAAGAGAGGTCTGACCGCGCAGGATCACGCCGGGTTCCAGCGTTACGTCGCGGGCCAGTTTCACGGTGTCCTCAATCCGCGTGGTGTCGGGATCGTGGAGCGTGACGCCCCCGGCCATGTGGGCCGCGTTGATGCGGCGGCGCAGGATGGTCTCCAGTTCGGCCAGGCCCGCGCGGTCGTTGGCGCCCATGACCTCGTCGGGGTCACTGAGCTTGAAGGCGTGGGCCACCTCGCCCTCGGCGCGGTACAGGCCCAGCAGATCGGTCAGGTAATATTCGCCCGCCGCGTTGTGGTTGCCGATCCGGTGCGCCAGCTCGCCGGCCCGCGAGTCCATCAGGTACACGCCGCTGTTGAATTCGCCCACCGCCGCCTCCGTGGGAGTGGCGTCCTTCTGTTCCACGATGCGTTCCACATCGCCCTGCGCGTCGCGGATGATCCGGCCGTACCCGGTGGCGTCGGGCAGTTCTCCGGTCAGAATGGTCAGGGCGCTGCCGCGCGCGCGGTGGTCCTCCAGCATGGCTTCCAGCGTCCCAGAGCGCAGCAGCGGCGTGTCGCCGTAGAGCACCAGCACGTCCGCGTCCCGCCGGGCGTCTTCAGGCAGGGCGGTGGTCAGCGCGTCGATCCCGCAGAGAAAGGCGTGCCCCGTGCCGAGCCGTTGCTCCTGACGGGCGAAGACCACCTTCTGATCCTCCAGCGCCGCCTCCACCGCCTGCGCGCCGTGTCCGGTCACCACCACGACGTGCCGTGCGCCCAGCTCACGCGCCGCTTTCACGGCCCAGGACACCATCGGGCGGCCCGCGACCGGGTGCAGCACCTTGGGGAGGGCAGAATTCATGCGGGTCCCCTGACCCGCCGCAAGGATCACCACGTCCAGCGGACGTCTATATGCAGTCATTCCATTTCACCTTTGCGCCAGTGTAATGCAAGCCGCCTGTGCCGGGTGAGCCGCTGCCCAGACCACGCTCTGTTGGGGCCGGCCAGACTCCACAATGCTCCCCATGCAGCGTTCCATGAAGCGTCTCGCCGTGATCCACACCGGCGGCACCATCGCCAGCCGTCCCAGCCCCGATGGGCGTGGGCTGACCCCCCAGCAGGCCCCCAGTCTGCCCGGATTGCTGGGGGTGGAGGTGCATGACTTTCAGCCCTTCAACCTCCCCAGTCCGCACATCACGCCCGCGCATATGCTGGAGCTTGCCGGGCTGATCCGGCAACTCGCCCCGGACCACGACGGTATTGTCGTGACCCACGGTACCGACACGCTGGAGGAAACGGCCTTCGCGCTGCACTTGCTGCTCTCGACCCCCACACCTGTCGTCCTGACCGGCAGCATGCGGCACGCGGGAGAGGTGTCGTGGGACGGCCCGGCAAACCTGCTGGATGCCGCCGGAGTGGCGTTGCATCCCCAGAGCGCCGGACGCGGCCCGCTGGTGGTCTTTGGCGGCGACGTCTTCGACGCACGGACCGTGACCAAGGTGCATACCACTGCCGTGGACGCCTTCGGCGGTTATCCCGGCCCGATTGGACGGATTGACCGCACGCAGGATGCCGCCTACGTCCGCTATTTCGCCACCCCTGAAGCCCGGCGCACCTACCTGCCCCACAGTCTGAATGCCCGCGTGGACATCCTGTACGCCTACGCGGGCTGGCGCGGCGAGGGCTTCGCTGGCGCACAGACCGGGGCTGACGGCATTGTGATTGCCGCCCTGGGGACCGGCAACCTGCCCGCCGAACTGCTGCCCCTCATTGCCGCCACGGCACAGCCCGTGATTATCGCCACCCGCACCCACGCCGGCCCCGTGCTGCCGGTTTACGGCTATGCGGGCGGCGGCGCGACGCTGGTGGAGGCCGGGGCCATTCCCGCCAGCTTCCTGAACGCCCACAAGGCCCGCATCCTGCTGCTGACGCTGCTGGGATCGGGCCTAGAGAGGGAGGAAATCAGGACTGTGTTCGGGGAGGGAGGATTTTAAGTGGTGTGCTGAACCGCTCCATCGTCAAGCGACGGCAACACCCACCGTGGGCTAGTCCAGATCCAGCCGGATCAGGAATCGGCCGCAAGACGGGCACTTCACGGGTGGCAGCTTGCCCAGCGCGGCCTTCTGCTGAACGTTGACGGGCAACACCACATTGCATCCAGTGCAGCGTCCATTCCGGATCTCCACGACGCCCAGCCCTTTCTTGGCCTTGCGGATCATGTCGTACTCGCGCACGGTGCGGGCGTCCAGGTCACTGACCAGTCCCGCGCGTTCCTGACGGTCCGCCTCGCCCTGGGCGCGCAGGTCCTGAATGCGTGCCTCGTCCCTCTGCTCCATCTCGTTCAGGCTGGGCCGCAAGGCACGGTGCTGGCTTCTCAGCTCGGCGGCCCGCTCATTGAGTTCGCGCTGACGCTCACGCAGGGGGGCCAGATCCTCTTCCATCTCATCGGCGCGCTCGCCGAGTTGCTGGATGCGGCTGCCGTACTGGCTCTGGGCACGGGCGTCGAAGGCGTTCTTTTCCTGCTCCTCGGCGGCGCGGGCAATCTGCTCGCGGGTGCCGCCCAGGTCCTGCTCCTGCTGGCGCACGCGCTTGTCCACGCCCTCCAGGGTGATCTCGGTGTCTTCCAGGGCGTTGTTGAGACGTTCCTGCTCGGCGCGGGCAGCGCGCAGGTCATCGGGGAAATTCTGTTCCTCGTCGCGCAGACGGTCAAGGCCCAGGTCAAGTTCCTGGACGCGGTGCAGGCGACGGAGGGGGGAAAGATCAGTCATCACCCACCAGTGTACCTCCCAATTGCCGGGGGCGGCTCCTGAGAAGCAAGGAAACGTGAGGAATGCGCAGATCGTCAGGAGGCGCTAACCATGTCGGTCTCACCAGACATCTCGGCAAATGTTTCCTAAGTTGCCGTAGCACATACATTCTGTTATGCTGTGAACGTAATCAATCTGCCCAATTCATCCATTCAGGAGGTCTTTCATGCTCTACCGCCACGGTGATGTTCTCGTCCAAAGCGTGCCCACGATGCCCAATGCCCACTCCCGCCCCGGCGCCACGCTGGCTCGCGGTGAGGTCACGGGACATAGCCATCGCTTCTCCGACGCAGCGGCAGTTCAGCTCTACACGGCTGACACAGACACCTACGTGCAGGTGCTGTCCGACACCGCCGATCTGATCCACGAGGAACACGCCACCATCACGCTGCCTCGCGGCTTTTACAAGGTATGGATGCAGCGCGAATACAGCCCCGCAGCCATTCGCCGGGTGCTGGACTGATGCCCCAAATTCTGAACGCCGCTGAGGTGCGGCAACTGCTGCTGAGTGGTGAGGCGCGTGGGCCTCTGAAATTCCGGGGGCGCCTGGATCTGTCCGGCGAGAAAGGGTTGCGCTGCCTGCCCGACGGCCTGAGCGGCGACACCCTAGATCTCAGCGATACTGGCCTGACCGAGCTGCCCGAAGACTTACAGGTGGGCGAACTGATTGCCAGAAATCTGCCCCTCCAGAGCGTTCCGGCCAGCCTGCGCGTACAATTTCGCCTGACGCTCGACGGCTGCGCCCGTCTCCAGACGCTTCCCGAAGGCCTAACGGTCGGCTCGCTGAATGTGCAGGACTGCCTCTCGCTGGAATCGCTGCCCGAGGGGCTGGACGTCTGCTTTCTGAACATCAACCGTTGCGAGGCGCTCTCAGGCTGGCCCATGCACGCTCGGGTACGCTTCGGCCATCTGTCGGCCCGGGATTGCCTGAGCCTGCGCGGGTTGCCGGAATGGCTGAGGCAGGTGGCGCAACTGGACATTTCCGGCTGCCGGGGCATTACGGCCCTGCCACGGGGGCTGCGGGTCAGCGGCTGGCTGGATGTAGCTGGGAGCGGCCTGACCGGGTTGCCCGCTGGCTCAGTTGCTGCCCTGCGCTGGCGCGGCGTCCGTGTGGACGAACGGCTGGCCTTTGCCCCCCACACCATCTCTGGCGCGGAAATCCTTGCCCAGCCCAATGCCGAGGTCCGCCGCGTGATGATGGAGCGCATCGGCTCCGAGCGCTTTCTGGAGGAAGTGGGCGCGAAGGTGCTGGACCGCGACACTGATGCGGGTGGCGAACGCACCCTGGTCCGCGTGGATTTGCCGGACGACGAGCCGTTCGTGGCCGTCTGCGTGGGCTGCCCCTCCACCGGGCGGCGTTACACCCTGCGCGTGCCACCCACGATCACACGCGCCCAGGCGGCCTCAGCGTGGCTGGCGGGTTTTGATGACGCCGGGTTGTATCAACCGGTGATCGAGGCGTAGGGTGGGCGCAGATCAATTTGCTCGGAGGTTTCGTGCCCGTGCCAGATACGTTTCCAGCCTCGCTGCGTCCGCCCACAGGGTCGGGTCAGGCAGACGCGCCAGCAGCCCGTCGCCGTACACAGAGGCTGCGTCTAGTGCCGGCAGATGGACGTAGCCGATATGGCACTCACAGCTTGAGCGGGTGCAGGGCCGGGGGCGCAGCAAGTCGCGTACGTCCTGCTCGTAAATATTACCGATGGGCCGCTCGATGAAGTGGCAGCGGCGGGCGGTGCCGTCACCCTCCACACTAATGACTGTCTCGCCCGCGTTACACGGCATGCCGCGCACGCGGTAGCGGCGTGTGTTGACCTCAAACAGTGGATCCACCGCGCCCAGTCGGGTTAGATCGGCCTGCGAGTAATAGCCGTCTCCCACCTTGAAGGCGTTGATCCACAGGTAAACGTGCCCTGGCAGAGCGGCGCGCATGGTTTCAATGTCTCCGAAATGCCCTTTCTTGCCCACCACCCCCACGCTGTAGCGCACGCCGAGAGTGTCTAGTTCGGCGCAGCGGGTCAGGAAGCGTTCGCGCGCCACCTCGCCGGGGTGATAGGTGGCCCACACACCGATCTTCGATTTCTCGGCATTTTCCAGCCACCTCAACGAGCCGGAGAGATTGGTCTGAATGGCGAGTTGCCGAATGTGCGGCAGATGACTCAGGTGGGTTAAAGCGGCCTGATAGCGCGGCCTGACCAGCGCCTCACCCCACGGCGTGAAGAAAATAGACAGGGAGAAAGGTTGCGTTTCCGCCCAGGCACTGAACCTGGCCAGTGCCCGTGCGTCTGCTGCATGCTCCGCCGCCGTCTCGGTGTGTTTGGCGAAGGGACAGTATGGGCAAGCGTAATTGCAACTGGACAGCGGTCCCCGGTAAAGCACGGAGAGGGGCTCTGGCGCCGTTTTCTGAACCTCTTCGCAGGCGGCGGGTAAGGGGCCTTCTAGCTCCACTCGTAAGCCTCGCTCAGCGCACGCACGGCAGGCGAATACAGCCACGGCCCGATGGCGTCGGACAGCTCCATGCCAGCGGGCGTGAGGGTCAAGACGCCGTCTTCAAGCCTGGCGAGGCCTGTATCCGCCAATCCGACAAGCGGTGGGAAGTCAGCCAGTGCGTTACCGCCAAACTGCTGACAGTACACTTCCAGATTCAGACCCGATATGTGCAGCAGCGATTGCAAGACGTACCGTCGCTGCCGCTCATCCTCGCTCAGATAGATGCCGTGGGTGAGGTGCTCAAAGGCCCCAGCAGGCTGCTGAACGAAGTCCTGAATGATCTCGCGCACGCCCACGCGGCCCACGGCATACTCGCTGGAGTAGTGCAGACCGCGCGTGTAGGACCGTGCCCCGCACCCCAGCCCCACCATGCCGTCCAGTTGGCAGGCATATTCCGGCTCGGAGGCCAGCGGCAGGATGTCCCGCTGAAAACGGCGCATGGAGGTCTGCAGATACCCGCGCGAGGTCAGGAATTCACGCCCCAGTCGGTATAATTCCAGCCGCTCGTCGTCCCAGGTGCGCCCCAGCCGCCCGATTCCCGTCAGTGGCCGTACGTACAGCGGATAGAGAAACAGCTCCTCTGGCGTCCACATCAGCGCCGTTTCCAACGACTCCAGCCACGTCTGCGGCGTCTGGTGGGCCAGTCCGTAAATCAGATCAATGTTCAGCGCTGGCAGCCCGGCAGCGCGGATGTTGTCCAGCGCAGTCCATACCTCCGCATTGCTCTGGGCGCGTCCCACGCCCCGGACCTCGGATTCCAGGAAGCTCTGGACGCCAATGCTGACGCGGGAAACGCCCCGCCCGGCCAGCACCTGCAACCGTTCTGGCGTGGCGGTGGCGGGAGAGGTTTCGACGCTGGCAGGCAGTCCCGCCACCCCGAAATGCGTGTCAAGCAGATCAAACACACGTTCCAGCTCCTGTGCCTCCAGAAAGGTGGGTGTGCCGCCGCCAATGGCGAGGCGCGAGAACTTCGCACCGTCCAGTGCTCCGCGCACCACCTTCATCTGCCGTTCCAGCGCGTCCAGATACGCCCGTTCCAGGCTGAGCGGGGCGTTGGCAACGGTAAACAGGTTACAAAAGCCGCACCGCATTTCGCAAAAGGGAATATGCAGGTACAGGAACAGAGAGTCGCGTTTTTCGTTGGCCCAGGCGTCGCGCAGGGCCACGGGTTTGCTCAACGGGCGGTAGGCCGTCTTGTGTGGATAGCCGTAGGTGTAGCTCTGGTAGGGGCCGCCCCTGAGCAATTCGGCCAATGCGGGCGGCAGGGTGGCAGTCATGCTTCAGTTTCCTTCAAAAGAAGCTCCGCGTATGGCACCGTCCACACCTGTGGATGTGCGAGGCGGTGACCGTGGTAGCCGTCTTCGCCGAAGCAGGTGCCATGATCGGCGCAGATGATCAGCAACGTGTCTCCGCGTGCGCGCAAAACGTTAAAAAGGATAGGCAGGGCGGCGTCCACCGTTCGCAGGGCGGCCCGTTGAGTTTCCACCGAATCCTGCCGCGCGCCCGGCACGTAGAAGTGCGTGGGCGTATGGGTGGCCGCAACATTGAGCAACATGAAAACCCTTTGCCCTGGCGGAACGGCCTCCAGGGCCTTCGCTGCCACACGCATCTGCACGTCTGCCGAGTCAGGATTCTTGACGCCGCTGGCTGGGGACCAGTGTGCCTCGGCGAACAGGTCAGGCAGCACGCTTCCCAGCGCCGAGCGCCTATTAAAGAAGCCCACACCGCCCACGCAGACCGTGTGATAGCCGCGAGTCGCCAGCGCTTCCGGCAAGGTGGCCTCTTCAAAGGTAAAGGTCTGCGGCGAGGTGCTGCGGCTGCCCTCGAAAGCGGCGGCGAACAGGCGTGGATGACGCCCCGGACGCGCGGGCGTGGGCAGAAAGCCCGACAGAAAAGCGTGATGCGCGGCGTAGGTGAAGCTGCCGGGGGTCTGCCGCTTCTCCCACACTTCGCCGGGCAGGACAGCGGCGAGATGGGGCGTCTCTCCCGCTTCTAGCGCCATAACGGCCACGTCATAGCGCAAGCTGTCCAGTGTGAGGAGCATCACGTCACAGGTGCCGATCCATTCACGCGCATTCAGCATTCTGCCCTCCCCGTTTCGCCTGCCCCAGCGCAAACAGTTCTGCCGCGTAGGTGTCCCTGCCGCCCACCAGAATGCCCCGGTGGTAGTCGCCGAAAGCGTTGACTTCCAGCACCGCCCGACGCTTCCACCCTGGCGTCAGCAGCAGGTCTACGCCGCCGTAGAGGGCGCCAGGAAAGGCGGCAAGGGCGGCCTCGGCGGTGCGCCCCACTTCTGTCCAGCGTTCCGCACCCAGTTCCGTTTTGAGCGCCTCGATGTCGCCCCGTTGATTCCCCAGATGCAGATTCGTAATCGGCCCGCGCGACGTTCGCACCAGCGCGTGCCGCGCCTCTCCACCTATGACCACCACGCGCAGATCAATGGTGCCGCCGCCAAAACTGGCCTTGGGCAGCCAGCGTTCGACGTGCAGGCGGTGCGGGGCCAGCGCGTCAATCAGCGCCCTGATCTCCGCCCAGTCCTGTGATCTGATCAGCCGCCGTGAG
Organism: Deinococcus humi; assembly: GCF_014201875.1. NCBI lineage: Bacteria > Thermotogati > Deinococcota > Deinococci > Deinococcales > Deinococcaceae > Deinococcus > Deinococcus humi. The sequence goes on along the minus strand of NZ_JACHFL010000001.1, from coordinate 124,377 downwards.
TTGAGCAGACGACCAGCTTCCTGACGTACGGTGGTTGCGGCGCTGACCCTTTGCCCGGTCCATTGCAAAGCGACGATGCCTGAACCGCTGGAGCCGTAAGCCAGTTTGATGAACAGCCGTGTCCAGCCGCGTTCCCTCGCCGCGACCATCAGCCCGTCGAACGAGTTCACTTCCGGCAGCGCTTCTGGCACTGGGACGCCCGCTGCCCCCAGCCGCGCGTGCGTGGCAGGCTTGTCGAACATGGTCAGGATGTGGGCGGTCTGTTGCATGCGGGTGTGGGGGGGGGCATTTTGCAATTGCGCGTCCAATGCCTGCAGAACCTGACTGAAGCCCGCGTGCCACGCCCGCGACGGAGCGAGTTCGCCTGCCTCCAGATCCACCATTGGCCCGCCTCCCATCTCAATCAGGGCCAGTTCAGTGCCGATGTCCTCGCCCGGAGACTCGAATCGGACGATGCTGCCGGGGCGCACCTGATCGGCCAGCCTGACGCGGTCCTCCATCAAATCCAGATACGACACCACCCGCGCCGGGGGCCAGCCCAGGTCATTCAGGGTGGCCCCGAAAGCGCGGGCGCGTCGGCCCTGCGGCGGGGCGATCAGCAGCACATCGCAGGGTGGCAGTTTGGTGACAACGGGAGCCGGCCTCATTCCCCCAGGGCCACGAAACGCCAGTCGTCCTCATGGTCCTGAGGATCGGAGGTATCCACGTCAATGGGCAGCGCGGCCAGCTTCTCCATCATTTCCTCAGTGCAGAAGTGGTGGGTGAGGATGAGTTTCTTCAGCGTCCTGACACGCTCGCTGTCCAGAAGGGCAGCTGCGCCCTCATTGGTCAGGGTTCCTAGAGACAGGTCCAGAACTTCAAGCTGATCGAGTACCGGAGCATGGGCGAACATCTGCGCGATTTCGTCCTGATGCTCGCTGTTCTTCACCCCCAGGTACTTCAGGGCCGGAAAGCGTGAGCCGTCCAGCAGCGGCGTCAGATCGTCGGCGGCGTTCGTCGCGCCGTAATCCTCGGTTCCCAGGTACAGTTCCAGATGTTCCAGCTTGGGCAGTTCGGCGGCGGTGACCTCGCGCACGACTTCAGCGCTCAGACCGCCCGCCTGGACGATCAGCTCGCGCAGTTCGGGGAGATGGATCTGACCCAGGCTCAGGTCGTTGCCGCCGCGAATGCCCAGATGGGTGAGCTGTGGGTAGGCGGCCAGAACGGGAGAGAGATCGCCCTGCGTGATCCACGACACCTCGTTCTCCTCGTAGGTAATGTCGCCGATGAACAGGGCTCTGAGCTGCGGGAGCTGCCCGTGGGCACTGACCAGCGCTTCGATCATGGGCGAAACGTCGCCTTCCGTGCTCTCGTCTGTCCACAGGCCCACCACCAGCCCTTGAGTCTGCTCCACCCCCGGCAGCGCCAGAAAGGTCCGGAATTTGTCAGTCCAGTTGTTCTCATCGTCGTAATCCACGGCTATGCGGTGAATCGTCGTTGCCGTGTCGCTCAGCGGCTGTCCTGGCTCCCACTGCTGAACCTGAAAGCCGCCAAATTCTGTGAGGTGCTCACCGATGGTCATGCGCCAGTTTATGCTGGCAAGCCACCGGGGCAGGCTTGGTCATCTTTCCGGCCATCTGACCCCGCATGCAGGCGTACCCTGATCGCATGTTCTCGCGCCCTGGCCGTTCTACCTCCAGCCATGATCCCGACGCGCCCCGTCCCAAACGCGATCCCCGGCAGTTGGTCCGGTTGCTGGCCTACGCCAGACCGTACCGGTTCCTCTTCATTCTAGGGGCGCTGGCCACACTGATCTCCAGCGGCCTGAACCTGGTCTTCCCCCTGCTGTTCGGGCGGCTGATCGACGCCTCGTTCCTGAAGGTGGGCAGCACCGACACCGGGCCGCTGGACCGCACCGTGCTGCTGCTGCTGGGCATCTTTGCGCTGTCATCACTCTTCGGGGCGGCGCAGTCGTACCTGCTGTCGCGGGTGGGGGCGGGCGTGGTGGCGGACCTGCGTCGCTCGCTGTTCTCGCACCTGCTGACCCTGTCGCCGCGCTTTTTTGGGGATCACAAGACCGGTGACCTGACCAGCCGGCTGACCGCCGACGTGGGGACCGTGCAGACCGTGACCAGCACGGCGCTGGCGCAGCTTGCGGCGCAGTCGGTCAGCCTGATCGGGGCAGTGATCCTGCTGATCCTGACCAGCGCGCGCCTGAGCCTGCTGACCCTGGCGGTCATCCCGCTGATCATCGGCACGGCCATTGTGATCGGTCGGCGCATCCGCAAGGTCAGCCGCGAGGTACAGGACGCCGTGGCTGCCGCCAACGCCAACGCCGAGGAAGCCATCAGCGGGGTACGGGTGGTGCAGAGCTTCACCGCCGAGAACGTGGAGAGGAACCGCTACGGCCAGGGCATCGTTGTCAGCTTTCTGGCCGCCCTGCGCCGCGCCCGCCTGCAAGCCCTGATGGGCGGCGTGATGAGTTTCCTGACCTTCGGCGCACTGGCCGTGGTGCTGTGGTACGGCGGGCGGCAGGTCATGGCAGGAAGCATGACTCCCGGCAACCTGGTGACCTTCCTGATTTACGCGCTGCAGGTGGGTGGCACGGTGGCCGCGTTGACCGGCATCTTCAACCAGTTTCAGGAAGCGCTGGGGGCGTCGAGCCGCATTTTCGAGCTGATGGACGAGCGCAGCGATCTCCCCGCGCCGGTCACCCCGCTGTCCCTGGCCCGTGCCGAGGGCCGGGTGGAATTCCGCGACGTGAGCTTCACCTACGACGGCGAATCCCAGTTCGAGGGCGCGGCGGTGCTGCGGCACATCAATGTGGACGTGCCTGCCGGACAGGTGGTGGCTCTGGTCGGCCCCAGCGGCGCGGGCAAGACCACCTTCGTGAATCTGATTCCGCGGTTCTGGGACGTGACGGGCGGTTCCCTGCGGGTGGACGGTCAGGACGTGCGCTCATACCCACTGCAGGATCTGCGCGCTCAGGTGGGCCTGGTGCCGCAGGAAACGCTGCTTTTTTCCGGTACGGTGCGCGAAAACATTCTGTATGGCCGCCCCGACGCCTCGCCTGAGGAAGTGGAAGCGGCGGCCAAGGCGGCCAATGCCGACGATTTCATCCGTGCCTTTGAACATGGCTACGACACCGTGGTGGGCGAGCGCGGAGTCAAACTGTCGGGCGGTCAGCGCCAGCGTGTCGCCATTGCCCGCGCCATCCTCAAGGACCCACGCATCCTGATTCTGGACGAAGCCACCAGCGCCTTGGACAACGAATCAGAGTCTCTGGTGCAGGCCGCCCTGGAACGCCTGATGCTGCGCCGCACCACCTTCGTGATCGCCCACCGTCTGAGCACCATCCGCAATGCGGACCGCATTCTGGTCATGAATGGGGGGGAAGTGGTGGAGGACGGCACCCACGCTGAACTGCTGGCCCAGGGTGGACTGTACCGTGACCTGTACGAGTTGCAGTTCCGTCAGGAACAGGCGGCCCAGGCGGAACTGGTTTAGAAGAGGGGCGCTTTCACCCGTCCTCTGGGCGAGTGGCTGGGACTTGCGTGTTTTGAAGGCGGATGGTACTATCCTTCTCGCGCCGGAAACGGCCCGCCACCTTACCCCCAACGCTTTTTCGGGAGTAGGATCTGAGAAGGACCAGTGTTCGGCAGTAGCTCAGTGGCAGAGCGTTCGACTGTTAATCGAATGGTCGTAGGTTCGACCCCTACCTGCCGAGCCACCAGAAAAGCCCCCGCATAAGTGCGGGGGCTTTTGCTATTGAGCGCTTAGCGGTTCTGATACTGGGGCAGGTTCTTCCAGGGTGTGAAGTAGTTTTTAGTGAGCTGAACGCTTTGCCCGCGCAGACTTAGGCTGGTCGCTGCTGCCGTAGCAAATGTCCAGGGGATGCGATCTTCAGGCTGTGACGTAATGGTGTAGGTCGTTGTTCCAGCACTGGTATCGGTGTATGTGTTGACGACGTTCCAGCCCCTCTTGAAATTCAAATTGGTGTCTATTTTGCCTCTAAGGATGCAATCCCCTTTGAATTTTAAACTCCCGTCCATATTCGCGAAATACCATGCTTTATAATTGAAGGTTGGGCTATTGGGATCAACTTCTGCGATAATCGATTGAAATTTATCAGTTTTTAAATCATTGATCGGAAGTAGTAGTAAGCCTGTCGTGAAAGAGGATTCCTTGTCAATCTGAGAATCATCGCAGCCAAAAACATATTTAGGACTTATCAGTTTACCATTGAAGTTCGTGGTTATGACATTAACCATGGGTAATTGAAGGTCAAATGCCCCTTTCATGTCAACAGGTGCTCTGGCGATCGCCGAATCCTGATCATTCTCAACACCTGCTCTGACACTCAAAACGTCACCCGCTTTGAAGGGGGTGATCTGGCCCTTGATCAATCCCACCTGCTCTGTAGGGGTGGGGTCCGGCTTCGGATCAGGATCAGGCGTCACGATTTCACCGCCCCCACAGGCACTCAACACCAAGCTGAGACCAATGACGGCGGCGAAAGAGGCGGCGGGCCGTTTCAGATTAGTTTGGTTGAACATGTTCTCAGCCTGACAGCCAGCAGCCCGAAAGGAATCCTGCTTCCATTCAGGCGCCCCGTGCGTTTTTCTCACTGTTGAATCAGGACGGGAAGAGTGACCCCCGTCCTGTTTGCTGCACCACCCTAAACGGTCTGCACGTTGAACTTCAGGCCCAGCTCAAGCATTTCCTCGTTGGGGTCACGTCCAGCCACCAAGGCGTAGGCGGCGCGCTCCGGGGTCAGGTAGGTGTCCATCACGCGTTTCAGATCGTCCAGGCCAACGTTGAGCAGCCGCGTCTTGTAGGCTGCCTGCACCTCCGGCGTGAAGCCTGCCTGATCACCGAAGAAGCGCAGGCGGCCCACGGTATCCGGGCTGGTCAGCGGGTCCAGCGCCTTGCTGGCCGACAGAACCGCCTCGGTCACCTCGCGAACGCCTAGATCGCTGTTCAGGAAAGCGCGGGCATCTCGGAAGACGCGGTAGGTCCGAGCGATGTTGGGATCACGGTAGCTGGACATGGCAAACACGCCCTCGCGCGGATCGAAGGATGCGCTGCCGCCATACGCGCCGCCCTTCTCGCGCAGTTCCTTGAGCAGGTACTCGCTTCGCAGCAGCCGCGCCAGCACCAGCAGCGCCGGGCTGTCGGCGTGGGTGTATGGCACCGTCTCGAAGGCCACCGCATTGAACGCCACCGGGGAATCGGTCACGCGCGCCTGCGGGCCGCCGTCATGGGGGCGGGGCTGCGGGTGGCCCACCGGGGTCTCCGTGGTGAAAAGATTCGCCAGCGGCGTCAGATCCAGTCCCAGGTCGTCCTGGGTGGCCGTCAGGCACAGCACCGGCTGACCGGACAGCAGCAGCGTATGGATGCGCCCGAAGCGCTCCAGCAGGTCGTCAAGCTTGTTCTCCTCCACAACCGTCTTAAGGGTCTCCAGCCCGCTCAGGCCGCCCCAGGTCTCGCTGATGGCGGCGGCGGGGCTGACCTGCGCGGCGGCCAGACGCTCGGCGTAGGCGTTGCCCGAGTTGACCACGCTGGCCTTGAGCCCGGCCAGACGCTGCTTGAGCAGTTGCTCCAGCCGTTCGCGGGTGAATTCAGGGGCCGCGATGATGTCGCGCATCACCTCCACCAGCGCCTCCCCGTTGCGGGCCAGCGCCTTGCCGCTGAACGACACTGCCAGGCGCAACCGGTGCAAATCGTCGGGGCGCACGCCGCTGCTGGCGCTGGCACTGACTCCGCCGGTCACGGCCTCCATGCGCTGGGCCAGGGCGACATAATCCTGCCCTGCCGCCCCGCTTTTGGTCACGGCGGCAGCGTACAGGGGCAGTACCTCCAGCAGGTCGTCCGGCAACTCGGGCAATCTCACCTGCACGTCCAGGTATGTCAGGCCGCCAGTGGGCTGGGGCACGCGGGCGATCAGGGCACGGCCCGCTTCCTCGGTGTCGTATGGGACTGGCGGAATGCTGGCGGGCACGTCGGAGAGGACCAGCGTGGGGAGCACGTCCGGGTCACTCTCCTGCGCCTGCAATTCCTTGAGTCTCAGGCTCTCGGCCACGATGCGCTGGCGGTCCTCGTCGGTGAAGTCGGCGCTGAGTTTCTGAACCAGCTCGCGCTCCTGCTCGGCCATGCGGGTGACCAGTTCGGGATCGGGGGCCAGTTCCAGCGTGACGCGGTGGGGGTTGTCCAGCAATTCACGCTGCAACATCGGCTCAAAGACCTGGCCCGCGGCCAGATCGGCGCGCAGTTTCTCCAGCTGGGTGTCCAGGCGCAGGCCAGTCAGCGGATCGCCGCCGTACAACCACGGTCCCAGCAGCCGGAACATCACGCCCAGCGCGTAGGGAAAGCCGGAATTGCTGACCTCCTTCTGGCCGATCTCGAACTGGTGCAGGCTGCTCTCGATCAGTGCCGGATCAATCCCCTGTTCCACGATCTCCCGCAGCGTGTTCAGCACCAGGTCCTGCACGGCCTGTACCTGACCGGCGCCCAGTCCCTTGAGGCCCACGGCAAATGCCCCCTCACGGAAGGAGTCGCGGTAGCCGGTCAGATCGGCCAGCGCGCTGCCCAGGCCGGACTCGATCAGCGGGCGGGTCAGCGGCGCTCCCGCGTTGCCCAGCAGCACGTCGCTCAGCACGCTCCAGCGCAGGTTGGCGTCCGCATCGTTGCTCAGGCCCAGCTTCCACATTACACTCACCTGGGTGCCGCGCTCGGTGTCGCTGCCGGGGTAGGTCACGCGCTCCTGGCGCGGCTCGGGGAACGGCGTCTGATCGGGAATGCTCACGTCCAGCGTCTGCGCCTGGAAGCGCGACATGACGTGCGACTCGATCTCCTCCAGAATGCGCGCCAGCGGCAGCTTACCGTAGGTGTAGAAAAAGGCGTTGCTGGGGTGGTAGTGCGCGGCGTGGAAGGCCCGCAGGTTGTCATAGGTCAGCTCCGGAATATTCTCCGGCGCGCCGCCGCTGTTGTTGGCGTAGGTCAGGTCCGGAAACAGCGCCTTGCCGAAGGCCCGCCACATCACCGAACCCGGCGAGGCCATCGCCCCCTTCATCTCGTTGTAGACCACGCCCTGGAGTTTCAGTTCGGTGGACGGGTCATCGGGCGTTTCAAATTCAAAGCGGTGGCCGTCCTGCCGGAAGCTCTCGTAGCGCATCAGCGGGAAGAAGGTGGCGTCCAGATACACCCCCAGCAGATTAAAGTAGTCCTTCTCGTTGCGGGTGCTGAACGGATAGGTGGTCCAGTCGTTGCTGGTCATCGCGTTCATGAAGGTGTTCAGGCTGCGCGGCAGCATGGCGAAGAACGGGTCTGGCACCGGGTATTTCTGGCTGCCCATCAGCACGATATGTTCCAGGATGTGTGCCACCCCGGTGCTGTCGCGCGGCACGGTGGGAAAGGTCACGCCGAAGGCGCTGTTGTCGTCGTCGCGCACCACATGGGCGTGCCGCGCCCCGTTCTCATGGGTCAGCAGGATCAGGTGCCCGCTCATCTCGGGCAGGCTCTCGACGCGGTTGACGGTGTAGCGGCCCAGGCGTTCGCCCACGCCGGGCAGGGCGGGAAGCGGTGTTGCTGCAGTTGTCATGGCGGCAAGTCTAGAGCATGGGTAGAAAGAGACCGTGGCTGGTCCGCCGAAGTGGCCCAGGTCTATTGAGCGTTTGCAGATTTCAGATTCGCGCCACGTGGGGAGCTAGATTCAGCGACAGCTGGTGCAGCGGGTCCTGAAAATCACACGCTGGGTGCAGCTGTTGACCAGCCCCCCATCCCTGGCCCCCGGTAAATCACCGCAAACTCACGGGACTGACACGGGGCGGCGGGTACACTGGCGGGCATGAAGCGAGTTCGCACAACGTGGCCCGCGCTGGCCCTGGCGCTGAGCCTCGCCGTGGCTGGATGCGGTCAGCCGGTCACCGGCACCTCCACCGGGAGCGGCCGGGACATCCTCTACTTTGCCGACAGCGCCGCTGGTCTGCCCGTGATGTACCAGGGGGAGGAATACGGGGCTGATCTGAGCATCTCGGGCGGCGCAGGACCGTACACCCTGAAGGTGGCGAGCGGCACGCTGCCTCCTGGCATCAAGCTGAGCGGTCAGCGCCTGACCGGCATGCCCACCACCACCGGCACCTACAAGTTCACGCTGGAAGTCACCGATTCCACCCTCAGTACGCGGGCCAAGGAATACACCGTCAACGTCAACACCCTGCCGCCCCTGTCGCTGGCCCCCAAGCTGCCCTCGGGCGAGATTCGCGGCGAGACGCGCATTCCTGTCAACATCACCGCGCCCCGCAACGTGCGCGCCGCCCGCCTGAACTGGGAACTGCCTGCGGGCGTGGCTGTAACCCGCGTGCAGGCCTCCGAGGGAAGCGGCGTGCTGTTCTGGCAGCAGCAGGGTCAGGTGCTGACCGTGGACATGGGGTTCAAGACCGTTCCACGCAACGGGGTCCGTGTCGCCCTGATTGGAGTCAAACCGGCCAAGCCCGTCACCCTGGACGCCACCAAACTGGGCTACGAAGCCCGCGACGGCACAGGCAAGCTGCTGGCGGGCAGAACCATGGCGGGGGCGGTCATGAGCGAAACCTCCACGGCCAGCAAGGGGGAGACTCCGGCCAGCACGGAGCAGCCCGCCTCTACCGAAGCTGTGCCCGTCCCCACCACGACACCCACGCCGACGACACCCGACGCAACGCCTCCGACCGAGACGACGCCGACCGCTCCCCAGACGGCGCCCAGCGACACCCCTGCAACGCCTCCGGGACAAGACCCCGCGAACCCCATTGAGCCGCCCAAGCCGCCCGTTCAGGGTGAGCCCGGGGCGCGGCTGAACACTGGAGCGCCACTGTGATGCGCCGGCGAATGGTGCTGGCCGCCCTTCTGGCGGCCACAGCTGGGGCCACCACCGCGCCCCCCCTGACGCTGGCGCAGCAGGTGGGCAAGGCGGAAGTGATCGTGCGCGGTACGCTGGGGGCGGCCGTCAGCGTCAAGGAAGGCGAGGTCACGTACCTGGCCTACCCGCTGACCGTGGCCGAGACCATCAGCGGGGACGCCGCCCGCCTGCCGCAGAACGACGGCAAGCCTGCGCTGTTCTTCCTTCAGGGACTGGCGGATCTGCCGGAGTTGAAAAGTGGACAGGAGGTCTTCGCGTTGCTGTACACCCGTAAGCAGGACAGCCCGCTGGTGGGTTTCAACCAGGGGCTGTACCCGGTCACGGACGGCAAGGTGTCGGCCGGGGATGCCAAGGCACCGATCACCGATCCCGCCAAACTACGTGACGCCATCCGCGCCGCGTTGGGGACCAAATGAAGCGCCTCTGGGGATTCCGTCCCCTCTGTGCGGCGCTGCTGTTGACTGTGGGCCTGGGTGTGGCCGATGCCGCCAGCGTCAAGCTGCAACCGCAGGGCGAGGCCCTGACCCGCGCCGTGCAGGCGGCCCTGGGTGCCATCAGCACCAAGGAACTGCCCGTGACGCTGGACAGTGGCAGCGGTACGGTGCTGGTCCTGGGCGGCGCGGGGAGCAGCGCTGCGCCGTTCAACCCCGACGTGGCGGCCCGCGTGGTCACGGTGGCTGGGACGCGCCGCATCGAGTTCAACCCGGCGGGACCGCTGCCGCTGGAACAGGCCGTGCGGCAGGAACTGGCCCGTGAGCTGGGCTTCAAAGATTGGACGGCTGAGGCCGCCCGCACCCGCCTGAGCGGCGCGGACCTGAACGGCGACGGCCAGATCGATCTGAAGGATCTGGCGATCCTGATGGAAAACTATGGCAAGGCCGCCTCAGTGGGCGATCTGAACCAGGACCGCAAGGTGGACGACGCGGACCTGCGGATCTTCAGCAGTCAGTACAAGCCGGTGCGCACGCCCGAACCCGCCCCGGTGGAGCAGAAACCAGCCGAAACGCCCACCACGCCAGAGACTCCAGCGGCGCCCGGAACGGACACGCCGCCGGCCAGCACGCCAGCGGAGCCGGCACCCGGGGATTCGGCGCCGGGAGGCGGGGAGACGCCCCCGTCTACCCCTGCACAGCCCACCGAGCCGACCCCGAAGCAGCCGTAGTCGCGCCGGTCAGCTGACTAGAAACCAAAAGAGAAGAGCGCCCCCAGCCGAAGCGGAGGCGCTCTTCTTGGTGCGCAGTGGGCTACTCCAGCACGGCCTCGTGGGTAATGTCCACGTTGCCCTCCATGACCTTGCTCAGGGGGCACATCTTGGCCGCCTGGGCCACATGCTTCTCGAACTCGGCCTGATCAATGTTGCCCACCTTGCCGCGCACGTTCAGTTTCATGGCGCTGACCTTAAAGCCCGGGCCATCCTTGACCATCTCGCAGGTGGCTTCCGTCCGCACGTCCTGCGGATCGTGGCCGTGACCTGCCAGGATCGCGCACAGCTGCATGGTGAAGCAGCCTGCGTGTGCGGCGGCCAGCAACTCTTCCGGGTTGGTCCCGGTTCCGTTTTCGAAGCGCGTGCTGAACGAGTACTGCGCGTTCTTGACCGTGCCACTCTCGGTGCTGATGTTGCCCTTGCCACCCTTGAGGTCACCCATCCACTGGGCATTCGCTTTCCTTGCAATATCTGCCATCCCGACAGTCTGCCGCGCGCCCTGCCGGGGCCGTGATGACCGCGGTTCATCCGGGCTTTATGTGAGCGGGCAGGGCATTAGACTCGCGCCATGCAAAGTGGGCAATGGCCGCAGGAAGAATGGAGCGTCCCGGGTGCGCCGGTCAGCGGATATGTCTGGCGGGCCGAACAACCGCGCGGGGAGGTGCTGATCTCGCACGGGGTGGGCGAATACGCCACCCGCTACGTCGAGCGATATCACGCCCTGATTCCCACGCTCGTGGAGCGCGGATTTTCCGTCTACGCCTACGACCAGCGCGGTCACGGCCGCTCGGGGGGACGGCGGGCGGTCGTGGACCTGAACGTGCTGGTCGACGATCATCTGAAAGCCCGCGAGGCATTGCGCTCCCGTCCCGGCGACGATACGCCGCTGCCGCTGTTTGCCCTGGGCCACAGCATGGGCGGCCTGGTCACGGCGGCAAGTGCCTCCCGCGGCCCACGTGGACTGGCAGGCGTGATTCTGTCAAGCCCAGCCCTGCTGGTGGGCCAGAAGGAATCGGCGCTGATCAAGGCGCTCGCCCCACTGCTGGCGCTGGTGGCCCCGGCGGCGCCGGTCAGCGATCTGGGTACGGGCGGCCTGTCCCGTTTGACCGCGGAAGTGTCGGCTTACGAGGCCGACGAGCTGATGTACCACGGCAAGGTCCGCGCTCTAACCGCCGCCACCATGCTGGGACTGAGCCAGAAGCTGTGGGCCCACTACCCCCGCTGGCAGCTCCCGACCCTGATCCTTCACGGCACGGCAGACACCATTACCGATCCGGCAGGGAGCCAACGGTTCTTCGACACGATTGCCAGCCCCGACAAGACCCTAGTCCTGCAAGAGGGCGGCTACCACGAGTTGCTCAACGACGAGCCTCGTGAGGAGGTCCGGGAAGCGTTGCTGGCGTGGCTGTTGGAGCGCTCCTGACCCAGGAACTGGAGTTGTGCCGGTGGTGGGCCGCGTCCCGGTCAACCCCTCAGTGGGCCGCCGCCTTGGCAGGCCGCAGGTGCAGCGCCGCCACGATGATTCCGCCCAGCAACACGCCCACCAGAGCCGAGCCCAGCGTTTCTACCAGCCATTCCACAACACCCTCTGCAAAGGGAATCGCGTGCCCTGCGGCCAGCGCCAGCTCATGCAGGGTATGGGCCGGCCAGGTCAGCCCGAACTTGTCCAGCCCGTCGATGATGATGTGGCCGCCCACCCACAGCATGGCCGCCGTACCGATCACCGACAGGGCCGACATGACCACGGGCATGCCCTTGACCAGCCCGCGTCCGATGGCCTGCGCCGCACCTGAGCCGCTGCGGGTCAGCTTCAGGCCGAAGTCGTCGGCCTTGACGATCAGGCCCACCACGCCGTAAACCAGCGCGGTGATCATCAGGGCCACCACCACCAGGATCAGCGCGCGGGAAACGAGGGGCTGGTCGGCCACCTCGGCCAGCGAGATCGCCATGATTTCTGCCGACAGGATAAAGTCGGTGCGGATCGCGCCCGAGACCATCTTTTCCTCGTGGGCGGCGCTGCTCAGCTTGATCACTTCCTCCTGCTGCGTGTCGTGGTGCCCCCAGATGGCCTCGTAGAGCTTCTCGGCCCCTTCAAAACACAGGTAGGCTCCGCCCACCATCAGCAGCGGGTTGAGCGCCCACGGCAGAAACTGGCTGAGCAGCAGGGCGGCAGGCAGGATGAACACGATCTTGTTCTTCAGCGATCCCCGGGCGATGCGCCAGATGATCGGCAGTTCGCGGTCCGGCGTGAAACCGGTGACGTAACGCGGCGTGACCGCCGTATCGTCCACCACCACGCCGACGGCCTTGACCCCGGCCCGGCCCGCTGCCGCCCCGATGTCATCGACGGAAGCAGCGGCCAGCTTGGCCAGCGCCGCCACGTCATCGAGCAGGGCCACCAGACCGCCGCTCACGGGGTCACCCCTTGGGACAGGGGACTGCCAGACACAGGGCTGCTCATCACGAACCGGGAGGTCATCAGGTCTGCCATCCTATCAAGGCGCAGATGAGCCTGCTTCTTTACCCCCGGAGACGAAGCGGGAGCCAGGGCTGGCCGCCTGCTTAAACTGAGGCCATGGAAGCCATCTGGGATGAATTGAAGCTGATGCAGGGTCTACTGGTCGCCTTTGTCCTCAGCGGCGCCATTGGTTGGGAGCGTGAACAGCTCCACCGCAGCGCGGGCCTGCGGACCCACATGTTGATCGGCATGAGTTCAGCGCTGTTCGTGGTGCTGGCCGAGACGCTGATCACCTCGTTTGGCGATTGGGACAATGGCGTACGCTTCGACATGATCGGCCTATTGGGCGCGGTGGTCAGCGGCATCAGCTTCCTGGGGGCGGGGGCAATTTTCTCGGACCGGGGACACAAGGCCAAGGGCCTGACCACGGCGGCGGGCATGCTGGCGACGGCGGCGGTGGGCGTGGCCTGCGGGCTGCACCTGTATGTGCTGGCGACCGGAGCCACGCTTCTGTTCCTGTTCACGCTGTCCGTGATTAGCCGACTGACCAAGGAGGAGGGGAAAGTGTCTGCTGAGGACCAGGAGTAGAGGGCATGGCTAGCCCTGGGACTCTCACCCTTCTTGCAGAATATTGTATACAATATCCATATGATTCCGTCTGAGCATTCTGCGCGTGCCGCGTTCGCGCGGCCTGTGCTGGTGCGGGACGGCGTCTATGAACACCTGCGCCGCGCCGTGCTGAACGGCGAGATCATCCCCGGCGAGCGCATTGGGGAGGTCGAACTGGGGGAGCGGCTGGGCGTGTCGCGCACGCCCATTCGTGAGGCCTTGATGCGCCTGACCCAGGACGGCCTGCTGGTGGCCGAGGCCAACAAGGGCGTGCGGGTCCGCACCGTCACCGCCCAGGAGGCGCGTGATACCTACACCGTGCGCGAGGAGCTGGACGGGCTGGCCGCCGCCCTGGCCGCCGCTGCCCACAGCACTGCCGACGCCCAGATTCTGCGGGAAGCGCTGGACGCCGTGAATGCCTCGCAATCGCAGGATTACCGCCAGCAGACCCGGCTGGACCTGAATTTCCACCGCACCATCACCGTGGCGGCCCACAACGCCGCGCTGGGCGATCTGGCGCGTGACCTGGAGCAGCGCGTGGCCCTGATCAAGCACCAGACCCGCACCTACAACGCCCACCCTGAAACGGCGGCCCAGCATGCCGCCATCCTCGGCGCCGTGCTGGACCGCGACGCTGTCACGGCCCGCGAGGCTGCCCGCGCTCACGTCCGGACCTTTGGCGCGCTGGTCCTGCAGGAACTGGGCACCGGGGTCTGAATGGCCACGGGATCCCCATACATCTTCCGACTCTCAGACCCCTCCCAAGGAGCTTTCCATGATTGACCAGATCTACCGCAAGGCCGTCCTGACCGTTTCGGGACAGAAATTCGTGGAAGACATTGTCCGCAGGCAGGGCTGGGGCCTGGCGCAGCGTTTCGTGGCCGGAGAGGAGGTGGACGGCGCGATTGCCGCCGTCAAGGAACTTCAGGCCGAGGGCATCCTGGGCAACCTGGATCTGCTGGGGGAATTCGTGGCCTCGCCGGACAAGGCCAACGAGTTCGCCGACAAGGTGCTGCACCTGCTGGACGCCGCGCACGCTGCCGGGGTGATGCCGTACGCCAGCGTCAAGCTGTCCGCCGTGGGGCAGGGCCAGACAGTGGACGGCCAGGATCTGGGCCTGACCAATGGCCGGCGCATCGTGAGCAGGGCCAAGGAATACGGCGGCTTCATCTGCCTGGACATGGAAGACCACCCGCGCGTGGATCAGACCCTGGCTCAGTTCCGCACGCTGGCAGAGGAATTCGGCACGCAGTACGTCGGCACGGTGTTGCAGAGCTACCTGTACCGCACCGAGGAGGACCGCGCCAGCCTGGATGACCTGCGGCCCAACCTACGGATCGTCAAGGGTGCGTATCTGGAACCCGAATCGGTGGCCATGCCCGACAAGGCCGACGTGGACGCCAGCTACCGCAAGCTGGTCTACGCCCATATGAAAGCCGGAAACTACGTGAACGTCGCCACGCACGACGAGAGCATCATCGAGGATGTCAAGCACTTTGCGCTGGCCCACGGAATCGGGAAGGACGCCTACGAGTTCCAGATGCTGTACGGCGTGCGCCGTGACCTGCAGCGCGAACTGGCGGCGGCGGGCTACCGCGTGCGGGCCTACATCCCATATGGCCGTGACTGGTACCCGTACTTCTCGCGCCGCATCGCCGAGCGCCCGGCCAACGTGATGTTCATCCTGCGGGGGATGCTCAAGGGGTGAGCGTTCCAGTGATCGGCGTTACCGGAGCGCCTGGCAATATCGGCACGCCGCTGGTGCGCGAACTGCTGCGGCGAGGCGCGCGGGTGCGCGTGCTGGCCCGGCAACCGGAGCGGGCGCGGCGTGCCTTCGCGGACGCCCCCGCGTCCCAGATCGAATTTGGGACCATGGAATTCGGCAGGCGCAAGACCTATCTTGGCGCTTTTGACGGTCTTGAAAGGCTGTTCGTGCTGCGCCCACCCGCGGTCAGCCAGGTCAGCCAGCATATGTTCCCAGCGTTGGATGTGGCGCTGGGGGCTGGGGTGCGGCACTTCGCGCTGCTGTCGCTTCAGGGGGCCGACAGGCTGCCATTCACGCCGCATGCGCAACTGGAAAAGCATCTGGCGGGCAACGGCGCGGCCTATACTTTCCTGCGCCCCAGCTTCTTCATGCAGAACCTGACCACCACGCACCTGCCGGAGCTCCTGAAGGGCGTCATCGCCGTGCCCGCTGGAAACGGGCGCACCAGCTTCGTGGACGCGAACGACGTGGGCGAGGCCGCCGCCATCGTCATGACCGGAAGCGGCCACGAGAACCGGGCGTATGAGCTGACTGGCCCGCAGGCGCTGACCTACCACGAGGTGGCCAGCATCTTCACCCGCGTCACCGGCCACCTTTACCGCTATACCGATCCCAACCCCGTGACGTTCTATCGCCAGATGCGCGCTCACGGCGCGGGCCGGAGCGAGACGCTGGTGATGGAAGGCATCTACGCCACCGCCCGCCTGGGTCTCGCCAAACACGTCACGGACGATCTGCCTACATTGCTGGGCCGTCCAGCCCACAGCGTCGAGGATTTCGCCCACACCCTTCCCGCACTCTTGCAGGGAACTGCGTCTCAAGGAGAAAGCCATGCTTAAAATCCAGGATTACCGTCCCCAGTCCTTTATCGACTTCACCCAGCCGGAGAACGTGCAGGCGTATCAGGCTGCCCTTCAAAAAGTGCGCGCCGAGCTGGTGGGCAAGCATTACCCGCTGGTCATCAATGGCGAGCGCGTGGACACCGAGGGGAAACTGGAATCGGTCAACCCCTGCGACACCTCCGAGGTGGTGGGCACCACCGCCAGGGCCACCGTCGAGGATGCCGAACGCGCTCTGGACGGCGCATGGAAGGCTTTCGAGACGTGGAAGACCTGGGAGATGGACGCCCGCGCCCGCATCCTGCTGAAGGCGGCGACCATCCTCAAGGCCCGCCGTCTGGAAGCCTGCGCCCTGATGAGCATCGAGGTGGGCAAGAACTACGCCGAAGCCGACGTGGAAGTGGCCGAGGCCATCGACTTTCTGGAGTACTACGCCCGCAGTGCCATGAAGTACTCGGGGTTCGGGAGCAGTGAAACCACCTGGTTCGAGGGCGAGGAAAACGGCCTGATGTCGCTGCCACTTGGCGTCGGGATCTCTATTTCTCCCTGGAACTTCCCCTGTGCCATCTTCCTGGGCATGCTGGCCGCGCCCATCGTGGCGGGTAACTGCGTGATCGCCAAGCCTGCCGAGGACGCGGGCCTGATCGCCGGTTTCGTCGCCGACATCATGTTCGAGGCCGGGCTGCCCGCCGGCGTGCTGCAGTTCCTGCCCGCCGTGGGCAAGGACGTGGGCGAGTACCTGACCACGCACGCGAAGACGCGCTTCATCACCTTCACGGGCAGCCGCGCCGTGGGCCTGCACATCAACGAGGTGGCGGCCAAGGTGCAGCCCGGCCAGAAGTGGATCAAGAAGGTGGTGCTGGAACTGGGCGGCAAGGACGGCATGATCGTGGACGAGACGGCCGATCTGGACGTGGCGATCACGGCCGCCGTGCAGGGGGCCTTCGGCTTTAACGGTCAGAAGTGCAGCGCCATGAGCCGCCTGATCGTGGTGGACGCCGTGTACGACGATGTGGTGGGCGGCTTTGTCGAGCGTGCCAGCAAATTGAAGATGGGCACTGGCGAGGACAACGCCAACGTGACCGCCGTGGTCAACGAGATGTCCTTCAACAAGGTCAAGAGCTACCTGGACCTCGCGCCGCAGGAGGGCAAGGTGCTGCTGGGCGGTGAGGCTCCCGGCGAGCATGGCGGCAAGCAGGGCTATTACATCCAGCCCACCATCGTCGGCGACGTGAAGCGCGACGCCCGCCTGGCGCAGGAGGAAATCTTCGGGCCGGTGGTGTCGGTGATCCGCGCGAAGGACTGGGCCGACGCGCTGGCCATTGCGAACAGCACCGAGTACGGCCTGACCGGCGGCGTGTGCAGCCGTGACCGCGCACGGCTGGAGCAGGCGCGGCAGGAGTTTGAAGCGGGGAATCTGTACTTCAACCGCAAGATCACGGGGGCCATCGTGGGTGTTCAGCCCTTCGGCGGCTACAACATGAGCGGCACCGACAGCAAGGCCGGCGGCCCGGACTACCTGGCGAACTTCATGCAGCTCAAGACAGTGACTGAACGCTGGTAAGGGAAAGGGGAGGAGCGGTGGGCCTGGGTTTGCGGAGTCTGATGGACATGGACCGCAGCCCGGGCCCACCGCTCCTCTGCTGCCATGCGCCGTCGCCCTGATTGTTCAGGTTGGAGGGCCACAAGAACGCGTGAAGCAGGCTTTTGCA
This sequence comes from Deinococcus humi, assembly GCF_014201875.1. NCBI lineage: Bacteria > Thermotogati > Deinococcota > Deinococci > Deinococcales > Deinococcaceae > Deinococcus > Deinococcus humi. The sequence goes on along the minus strand of NZ_JACHFL010000001.1, from coordinate 106,912 downwards.
ATCGTCTGTCGAGGCGGACAGACGGCACTGCAGTGCCGGTCATCACAGGGTTCATGTCCTGCCGCCCCTGTGTCCTCGAGCTTCTGTGACACCGCGACGAACCTGGGTCCAGCTCCAGCACAACTAGACAGGTGTGGTTGATGGTTGGGGCAGGGTCCTAAGATGCCCCCCATCACCAACCCCCAAACCGCTGTTTCCGGTGACCCCGACGGGGTCGGCGTCTCTTTTCATTGAGACTGGCCCTCTTTTTGGGATTCACCGATTCGCGCTTGCTGTCTTGCCCAGGCTCTTCCAGCCGCCCGCCTCTGTCAGGAGAACACCATGACCTATACACGCTCCCTGTTGGCCGCCACCCTTGCCCTGACCCTCGCCGCCTGCGGGCAGCAGCAAACAGCCGCTCCCGTCGGGTCCGCTCCAGCGACTGGCTCCAGCGCCAGCAATGAGGTCATCGCCGGGGCGTACCTGATCGGCTTCAAACAGGACGCGCTGAGGATACAGAGCCTCAGTCAGCAGGCGGTGGTTCAGGCGCAGGCGATCACGGCGGCGGGCGGCCTGCTGACCAGTCAGTGGGCCGACATCAGCGCCGCCGCCGTGAAGCTGTCGCCCGCGGCGCTGGACAAACTGCGGGCCAATCCGCTGGTGGAATACGTGGAACCTGACCTGCTGCGTCACGCGCTGGGCTTTCGGAGCGGCCAGAGTGCCCACCCGGCCCCGGCTGCCAAACCCGGCACCCCGGCGCCGGTGCTCACAGCGCAGGCGCTGTATGCGCCCAGCGGCGAATACACCTGGGGCGACGCGGCCCTCAAGGTGGCCGACCTGCGGGCCGGCAACTACACCGGAGCGGGCGTGGCGGTGTGTATCGGTGACACTGGAATAGACGGCAACCATCCCGAGTTCAAGCGGGGGCTGAAAGGCTTCAGGAATTTCACGCCGGATCTGAACCGCAACGATCCCTATAGCCTCAACGACGTGTCGCACCACGGCACCCACGTTTCGGGCACCGTCTTCGCCCAGTACGGCGCCGGCACCGGGGCCAGAGGCCTGCAGCCCGGCGAGGATGTCAACGGCGTGGGCGGGGCAGCCTCCGGCGTCAACCTGTACATGGCCCGGGTGCTGGGCGACGACGGCTCGGGCAGCAGCAGCGGCATCATCAACGGGGTCAACTGGTGCGTGTCACAGCTCAAGTCGCAGGGCGGCGCCGAGACCAAAGTGGTGGTCAGCCTCTCGCTGGGCGGCGGGCGGGCCAGCCAGACCGAGCAGCGGGCCTACACCGCTGCCTACAACAAGGGCGCCCTGATCGTGGCGGCGAGCGGAAATGACGGCGCCAGCACGGTGAGCTACCCGGCCGCCTACACCAACGTGCTGGCGGTGGGGGCCATTGACGACACCAATACCAAGGCCAGCTTCAGCAACGCCGGCACCGCGCTCGATATCGTGGGGCCGGGAGTCGCGGTGCTGTCGAGCCTGCCGCTGGGCCAGGGCGCGGCGGCCAGCGCCAGCGCCGTGAACGTGCCAGCATTTACCAATGTCACCGGAGCCGATTTGAGCGCCAAGGCCACTGTCAGCGCCGGCATCGTCGCGGCGGGCGGCACCAATAACGAGTTCTGCGGCACGGGCGTCAGCAATCCGGCGCTGAGCGGCAAGATCGCCCTGATTTCACGCGGCACCTGCAGCTTCGAGGAAAAGACTGCCAACGCCTCGCGCAGCGGCGCGGCCGGTGTGATGATCTACAACAACGCTGCCGGGCCGCTGGGCATGTCGCTGACCAACGCCTACGCCATTCCGGTGGTTGGCCTGATCCAGACTGACGGGCAGGCGCTGTTGGGCAAGCTCCCCACCAGCGGCACCGTCAGCGTGACCACTGCCGATTATGAGTACTTCGACGGAACCAGCATGGCCACCCCGCACGTCTCGGCGGCGGCAGCGGTGGTGTGGGCGGCCAGGCCGACGCTGACCAATACCCAGCTGGTCAGTGCGCTGACCTCTACCGCCACCGATCTGGGCACGGCGGGCCGCGACAACAGCTACGGCTACGGCCTGGTCAATCCGCTCAAGGCGATCACCGGGAAGTAAAGCTCTTGCTGATCTGGGCCGCCCTGCAGTGTGGGGCGGCCCAACGTCGTTGGTCCATCTGTCAACGGTGCTGGGTCAGCAGTCGATCGACCATTAATGCTCCCCCCAGAATCGCTGGGATGCCGCCGCCGGGGTGGACGCCTGTGCCGACCTGCCACAGCTGAGGTGTCAGGCGGTAGGGCTGCGGGTGGAGTGGGCCACCGCGCCAGAAGGGCAGGGCCGCGCCGTAAATCGCCCCGCCAGGGTGCCCACCTGCCGCGTAATGTTCGGGGGTCAGCGCCAGGAAGTCCGTGGCGGTGGCCAGCAGCCCCGGCACCCCCAGAACCCGTTCTACCCGTCCCAGCTGGGCGCGCACCCAGGGATGGTCCAGTTCCAGGGGGCGGGCAGTGGCGGGAGTGGTGAGCAGCACCGCCAGCTTGCGGTTCTCGGCGTGGACCAGCGCCAGCGTATCGGGCGGCAGGGCTCCGGCGCGCAGGGCGGCGCGAAAGGTCTGGAAGTTCGACGGCGGGATGACGGAAGTGACCGGGAGTGGTGCGGGTTCGGGGAGGGCTGCGTAGATCGCCAGCCCACTCACTGTGCGTCTGGACGGGGGCGAGGTGACCCGCAGACCTCGCAACCCTGCCAGTCGATAGGGATCGATCGCGCTGACCAGGAGATCGTGCCGGACCGTTTCTCCGCCGCCTAGCCTGATTGTGGTGTCTTCCAGCCTCAGCACTTCCTGGCCTTCCCGAACCGTCACGCCGCGAGCGGTCGAGAAGCCCAGCAGCGCGTCCAGCAATGTACCCATTCCCCCGGCGGGCCGGTACACTTCCGCCCCCACCAGCGCCGGAATCAGGGCATAGAGCGCCGGGGCATCGGCAGGGGAGAGGCCCGCGTTCAGGGCGTGCGTGCGGATGGCGTGGGCCAGCACGCGTGGAAATCGGCGGGCGTGAATCCAGCCCTCGGTGGTGGGGTGGGGGCCAGTCACCGCGAACAGCGCCCGGCTGGCCCGCAGAAAGGCCGGATCAGTCAGCCAGGGGGGTGTGGTCAGCAGCGGAACGATGTGCGGTGCCAGGGGCTGAACCCTGGCACGGTAGCTTTCCCAGGCGGCGTGCAATCCATGATCCGGTGGTACTGGCAGCGGCACGGCGCCGTAGGGCGTGTGGTGAATTCCCAGGCCGCCCGCCAACGGCTCCAGATGCAGCGGATCGACCTCGCCCAGCCGCCGCAGATACGTTCTCCATACATCTGGGAACGTGAACAGACTGGGGCCGGTGTCGAAATCCAGGTCACCTACCCTCTCCCGGCGCAGCTTGCCGCCCGCGCGGTCCCGTTCGTAGACGGTGACGCGCTGGCCCCGGCCTGCCAGCAGGGCTGCCAGCGCCAGTCCGGCCAGCCCGCCGCCCAGGATGCCGACGTCGAGCGTGGCCTTCAGAGGCCGGTCCACAGCCCGCGCGCCAGCAGATAAACCAGTCTCACGCCCGCCACCGCGCCCACGATCCACGGGGTCACAATGCTCAGCGGGTAAAGCGCAGTCGCCCGCCCCGGCGTGGGGTCACGCAGGAGGGCCAGCGCCATGCCGCCGCAGGTGAGCCACAGCGCGGCGGCGGTCAGCAGCGACACCGGCAGCAGCAGCGCCCCGGCCACCGCGAACCACGCCAGCGCATACGCCGCTGTTCCGCGCACGCCCAGCACCGTCGCCACTGTGCGCGTGCCCGCCTCGCGGTCCGCTGGGATGTCCTGCGCGGCGTCGAAGGCGTGCTTGCCCACCGAGTACGCCATCAGCGCCAGCAACGGCCACCACGGCACAGGGGTGTCCAGCGCCAGAGCGGGCAGCGCCAGCGGCAGGGCGTACGCCACGTTGCTCAGGCCGTCCAGGAAAGGGCGGCCCTTCAGGCGCAGCGGTGGCAGGCTGTAGGCCGCAAACAGGACGGCAGAGAGGGCCAGCAACGCGGAAGCAGCGGGCGGCAGCATGACCCCGAGGAGCGCCAGCGCGGGCAGGTTGATTGCCAGCGTCATGGCGAGCAGAGGTCTGCCCTCGGCCACGCTCAGCCGCGCGCCCTGCCAGCCGCCCTTGCGGGAACTGCGGGCGTCTTCCTCACGGTCCGAGAGGTCATTCAGGCCGTAGATCAGCAGGTTGAACGGGAGGGTTAGATATAGCAGCAGCGCCAGCACGCCGGGGTCCAGGGTGTACAACCGCCCTGTCAGCCACACGCCGGTGACCAGCGTGCCCACCGTGTTGATCCACAGTGCGGGGCGCGACACGACCAGCAGTCGGCGCAGGGGCAGGGTGCTGGATGTGGTCAGGACGCGCGCTCGCATTCGCACCCGCATTGTAGGAGAGGGGGAGAGGGGTGGATGCCCCGGCCTGGGACAAAGACGGCAAAAGGGCTGAGACACCCTACTCCGTGTCCCAGCCTCCAGATTTCTACGTGCCTCAGGCTACCGCTCAGGCATTCAGCTTCTCGGCGTATTCCTTACGCAGCTTGGCCACCTTGGGCGCGATCACGGCCACGCAGTAGGGCTGGCGCGAGTTGTCCGCGTAATAGTTCTGGTGGTAGTCCTCGGCGACATGGAATTCGGTGGCCGGTTCGATGCTGGTTACGATGGGCCGGTCAAACACGCCCTGTGCGTCCAGATCGGCCATGACCTCGCGGGTCTCGCGCTCCTGCTCAGGCGTCACGGGAAAGACGGCACTGCGGTACTGGGTGCCGATGTCCGCGCCCTGGCGGTTCAGAGAGGTCGGGTCGTGGGTGGCGAAGAACAGGCCCAGCAGATCCTTGTAACTGACCTGCTGCGGATCGAAGGTCACGCGCACGGCCTCGGCGTGGCCGGTCTCTCCGCTGCACACGCTGCGGTAATCGGGGTGGGGCGTGTGGCCGCCGATGTAACCGCTCTCGATCTTCTGCACGCCGCGCACCTGCTGCATCACGGCCTCGGTGCACCAGAAGCAGCCGCCCGCCAGGATGGCCTGCTGCGGCCCCGTGGATTCGGGTGACGGGATCTGGCTGGTGGGGGTAATAGTGGCGTCTGTCATGTGTGCATTCTGGCGCGGCTCATACCCGCAAAGAACGTTCAATGGCACGGTTGAGCATTTACGGAACGTTGATGCTGGTAGAGCCTGCCTCCCTTGGACCCGCCCCTCTAGCCTCCCAGAAACAGCCGCGCCGCCACCACCAGCACGATGCCCCCGTAAATCCACTTGACGAAGGCGCTGCCGCGCAGCATCGCCATCCGCGCCCCGAGTGTGGCCCCCAGGGCGTTGGCGACGCCCATCGGCAGACCGATCCAGAAAACCATCTTGCCGCCGATCAGGAAGAAGATGAACGCGCCCAGATTGGTGGCAAGATTGATGGTCCGGGCATTGCCGCTCGCGCCCACCAGGTTGAAGCCCGCCAGCGCGAACATGAACATCAGAAATGTGCCAGTGCCGGGGCCGAGGAAGCCATCATAGATGCCGATGATGAACGCGCCGGGCAGCGTCAGGGCCAGTGTGCGAGCGGTCAGGCCGGGGTAACGGTCTTCCAGGCCAAAACGCTTGTTGACCAGCACCAATGCGCCCACCCCCAGGATCACCACGCCGATCACGGTGCGGAAGGCGTCCGGGTTGACGAAATGCACAAGATACGCGCCAAAGGCGCTGCCGATTAGAGCCGGTGGCAGGAGGCGCACGATCAGCGCCAGTTCCACATGCCCCCTGCGCCAGTACTGGAAAGTGGAACTGGCCGAGCCGAAGATGGCCAGCAACTTGTTGGTCGCCACCACCTGCGCCGGGGACAGGCCCATGAAAAACAGCGTCGGCAGCGTGATGGTACCGCCGCCACCCGCCACCGCGTCGATGAATCCGGCCACAAAGGCCAGGGGCAGACCGTACAGGAGGACTTCGGGACCGGGCACGGTTCTGGACTGTAGCAGTTGCTGGGGTGCCGCCGATAATCCTGCTAGCCTTCTCCCCATGAACGCCTTGGAGGGGCCGCCGGTGGGCCGTTTCGCCCCCAGCCCGACCGGGGCCATGCACCTGGGCAACGCCCGCACAGCGCTGCTGGCGTGGCTGCATTCGCGCGCGCACGGGGGCCGTCACCTGCTGCGTTTCGAGGATCTGGACACCGGGCGAGTCCGGGGGTGGGCCTACGATGCCACCCACCGTGATCTGGAATGGCTGGGGCTGGACTGGGACGCGGAATACCTGCAATCGGAGCGGCTGCCCCTGTACGCCGAGGCCCTGGGCCGTCTGGACACCTATCCCTGCACCTGTACCCGCAAGGAGATTGCCGCTGCCATTCAGGACAGCGCCGGGGCGCCGCATGGGGAGGAGGCGGTCTATCCGGGCCTCTGCCGCGACGGCAGTGTCTTGGCTGGCAGTGACCTGAACCGTCCAGCCGCCCGGCGCTGGCGCGTGCCGGAAAGGACGGTCTGCGTTTCCGACGAGCTGACGGGGACCACCCTGTGCCAGTCGCTCGCCTCAGAGGTGGGGGACTTCGTTCTGCGGCGCAACGACGGCGTCTTCGCCTATCACCTCGCGGTGGTGGTGGACGACGCCGCGATGGGCGTGACCGACATCGTGCGCGGCGCGGACCTGTGGATGGCCACGCCGCGTCAGGTGGCCTTGCAGAGGGCGCTGGGATTCCCGACGCCCCGTTACCTGCATGTTCCCCTGATGACCGATTTCCGGGGCGAGCGTCTGGCCAAGCGGGACGGTGCACCCCCTGTGATGGCGCTGCGCGAAGCCGGGCAATCGCCGGGAAGGGTCCTCTCCGAACTGGCGCGGAGCCTGAATGAACCGTCCTTTATCGCTGTCCCAGACGAGATTACGGCGGCAGAGTTGATCCCGCTGTGGCGCGAGACTGGGCATTTTCACTCAATGAAATAGTTGTCACAAACTTAGACAGGTTGTCTAAGTTTCCCCTCCACGGCTGGTCGACAGAATCCTACGCTGGGACCATGACCCTCACCCTCCCCAGCTATCCGCAACCGGATGAGCGCGGCCGCTTCGGGCGCTTCGGTGGGCGCTACGTGCCCGAAACGCTGATCCCCGCTCTGGACAATCTTGAAGCCGCCTACCGTGAGGCCAAGATCGATCCGGGCTTCCTGAGTGAGCTGGAACGGCTGCTGCGCGATTTCGTGGGCCGCCCCAGCGGACTGTATCTGGCCGCGCGCCTGACCGAACACGCAGGCGGCGCAAAGATCTACCTGAAGCGCGAGGATCAGAACTACACCGGGGCGCACAAGATCAACAACTGTCTGGCACAGGCGCTGCTGGCTGTGCGGATGGGCAAGCGCCGCGTGATCGCCGAGACGGGGGCCGGGCAGCACGGCGTTGCCAGCGCCACCGCCGCGGCCCTGCTGGGGCTGGACTGCGTGGTGTACATGGGCGAGGAAGACATGCGCCGCCAGGAACTGAACGTCTTCCGCATGCGCCTGCTGGGGGCCGAGGTCATCCCCGTGACCAGCGGCACCGGCACCCTCAAGGACGCCACCAACGAGGCCATCCGCGACTGGGTCACCAATGTGCGCGACACCTTCTACATTCTGGGCAGCGTGGTGGGACCGCACCCCTACCCGGCGATGGTGCGAGATTTCCAGTCGGTCATTGGCGAGGAAACCAAGTGGCAGCTCAAAGCGCTCGAAGGCCGTGAGGTTCCCGACGTCATCATCGCCTGCGTGGGCGGCGGCAGCAATGCCATCGGCATCTTTGCGCCGTACGCCTACCTGCCGGACGGCCAGCGTCCCCGTCTGATCGGCACGGAAGCGGCGGGGGAGGGCGTGGAGACGGGCAAACACGCCGCCTCGGTGGCCGGCGGCAGAATCGGCGTGCTGCACGGCGCGATGATGTACCTGCTGCATGACCACGAGGGCCAGATCACCCCGCCGCACAGCATCAGCGCGGGCCTCGATTATCCCGGCATCGGCCCGGAGCACTGCCTGTACAGCGAGACCGGGGTGGCCGAGTACGTGCCCGTCACCGACGCGCAGGCGATGGAAGGACTGCAGCTCCTGACCCGGTTGGAGGGCATTATTCCAGCGCTGGAGAGCGCGCACGCCATCTACCACGCCGTTCAGCTGGCCCCCACCCTGTCCCCTGAGCAAATTATTGTGGTCAACCTGTCCGGACGCGGTGACAAGGACGTGGCCGAGGTGATGCGTCTGCAGGCGAAGGCCGAGGACACCCCTGGAAATGCCGAGCGTCAGGAGGTGCTGGCATGACCGCTGTGGAGTCCAGGGGTGTGGCCCGCATCCGGGCCGCCTTCGAGAAGGCCAGATCGGAAGGCCGCGCCGCCTTCATTCCCTTCATGACCGCCGGGTATCCGTCTACTGCCGAATTCCCCGCACTGGCCGACGAGCTGCTGGCCCGCGCTGACCTGCTGGAGGTGGGGCTGCCCTACAGCGATCCGCTGGGCGACGGCCCCACCATCCAGCAGGCCAGCGAGCAGGCGCTGGCGGGCGGCACCAGCACGCGCGGCACGATTGAGCTGGTGCGCGTACTGCGAACCCGTCACGACAAGCCCATCGTGATCATGACCTACGTCAATCCCATCTACGCCGTCGGCCCGCGCGAGTTCATGCGGCTGGCGCAGGAGGCCGGGGTGGACGGCCTCATCCTCCCCGATCTGCCCCCCGATCAGGACATCGAGATCGCCGATCTGGCCGCTGAGTACGGGCTGGCCGTTACCTTTCTGATCGCGCCCACCAGCACGCCGGAGCGCATCCGACTAGTGGCGCAGGCCTGCACGGGCTTCGTGTACGCCGTCAGTGTGACTGGCGTGACCGGTGCGCGCGAGGGGACGGCGCTGAGCGAAGTGCCCGCCATGCTGGCCCTGGCCCGGCAGCATACCGACGTTCCGATTGCCGTGGGCTTTGGCGTCAAGGACGCCCAGACCGCCCACGAGGTGGCAGCATTGGCCGACGGCGTGGTGGTGGGCAGCGCCTTTATCAACGCCGTGCGCGAGGGGCGGGACGTGCCCACACTGACAAACACGCTGGCCGACGGCTGCGTGCGCTGAACCTGAATCCGCGCCCACTGTAGAAAGCCCGGCCGTATGGGGCTCTTACAGTGGGCGCAGCCATGAATCTTCGCCGCCTGCTCCTGCTCTCCCAGTTGCCCTTCTGGGTGCTGCTGGTGGCGGCTTTCCTGCTCCTCTCGTCCACGCTCGATGCCCGTGTTCAGGCCAGCGAGCGGGCCGCCCAGACCCGTGCCCGGCTTGTCTCGGTGGCAAAGGTCATGCAGCATGTGGTGGACCTTGAAACCGGCTTGCGCGGGTATGTGATCACCGGGGAGCCCCGCTTTCTGGAGCCGTACAACGCGGCCCAGGCGGCCCTGCCACAGGAACTGGCCGCGCTGGAGCGGGACAGCAGCGCTGAGGCCGCGGGCCGCATCCGGATGCTGGTTGGCCGCTGGCAGAGCGAGGTGGCCGCGCCCGAACTCCTGGCCCGGCGGGACAGCGCCGCCGCCGCCGCGCTGGTCAAGACGGGCCAGGGCAAGAGGATTCTCGACAGCATCCGCGCCGAGGTCAGCGCTCCCAGCGCCGAACAGACCCGGGACCTGCAGTCGCTGGAAGCGGTGGCCTCTGCGCAGTTGCGCCGCCTGCGCCTGACCCTTGTCGGTGTGGGCGGTGTGGCGCTGTTCACTAGCCTGCTGGCCACGCTGTTCAGCGCCTACCAGCTCTCCAGCAGTTTCGGGCGCTTCACCGTCGCGGCACGCCGCCTGTCGGTGGGAGAGGCGGGGGTGCATGTCGAACAGCGCGGCTCAGCGGAGATCCAGCAACTGGCCGGTGCTTTCAACCACATGAGCGGAGCGCTGGCGCTGGCCCGGCAGCAGTCACGCGCGCACGCAGATGGACTGGCGTCCCGCAACGACTGGATGGCCCGTCTAGGCGAATTCGGTGACTGGATGCAGGCGGCCCGCAGCCTGGAAGAGGGCGCGCGCATTCTGGAACGCGCCCTACCGGAACTGCTGCCAGGCACGCGCGGCACCCTGGTGCACCACAACGCCTCGCGCAACCAGCTGCTGCCACTCGCCATCTGGGGCGGTGAAATAGGCTCGACCACCCCACCGGACAGCTGCTGGGCACTGCGCCGGGGCGAGGTGATCTCGCCAGGAACGGAACGACTGGCCCCGGCGTGCCTGGGCGGGCCGGGCGGCACTTATACCTGCGTGCCGCTGTTCTCGCACGGGGAGACGCTGGGCATCTTGCGGCTGCGTTCCGCCGTGGAGGGGACTGAAGTCTCCGCAGACCTGCGCCTCCTGCTGCCTGGCATTGTCCGGCAGGTGTCGCTGGCCCTGGCCGGACTGCGCCTGCAAGATCGCCTGCTCCAGCAGTCGATCCGCGATCCGCTGACCGGGCTGTTCAACCGCCGCCGCCTGGAAGACGAACTTGCCGCGCAGACGGCCCACGCCTCCGCCAGCGGTGAGCCACTATCCCTGATTGTGCTGGACGTGGACCACTTCAAGCGCCTGAACGACACCTTCGGCCATGACGCCGGCGACGCCGCCCTGGTGCGCCTGAGCGCCGCGCTGCGCGACATGGCCCCGCCGGGCAGCACGCCCGCCCGGCCCGGCGGCGAGGAGTTCTCGCTGCTGCTGCCCGGCCACGATCTGGCGGTGGCCAGTGCCCTGGCCGAACGGCTGCGCGCCGAGATCGCGGGCTGGTCACTGACGCACGCGGGCATCTCACTGGGGTAGCTCACGGTGTCGCTGGGGGTGGCCGAATACGCCGCCCCACTGTCCACGCCTGCCGCCCTGGTGCGCGCCGCCGACGAGGCCCTGTACAGCGCCAAGCGCCAGGGCCGCAACCGCGTGGTGGAGGCTGCGCCTCTCCATCCAGAATCCTGGCTGACGCTGATGTCGGGGTGACCCCGGGCACTACCCCCGGCGGGGGCCACCGCAACTCTGCACCCACCCGGATCCCCTCACTCCTAAAGTGAGAGAGTGATGAAATTACACTCAGCTCTGCCTCTGGGCCTGCTGCTCCTTCTCGGCCACACTGTGGCCGCCACGCCCTCACCCGACGCACTCCTGCACTACAGGAGCGGTGTCGTGCCGCTGCTGAACGGCAAGGTCAGCCTCGACACCGGGAGCGATCTGCGTTTTCTGGACCGCACCGATGCGGGGCGGGTGATCGTGGATCTGTGGGGCAACCCGCCGGGCTCTGCCGAGGACGTGGTGGGCATGATCGTTCCGGCCGGGCTGGATCCAGATACGCAGGAGGGCTGGGGGGTGGTCATCACCGAGTCGCTGGACGGCCATGTGACCGACAAGGACGCCGCCAGGACCAATTACGACCGGATCATGCACGATCTTCAGCGGGACACAGCCGCCGCCAATGCCGAGCGTGAACAGGCAGGGTACGGCACGGTGGACCTGATCGGCTGGGCCGACGCGCCCCATTACGAGGCCGGCACCCACAAGATGTACTGGGCCAAGGAACTGGCCTTTCACGGGCCGGACGAGACCGCAGAGGGCGGCGAGCATACCCTGAACTACGCCGTGCGCGTGTTGGGCCGTGACAGCGTCCTGGAGCTGAACGCCGTGGCTGGAATGGATCAGTTGCCGCAGGTCAAGGGCGACATGCAGCGCGTCTTGCAACAGGTCAGCTTCACTTCGGGTCACCGCTACGAGGATTACACGGAGGGTACAGATCGCCTGGCCACCTACGGCGTTGCCGGTTTGCTGGGTGTGGCGGCCGCCAAGAAGGTGGGCCTGCTGGCGGGGGGCCTGTTGCTGCTCAAGAAGGGTGGGGTGCTGCTGCTGGGGGCTTTCGCGGCCCTTGGGCGCCTGTTCAGACGTCGCTCGGCCTGAAGCGGGGGAGCGTTTCGCTTTCTCAAGGGTGACAGGATCGCGGCTCGCCCGCCTAGAGCCTGCGGCCCCCAACCCCTGCCTGTAATACGCTGAAACCGATGCCGTCCTCTGCCCGCGTTCTGCTGATCCCCCCCGATACCCGCCCGCAGACGCTGGAATTGCCTGCGCAACTCGCCGTCATGACCGGGGCGACCGTGCGGGTGCCACCAGAGGGGGCACTGCCAGCATTCTTCACACCGGGAAACACAGCTTTACTAAGAGACTGGCTGTTGCAGGAGGCAGGCCAGGCGGACATCGTGATCGTCTGTCTGGAAACCCTGTGTCTGGGCGGCATGATCCCGGCCAGGCGGGTGTCGGACCCACTGGAGACGGCGCTGGGGCGGCTCGCTGTGTTGCGGGAGGTCAAACGGCAGGTGCCGGGGCTTCAGATCCTCGCCTTCGGGGTAATCGTGCGGGTGGCCCACGACAACGATCCGCACGAGGAAAAACCATACTACGGCCAGTGGGGGCGAGAATTGCGGGCCTACAGCTCAGCCTTTGACCGCCACGCCCGTCACGGCGATGCGGAGGCCGGGGCGCTGGAGACGGCCCGCGCCGCGTTGCCCCCCGAGATTCTGGCCGACTGGACGGGCACCCGTGAACGCAACCGCGCTCTGCATCTGGCCGCGCTGGACCTGCTCTCCGAGGGTGTCCTGACCCACCTGTGCCTGACGCTGGACGACACCACCCCGTACGGTCTGGCCGCCTTTGACCGCCGAATGCTGGAGGCACGCGCAGACGAACTGGGCGTGTGGTCACGCCTGGACATCTATCCGGGTGCCGACGAGGTGCCCTGCGCGCTGCTGGCCCGGGCACTGGCTCCGCAGGCGGCGCGGGTCTGGGTGCGTTACAGCGGCCTGGGCGGTGCGGGCGCGGAGCTGATCTACGAGGACCGTCCTGCCGGGGAACTGGTGCGGGCCCACCTGCGGGCAGCGGGTTGCGTGCTGGCCGACACCCCTGCCGAGGCCGACTTCGTCCTGGCGGTCAATACCCCCGGCACCCGCCAGGCGAACCGGCAGCCGGACTTCGCCACGGTGGACACGCCGCACCGTCACCTCCCTGCCTTCGTGGACACGTTGCAGGAGGCTCTGGAAGCCGGGCAGACAGTCTCGCTGGCCGACATCGCCTACCCCAACGGGGCCGAGCGGCGGCTGTGGGCGCTGATCCAGGGGCTGCCGCTGAACAGACTCGCGGGGTTCAGCGCGTGGAACACGGCGGGCAACACGCTGGGGACGGCCATCGCCTTCGGCAAACTCATGGCGCACGTAATGGACCCTGCAGCCCACGCCGAGGCGCTGTTTGCACGGATGGTGGATGACGCGCTGTATCAGGCGTTCGCCCGTGCGGAGGTCCGCGATTTCCTGGACAACCCCAGCCCCTTCGATCTGGGCGAGGCGCGTACCGTGGCGGAAACCCAGCTGCGCGAACTCATGACACCGCAGATCAAGGCCCTGTGGGAGCGGCATTTTGCGGACAGTGGGCTGGCGCTGGAGGTGGGCGCAGCGCATCTAGCGTGGCCCCGGCTCTTCACAGGGGTCTTTCCCCTCAGGGTTCACTCGTCCATGGCCACTGGATAGACTGGAAGCTCTGCTGAACACTGAGCCATTTGTATGACGCGTGGCAGACCGGCGTGTGTAATTTTGGGGTCATGAATGACCGTCTGGCCCTGCCCGCCGCCGCCGCACTGGCTTTCCTGACCCTGGCGCTGTGGCTGTACCTGCTGCTGTTTCAGGCGGCGGGGGTGCAGGTGGCGAATCGCAGCGGCGTGGTGATCGGCGGCCTGACGGTCTGCCAGAACGGGGGCGATTGCCTGCACCGCGCCCACCTGTGGCCCCACCAGACCTGGCGTGTGCCGCTGGACCGCACGACTGGAAAGCCGATCCGGCTGACCGTGCACGCGGCAGGTGGACAGCGCCAGTCGGTAGCCCACGTCCCCGAGACCGCCCGGAGCCGTCCATCCTTCGTGGTGGGGCAGGGTGGGCGCATCCAGGTGCAATAAGGCTGCGCTGCCCTGGTGCGTCGGAATAGTCTCGTGAGTCAATTCCGACGCTCCCCACTCTTTTCCCTGAGATCGGCCAGCCGCAAACGTACCGGCCACCCCTGCGCGGTTGGCGGTGGGAGCGGCGCTGTTTGGTCTCTGCACACTGGGCCCGTGCCTGACCATCCCTCGCCCGGACATGCGTGTGATCAACGCCAGCGGTCAGAGCGTGACAGTTGCCGTCCGGGGAGCGACCACGCAGACTCTGAACATTGACCGGATCTGGGCAGTGAATCAGGATTTCGGGCCGGGAACCTTGCATTTTCGGATGAAGCTGCCGGACCAATCGGAAGTCAGCACCGCGCTGGCCTGATCCGGCTTTTCTGTGCAGGTGGCGATTGCCACGGATGGATGCGTCGCGTTGGCGACTTGGCGTTTGCCAGGTTGGGATGGGGAGGAGCATCCTTTCGCACGGCCGCTTTCGAAAGGAATTAAGCGCGTGACAGCGCCGCTTTGCCAGCTCTGGGCGGCATGTTAGCCTCAGCCTTAAGCACAAGGAGGCACGTATGATGGATACCCTGGCGGGCGGTTTTCTGCCCTTCGAGCATGAGCCCTACTTCAATTTCGCTCAGCAGGACGTGGCCGAACTGCAACGCGCGGCCTTTCGGCAGGTGCGCGAGCGGTACGTCGGGCAACGCTTTCCCCTGTACCTCGGCGGTGAGCGGGTGGAGAGCAGCGAGACTTTCGAGGTCCGCAACCCCGCCGATACGCGCGAAACCGTGTGGCACTTCCCGAAAGCCACGCCGCAGCAACTGGAAGACGCCATTGCCGCGGCGAAAACCGGCTTCGAGGCGTGGCGCTTCAGTGACCCGTTACAACGTGCCACCATTTTCAAGCGGGCGGGCGAACTGCTGCGGGCGCGGCGCATGGAATTCAACGCCGTCATGACTCTGGAGAACGGCAAGAACTGGGCCGAGGCCGACGGCGAGGTGGCCGAATCGGTGGACCACTTTGAGGTCTTTGCCCGCGAGACGCTGCGCTGGGCGGCGGGTAAGCCGGTCTATCCCATGCCTGACGAGCACGTCACCACCGTGTACGAGCCCATCGGCGTGGTGGCCTGCATCAGCCCCTGGAACTTTCCCAGCGCGATCCCTCTGGGCATGGCACTGGGCGCTATTGCGGCGGGCAACACCGTGATCTGGAAACCGGCCAGCGAAACGCCCCTGAGCAGCCTGCTGATGGTGGAGCTGCTGTTCGAGGCCGGACTGCCCCGGAACGTGATCCAGTTCGTCACCGGCACCGACGACGTGCTGGGCGATCCGCTGGTGGATCACAAGGACATCCGCATGGTGGCCTTCACCGGCAGCCGCGAGATTGGATGCCGCATCTTCGAGCGCGCCGCGAAGGTGCAGCCCGGCCAGAAATGGCTCAAGCGCGTCATGGCCGAGATGGGCGGCAAGGACCCCACAGTGGTCTGTGCCGACGCCGATCTGGACGCCGCTGCTGTGGGCATCGTGCAGTCCACCTTCGGCTACGCGGGCCAGAAATGCAGCGCCTGCAGCCGCGTGATTGCCGAGGAAAGCGTCTACGAGGACCTGCTGGAGCGGGTCAGGACGCTGGCCGCCGAGGTGAAAGTGGGCCTGCCGGAAGACAACGCCCCGCTTGGGCCGGTCATCAGCCAGGGCAGCGCCGAACGCATCATGAAATACGTGCGGGATGGCCAGGGGACGGCCCGGCTGGTGCTGGGCGGCGAGCGGGCGCAGCTGGGCGAGTGCGAGGGGGGCTATGTCCAGCCGACGATCTTCGCGGACGTGGACAGCGCCGATTCCCTGTTTCAGGAGGAGATCTTCGGACCGGTCCTGGCCTTCTCGAAAGCGCGCGACTGGCGCCATGCCATCGAACTGGCGAACGACAGCGAATACGGTCTGACCGCCGCCTTCTACAGCCGCGATCCGCACAAGCTGGCCGAGGCCCGCAGGTTGATTCAGGTGGGCAACCTGTACCTGAACCGCAAATGCACCGGGGCGCTTTCGGGGACGCACGCCTTCGGTGGCTACGGCATGAGCGGCACCAATGCCAAGGTGGGCGGCCCTGACTACCTGTTCTGGTTCCTGCAGACCAAGACCATCGCGCAGCGGTACTGAATTCTCTGGACCCTGTGGGCAGGTGTCGGCAACGGCGCCTGCTCTTTACTGTGGGGGCGCGAGAGGCGCTGGTCCGGCACACACGAAAAGCGGACGCCCGAGAGCGCCCGCAAGAGAAAGAAAAGTTGAAGTCCTGATCAGGAGATCAGGGGTTTACCAGCGGCTGCCGCCACCCCGGTTGCCGCCCATGCCGCCGTTGCCGCCCATGGGGGCAGGCGCAGCATTGGTCACGACCACGTTCTTGGCCTGGGGGCCTTTGTTGCCCTGACCAGCTTCGACTTCGAATTCCACTTCGTCGCCCTCGTTGAGCTTGCGGAAACCGCCGCTCTGGATGGCGCTGTAGTGCACGAACACGTCGGGGTTGCCCGGGTGCTCGATGAAACCGTAGCCTTTCTCAACGTTAAACCACTTTACTCGTCCTTGAGCCATAACTCTCCTTGCATCTCCAAGTCCGCCGCCCGGTTGGCTGCCCTCTGGGCTGCAACCGCACAATGGCGCGGGGCTTGAGACAGGTGCATTATCGCACGTTCTGACCCTCAGATGTAGAACTGTGAAGGTTTACGGTCAGTTATTTGGAGTCAAATGGCCTGACAGGCGCAGAGCAGCCGTGATTTTGGACTAGGTGTAAATAGGGTCACCTCAGGGCGTCCTGCTCTTGACGTTGCGGCTGTCGGCAGATATGCGGCAGCGTGCTAGCTTGACCTCAAGACCATTCCCATTCGCCTGGGCGGTGCTGCCGCTGGTTGCCGTTCCCGCCCTTTCCCGGCACTGGAGGAAGACATGCCGCTCTATGCCCTCGATCGACTTGTGCCTCAGGTTGCGGCCACCGCCTTCGTCGCGCCCAGCGCTGAGCTGATCGGGCAGGTGTGGATTGCCGAGCGGGCCAGCGTGTGGTTTGGCGCAGTGCTGCGCGGCGACATCGAGGCCATTACCGTGGGGCCGGGCAGCAACGTGCAGGACGGCGCGGTATTGCATACCGACGCGGGGCACCCGTGTGTGCTGGCGGAGGGTGTCACAGTGGGCCACCGGGCCGTCGTTCACGGCGCAATCTGTGGCCCGGGCAGTCTGGTGGGCATGGGCGCGGTGATGCTCAGCGGCTCCAGTCTGGGCGCGGGAGCCGTGCTTGGCGCAGGCGCGCTGCTGGCCGAGGGCGTACACGTCCCGGACGGTATGCTGGCACTGGGCGTTCCGGCCCGCATCGTGCGGCCCGTCGGCGGCCGAGAACAAGCCGCCCGTTACGTTCAGAACGCGGCCCGTTACAATGAACACCTTCGGGTGATTGAGCCCAACACTATAGAACCCCGCACCACAGACATTGAAAAAAATCCAACCTTCGACCATTAAGACGGTCCAGTTGCCGAAAATGTCCCTTACACCGAAGCAAGCGCACCTCAGCGTCCCAAAGCCCTGAAGGAACTGGTGAACCATCCGTGACCGACGATTCCAATCTGCCTCAGAACCCGCAAGATCCTGAACAGCAAAGCGCTAACCAGGCGCGCCCGGAGCCCACGCAGCCCCAGCCCTTGACCGCCAGGAACACACCGACGCCAGGCCTGCCTCCACGTTCCGCTCCGGCATCTGGCCAGTCCGTTCCAGGGCAGTCAGCGCAGACGCCGGCAAGGACGACTCCAACTGCATCCCAGAGCGCGTCTTCCCCGGCAGCCGGTTCGGAGGCTTCCACCGGCCCGACGATCCGGGTGACCCCTTCCGCTCAGGCTATGTCCCCTCGCCCTGCCGCATCACCGGAAACTCCGGCGCAGGACGTGCCCGCGGCCCAGACTCCCGAGGCGAAGCCTGGGTCTGCCCAGTCCACTGCCGCACAGCCCACTTCTGCCCAGTCCCCGGGTGCGCCCACCGAGGAGCTTGCAGAGCTGATCCCGGAGCTGACCCCCATGTTCCCCGGTGCGTCGCCGTTCCTGGCGCGTTTCCTGCCGCACTCGCCCCCCACCTATGCCGGGCTGAACGAGAGCTTTTGCGATCTACACGCTTTCCTCAAGTTTCTGCACGAGCATTCCTGGTACGGCTACCTGTACGCGGTGCTGGGCGATCAGACTGCCTACGTGCTGCTGTTCGAGGGCCGTACCGTGACCGCCGCCGCCGCGAGCGCCACCGGGGAGCAGGCACTGGGCGAACTGCTCAACCTGTACGAACAGGGTGCGTCACTCAGTGCCCACCCGCTGAGCGCGGCGTATGCCCATGTCCTGAGCGGCATCGGCTCGCGGGCCTGGAAGTTCAATCTCACCGAGGACTTCACCGGTCTGCACGCCCGGCCCACTGGCGCGATCTTCTACTCGCGCGGCGAAATCGTGGCGACGCTGCCCGCCACCCTGCCCTACGAGGGTGCCTTCCCGGCCCCATTGCGCCCACAGACGCTGATCCTGCCACGCAGCCTGGCCGGCTGGGCGCACCACCATTACAACCTGACGCTGCGGGGCCGCGACGGCATGAATGCCATTACCGACGTCTATCAGGTGTTCAAGGGCGAGTACGGTGCGCCGGGGATCGCCTTCCTGCGGGCGCTGGGCGAGAAGCTGACGCCCGCCGAATACGCCATGCGCTCGGACGCCGCGTTACACGATCTGGAGCCGATGGTCCACAGTTTCCTGAAGACCGGGTACATCCGCGAGGTCTAGGCGAAGAAAGACAAAGCGGCAGGGCGAGGATGCCAGATTCTCGCCATTTCTGCTGCCCGGGTCAGCTGGCGGCCTGCTGGCCGTTCTGGGCTGCTTCCGGGGGCCGCTGAGCCTCGCCATCTACGAAGTCCTCGCTCAGCCGCCACAGTCGCAGGGCCGCGCCGTCGTCCAGGGCCTGCGGGGCGGGCAGCGTCTCGCGTGACTCCACGAAGTAGCGCCCCGACACCAGAAT
This sequence comes from Deinococcus humi, assembly GCF_014201875.1. NCBI lineage: Bacteria > Thermotogati > Deinococcota > Deinococci > Deinococcales > Deinococcaceae > Deinococcus > Deinococcus humi. The sequence goes on along the minus strand of NZ_JACHFL010000001.1, from coordinate 88,038 downwards.
AGGCTCTGCCACCAGATGGATGCTGGTCTGCGCGCCCTCCACCGGGGTCAGGGCCAGACGGCTGATCCATGAGAACATTGGATTGTCCTGTCCGAAGCCAGTGGACACGAAGCCCGGGTGCAGGGTGTTGGCCTGTAACCATGGCTCGCGCCGGGCCAGCTCACGTGTGAACAGGATGTTCGCCAACTTGCTCTGGCTGTAGGCGGCCCAGCCTCTATAGCTGCGCCGGAACTCGGGATCGTCGAAACGGATGCGGCCCATCACATGTGCGCCGGAAGACACTGTGACCACCCGGGGAGCGTTCCCTGCGCGCAGCAGCGGCAGCAACTCACGGGTGAATAGGAATGGGGCGAGGTGGTTGAGCGCCCAGGTCAGCTCGGTGCCCTCGCGGGTCTCCTGGCGCTCGGTGTAAAAGGCCCCCGCGTTGTTGACCAGCACGTCCAGACGGCCCACCCGGTCCCGGAATTCGGCCGCCACCCGCCGCACCTGCGCCATCTCCCCGAGGTCCGCGATTAGCGTTCCGGCGGCCCCGACCTCCCGCGCCACACGCGCTGTCTTGTCAGGATTGCGGCCCAGCACTGTCACGTCAGCCCCCCGGCGTACCAGTTCCCGCGCCGTCTCCAGCCCGATGCCACCCGTCGCGCCCGTGACCAGCACGGACCTGCCTTTCATGCTCTGTCTGTCACCAGAAGTTGCCATCGGTCCAGCATACGGGCAGGGTGTCGGTAACACAGCGTTTGGGCACGCCAGACGGAAGGGCGGTTCTCCGAGATCAAAAAGAAAGGACCCGATCCTTTTTCGACCTGGTCCCTCTGCGCTGTGGACTTCACCCGGTCCACCTTTAAGTTGTGCGCTGTGACAGTAGAGTAGGCCATGGGGTGTCACAGGGTTGTCACCGCCGGATGAGAAGCTCTTGGTCTCTTCTTGGCCTGTGCAGTGGGGGCAGCGCTGTGGAGGGTGAGGCCACCAAACCTTATGCATCGGTGTATTAGGGCCCTCGCTCTGTTGCGGATTTGGCCTCAGATCACCTCGCGGTAGGCCACGCTCTCGCTGCGGTTCTGCAACTCGCTCCGCAGATATTGCAGACGGGGATGCTCCAGCCGGGGATCGTGCGCCAGGATGTGCTTGGCGAGTTCGCGTGCCCGCTCGATCACCTCGGTGTCGTTGGCGAGATCGGCCAGCCGCAGGTCCGGAATGCCGCTCTGGCGGGTGCCGCGCAGCTCACCGGGGCCGCGCAGTTTCAGGTCCGCCTCGGCGATCACGAAGCCGTCGGTGCTGCCCTCGATGATCCGCAGGCGTTTGCGGGTCTTCTGGCTGTGTTCCCCGGCGATCAGCACGCAGTAGCTCTGCTGACTGCCACGGCCCACCCGCCCCCGCAACTGATGCAACTGCGCCAGCCCGAAGCGCTCGGCATTCTCAATCACCATGACGGTGGCATTGGGTACGTCCACGCCCACCTCGATGACGGTCGTCGACACGAGAATGTCGAACTCGTGGGCGCGGAAGCGGTCCATGACGTGGTCCTTCTCGGCGGCGCTCATGCGCCCGTGCAACAGGTCAATCCGCGCCTCGGGGAGGATGGTCTTGAGATCATCGGCCAGCTGCGTGGCGGCCAGCAGTTCCAGCGTGTCGCTTTCCTCGATCAGCGCCGTGACGACGAAGGCCTGCTGCCCTTCCCTGATCTGCTTCATCACGAAGCCGTAGGCCTGGGTGCGGTGGGTGTCCTGCAGCAGCTTGGTTTCAATCGGGGTGCGTCCGGGCGGCAGCTCGTCGATGATGCTCAGCTCCAGGTCACCGTATGCGGTCAGCGCCAGGCTGCGTGGGATGGGGGTGGCCGACATCACCAGCACGTCCGGGCGGCTGGCGAGCAGTCTGCGCCGCTGCTGCACGCCGAAGCGGTGTTCCTCGTCCACCACCGCCAGCCCCAGGTTGTCGAAGCGCACGTTCTCCTGAATCAGCGCCTGGGTGCCCACCACCACGTCCACCTCGCCCTGGGCGATGCGGGTCTGCATCTCCAGCTTGTCCTTGGGGGTCATCGCGCCGATCAATAGGCCCACGCGCACGTCCAGCTGGGCCAGGTAGCCGCGCAGGTTGGCGTAGTGCTGCCGCGCCAGAATCTCGGTGGGGGCCATCAGTGCGCCCTGGTAGCCGTCGCGCACTGCCAGGTACAGCGCGCAGGCCGCCACCGCCGTCTTGCCACTGCCCACGTCGCCCTGCACCAGCCGGGCCATCTGCTGATCGCCGCGCATATCGTCGGTGATTTCCAGCAGCACCCGGCGCTGGGCGTTGGTGAAACGGAAGGGCAGGGCGGCCTCGAAGCGGTTGATGTCGTCGCCCGTGGCCTGGAAGCGTTTGCCCTGCAACACCGAGTCCTCGCCCTGGAGCAGCATCCGCAGTTCCAGAAACAGATACTCGTCGAAGCGCAACCGGGCGGTGGCCCGGCTCAGGTGTGCCTCGTCACTCGGAAAATGCAGCCCCCACAGTGCGTCGGCCAGATCGGTGATCCCATACTTCTTGCGCCAGTGGACCGGCAGGTAGTCGTCTAGCGGCGCGGCCCCCAGCGCCCGGAAGGCGGCGCGGCGCAGGAATTCCTGCGAGATGCCTTCACGAGAGTCGTACACCCCCACGATGCGTCCGGTGCTGAGGCTGTCCTGGGCGTTGTCCAGCGTTTCGAGGTGTTCCACGCCCAGTTGCACGCTGCGTCCGAATTTCTTGACGCGTCCGGTCAGCACCAGCGCCGCGCCCTCGCGCAGCTGCTTTTCCACCCAGGGCTGGTTGAACCACGTTGCCTTGACCCGCCCACCCGAGGGCGTTTCCAGTGTCACGTCAATGACCAGCATGCCGGGACGTGGGCTGCGGCGCGACTTGGCGACGACGCGGCCCTCCACCGTGACCTTCTGACCCTCCTCCACCGCTGAGAGATCGGGCAGGGCGCGGCGGTCCTCATGGCGGTGCGGGTAGGCGTGCAGCACGTCTCTGAGGGTATGAAGGCCCAGCGTCTGCAGTTTGCGTGCGCCGCCAGGGCCGGTGTCCAGCCTCGAGAGCGGGGCATCGATGGGCAGGCGTTCGCCGGGCGCGGCGGTGGGAACGGCCTGACGGGCGGCGGGGCGTGGGGTGCGTGCGGGCTTGCTCTTCTCCTCGTCCGAGAGCGCCGCCAGCGCCGTTTTTAACGCCGCCTCTCGCTCGGCCACGCCCAGTTCGCCGTAGCCGCCCAGCACCTCGCGCACCTTGGGAAAGGGATTGCCCAGGGGCGAGGCCAGCAGTTTGTCCACACCGCCCGCCACCACGCGGTTCTGGCACCCACCCGCCAGCTCGGCGGCCAGGGGCCGCCTCAGCCGTTCACGCAATTCTGCCACTGTTGCCACTTTGCTTCACCCCCCATCAAACCGCTGGGCCGCAGGCTAGCAGAGGCGCGGCTGGGGTTCGGTGATGGGCTTCGCGGTGAACTGTGGGGGCGGTAAGCGCGCCCGTGGGCTCAGCTCCCTTCCGGCAGCCGCGCCAGCGCGTGGCGCGCGCGCGGCACCTTGAACTCCTTCTGGGCGTCAAATTCATAGGGCTCGTTCATCAAGAACCAGTACAGGTCATGCAGGGTGGTCAGGGCCAGGTACGCGCGGTAACGGGTCAGGGTGGACGGGGCGCGGTCCGGCAGAAAGCTCAGGGCCGCCTCCAGGCTGCGTTCGGCCCCCAGCAGGTCCAGCGTGCCGGTCTTGAGCAGCGCCAGATCGCGCAGAGGATCGTCCCAGTCAGCGCGTGTCCAGTCGATCAGCAGCACCGTGTCCTGACCCGCCCCGTTCTGGTCCGCAGCCTCCTGACCTGTCTCCTGCGCGCCGGGCGGATTGGAGATCAGGATGTTGTCGTGCCACATGTCCAGGTGGCAAAACGCGGCAGGCTGATCCAGCAGGCCGCCTTCCAGGGGCACTTCCACGGCGTCAAAGAGGTCAGCCAACGGGTAGGCGGCCAGGGCGCGGCGAAAGCGGGTCAGCCGCTCGCGCACCGTGTCCAGATTGACGCGGCCCTCCTGCTGGGTGTGGAGCGTGGCCACGATCTGACCCAGCTGTGGCAGGGCGCGCGGCACGTCGGCGGCGCGCAGGGGATGGCCCGCGAAGCGGCGCATCACCAGCACCTCCACGCCATCGGCCTCGGTGACGTCCAGCAGCCAGTCACCCATGCCCGCCCGCACCATGTTCTGCGCCTCAGTGCGGTGCTGCCCCCTCTGATTGCGGTACACCTTGACCACCGCTGCGCCGTCGGGGGTGAGGTACACGCGGCTCTGCATGCCCGAATCCATCGGGGTCAGGGGGCCGTAACGGGCTTCCAGTTCCGGGAAGTGCTGGGGCCGCGCTGTGCCGGGTGAGGTGGGGCGCAGGGTCACGTCCACCTCACCCGGGCCGTCCAGCCGCGAGCACACTGGTCCCGGACACGCAGTTCATTTTGCAGGTGGCTCGGCGCTGACCTTTTCCATGAGGCCGACCAGACGGGCGTCCAGCCCCTTGCCGGCCTGACCACGCAGGCGCTCGATGTCGCCCAGGCGCACGTAGGCGTTGGCGACGGCCAGAATCCGCGCGTACAGTGGAATGTCCTCGCCGACCAGCTTGTCGGGTTCACCCTGACCGTCCCAGCGTTCGTGGTGGTGACGGATGGCCTTCTGCGCCTGGGCCAGATGCGGCACGCCGTGCAGGAAGTTCGCGCCGACCTGGGCGTGTCCCTTCTCCCCGTGGATCTTGCCCAGATCGTGCAGTGTGGCCGCGAACCACAACTCGTCCAGTTCGCGCTCCGCCAGCCCCACCGCGCGGCCGAGCTTCACACTGGCCTCGGCGACGGCCTGGCCGTGACCCAGCGCGTCGAATTCCTGACTCTCAAAAGCCTCCACCACCGCGCTGCTGACCTGCCGTGCGGCCAGTCGCCAGTTCTCGCGGCTCTCCAGCAGCCCCAGCAGCGGCGCAACCGCCGTGGCCCAGCGGGTCACCAGCTCCTGGGCGGCATGGCCGATGTCCTCGGAAGAGTTGCGGTCCAGCACCAGCGCCCCCATGTTGCGCCCCCGGTCATTGATGGGCACCACCAGCGACAGCGCCACGTCGCGCATTCCGCAGGTGTCCAGCACGCCGTGCAGCTCTGGCGGATTGGCCTCGTACAACTCGCGTGACCCGTCGCTGAGCACGCGCGTGCGCAGCGACGCCCAGGGACCCGACAGTGGTGTTCCGACCAGCGCCTTGGGATACCCGAACACGGCCGCCACCCGGTCCGGTGCCGCCCGGTCCTGGCCCTGCGCGCGGTGCGTCAGGGCGTAGCCACGCAGGTTGCCGCCCAGCAGAAAGCTGGCGTAGCTCAGCGCGCCTTCCAGCACGCCCTCATGCGTGGGCCGTGCCAGCAGTTCATTCAGGACGCGCACGGCCTCCATATCACCGGCAGGAGCGCTGGACGACGGAGCGCGCGCCTCGGCGGACGCGAGCGGGGGCGGCTGTGGGGTGCGGGGGCGTCGGAACACGTTGCGGACAGTATAGCCGTTGATCGGGGGATGGCGGCGCCCCTGTGCAGGCGCTCTCTCTGCCTGGAAGGCCGGGGATGGCGCCTGTGGATCGGCCATTCGACCTAGCTGGCCTGCGACTTTCGGCTGATGTGCTGTCTCCGGCAGGGGTCCACACTGGGATCACTTTCGGGCGGGGCCTTCCAGAAGCGGGAGCATCGACAACCCGCCCGTAAAGTTCTGGCCCTCCCGCCCAAGTGAAGACGGGAGGGCTGTTCTGTTGGTCGCTGCCTGCTGGGGCCCTGCGCCCCCGTCCGGCATTGCTCCCCGCCGTAGCCCGTATGCTGGCCCTGGATGACCTTTACGCCCCGGCCCAGACCCGAATCCTTCAACCCTGCCCGCGAACTGGCCGTGCGGGTGCTGCTGCGTGTGCTGGCGGGCGAGACTTTTGCCGCCCCCGCGCTGGACGCCGCCCTGCAGCAGGCCCACCTGCCAGGCCGTGACTCGGGGCTGGCAACGCATATCGTGTACGGCACGCTGCGCCACTTCCCCAGCCTGGACACGGCCCTGACCCCCATGCTGACCGGGGACACCCACCCCAAGATCCGGACGCTTCTGCTGGCCGGGGCCTTTGAAAAGCTGTACCTGGACACGCCGCCGCACGCAGTGGTCAGCGAGTACGTCAATCTGGCGCGCGGTGCACGGCTGGCCCCGCCGGCGCTGGTCAATGCCGTGCTGCGCCGCATCGAGGCCCCCGCGCCGTCGCAGCTGACACGCACCGAACTGCCCGGCTGGCTGGCCGATACCTATCGTTCGGTGTACGGCGCGGCTGCCGAGACGGTGTTCGCCGATCTGCTCACCCCACAACCGCTGTGGCTGAGCGTGTCCGACGCGGGCCTGAAGTCCCTGGAGGCCGAGGGCAGCCGGCTCACGCCTGGTCCGCAGGGCACGGACCGGGTGGAACTGTCCCGCCCCCTGCGAGAAACCGAGGCCTTCGGGCGCGGCTGGGCCCAGCCCATCAACCCGGCGAGCCTGGCCTGCGTGGACGCGCTGGGCGAGGTGGAGGGCGAGCGTGTCCTGGATCTGGCGGGCGGCGCGGGAATCAAGGCCGCCATGCTGGCCGCGCGCGGAGCGCAGGTGACCAGTGTGGACCTGCTGCCCCACAAACACGAGCAGGCCCGCGCCAATCTGAGTCGCCTGGGGCTGCAGGCCGAATTCCTGACCCATGACCTGACCACGCCACTGGACCTGCCGCCCGCCGCCCATGTCCTGCTGGACGCCCCGTGCACGGGCAGCGGCACCCTGCGCAGTCATCCCGAGATCAAGCTGCGCCTGACCCAGAACGCGGTGACGGCGGCGGCGGCCTTACAGGCGCGGATGCTGCCCAATGCCGCCGCGCTGGTGGCCCCAGGCGGGACGCTGGTCTACTCGGTCTGCTCGGTCACGCCGCAGGAAGGACCGGAGGTGGTGGCCGGATTCCTTGCCGCGCACCCCGACTTTGTCGCCGAGGAGGTGCCGGAGGTAGAGGTACCGCATCTTCCCGCCGGAAATGGTCTCCTGACCGTGCCAGAGGGGGGTATTGACGGCTTCTTTATTGCCCGCCTGCGTAGACGCGCCGATTCGTCTGTCGGCTAAGCTGGGCCATGACCCCTGCCCGCTGGTTGCTGCCCGCCCTGCTGACCCTGAGCCTCGCCGCCCACGCTCAGACCGCGCCGAACTGCGCCCTGGCGAATCTGGTGGACGACGGGGGGTATGCCACCCTGACCATCGGCCAGTGGAGTGAGGCCGATCAGGACAATGCTTCGTTCAACTGGGCCGAGTGCCGCGCGGCCCGGTTGAGAAAAGAGCTGACGGCCTTCCCCAAACTCAGCGCCCGGATTGACGGTCTGCGCCAGCAATACCGCGAAATGCGGGCGCTGGAGGGCCAGCTGGCAGGCATCCGCGCGGGCGGCGGCACGCTGTACAGCCACGCTGTTCCGCGTATGTATCCTGAACTTGAAGGGCAGTTGCAGGGTCTGTCGGCCCTCGCCCGCAGTTCGCTGGGGGCCCGGACCGGGCAACTTTACGGTCAGAAGATCGCGCAGGCCACCGCCGATCACCTCACGTTCGTCGCCACCCTGCGCGCTTACAAACCAGCCCCTGACGAACAGTCCAGCCTGTACAAACCGCAGGAATGGAAGGCGCTGGTGGACCGCTACGAGGCGCTGGGCCGCGCGGTCATGACCACGCTGGGCAGCCGCAATGACGCGGCGACGGCCCTGGGCTACAGCATCCTGAACAGCACGACCTTCGGGGCCGATGACCTGTACTGAGCTTGCTGCAAGAGAACGGGGCCACCGCCTCAAGCGGTGGCCCCGTTCTCTTGTGACTCCCGGAACCTATTCCAGGCCCAGCGCCGCATCCAGCGCCACCTCGATCATCTGATCGAAGGTCTGCTGCCGCTCCTCGGAGGTGGTCACCTCGTGCGTAATCAGATGATCGCTGATGGTCAGGATGGTCAGCGCCTTCACGCCGTGTTTGGCGGCCAGGGTGTACAGTCCGGCGGCTTCCATCTCCACGGCCAGAATGCCGTAGTCAGCCCAGATCTTGTACTGGTCAAAATTGTCGTGGTAGAAGGTGTCGCTGCTCATGATGTTGCCGACATGGGTGGTGAAGCCGCGCGCCTGGGCGATCTGGTAGGCGCGCATCAGCAGCCCGAAATCTGCGATGGGCGCAAAGGTCTTCTCGCCGAAACGGATGCGGTTGATGTTGCTGTCGGTGCTGGCGGCCTGGGCCAGCACGATGTCGCGCACATGCACGTCCTCCTGGTAGCTGCCCGCCGTGCCGACACGCACCAGATTCTTGCAGCCGTAGTCGGTGATCAATTCGCTGACGTAGATCATCGAGCTGGCGATGCCCATGCCGGTGCCCTGCACGCTGACGCGCTGGCCCTTGTAGGTGCCGGTAAAGCCCAGCATGCCGCGCACGTTATTGTGCTGGACGGGATTCTCGAAAAAGGTCTGCGCGATGTGCTGGGCGCGCAGCGGGTCGCCGGGCAGCAGGACGGTTTCGGCAATCTGACCGGGTTCGGCGTTCAGGTGAATACTCATGGGGACACAGGTTAGCAGGGCCGGGCGATCAGGAGGAGGGCGAGGGGGCCAAGGCGGCGCGCACGGCTGCCAGGAACTCGTCCGGCTTCAGCGTGTTGCCCTGCGCCAGATCGGACCGTCCGCCCCCCTTGCCCCCGGTCACGGCCAGCGCCGCCCGCAACACCTCGCCCGCGTGAATGTCCTGCCGTGCGCTGGCGACGCCGCAGCGTCCGCCCTCCGCCAGGGCCACCCGCACCTCTCCGGCAGAGAGATCGGTCAGGACAGGCAGCAGCAGGGCCGGGTCATGAAGTTCCAGCATTCGCAGACCCCAGGCATCGGGCGGCGTGGCGTTCGTCAGGGCATGGGCCAGCCGCTCGCGCAGGTCCAGCGTCCCTGCCTTCGACTCGGCGAGGTCACTCCGCAGCGCCTCCACCCGCTCGGCCAGCCGCTCCACCGGCACGCTGAAGGTTTGGGCCAGTGCGCGGGCTTCGCGGTAGACGCCGCCCAGGTATTCGCTGGCCTCCTCGCCCGCCATGAAGACCACACGGGTCACCCCGCCCCGGATGCGCTCGGTGCGCAGCACCACCACCGGCGCCGCCAGACTGGCCTGCGGAACGTGCGTGCCGCCGCAGGCGCTGACGTCGAAGGGCTGGCCATCCCCGTCCCGGAAAATCACCAGCCGGACCTGCCCGCGCACCTTCGTTTCGCGCCGCAGGGGGTAATGGGTCAACTGTTCCTCGGATACGGTGGGCGTGTCCAGGGTCAGGTGCTGGCGGGCCAGCGTCTCGCGCAGCAGCGTCTCGGCGGCGCGCACGTCGGCTTCGGTGGGATCGCCGCGCAGATCCAGCGTGCATTCGGGATGGGTCATGTTGACCGCGTCCACGGCAAAGGCGGGGTTGATCCGCACGAACGCCTGGGCCAGCAGATGCTCGCCGCTGTGCCGCGCCATGTGCCGCCAGCGCCTCGCCGCGTCCACCCCACCGGTCACCTGCGTGCCGACGCTGGGAGGGGAACCGTCCAGGGTGTGCCAGATCAACCCTGTCGCCTTGTCCTTACGGGTGTCGGTGACGCGGGCCTCTCCGTCCAGCCAGCGCAGGACGCCGTGATCGGCGCTCTGCCCGCCGCCCGCCGGGTAGAAGGCGGTAGCGTCCAGCGCGAGTTCTGAGCCACCTGCAGCCTGAACGGTGGCCGAGAACGACAGCGACGCCGGATCCTGATGGTAGAGGGGCCGGGTCAAGGCCGGCGGCCCTCCACCGCGCGGGTAAAGCTGATCAGGTCGAGCAGAGCTGCCGCGTCGTAGGGGTCCGCTGCCTTATAGGGGCCGACAAACACGCTGGGCGTACCATCCAGGCCCAGGCGTTCGGCCTCTGCCAGTCCGGCGTCCACCGCCGCCCGACCACCGCGCATCGCCAGACACGTCTTGAAGGCTTCGGCTTTCAGCCCCGTGTCGGCGGCCAGGGCGGTGAACACCTGGTTTGCACTGCCTGCCAGCCACGAACGATCACGAAACAGCGCGTCCTTGTAGGCCCAGAACTTGCCCTGCTGGGCGGCGCATTCGCTGGCCTCGGCAGCGGGGCGGGCCAGCGGGTGGATGCTCTCCAGCGGAAACTGGTGGAATTCGATGCGAACGTCATCCGGCAGCGCGCGCAGCAAGGCGGGCAGCGCCTCGCTCTCGAACTGGTGGCAGTACGGGCACTGAAAGTCGCTGTACACGCGCAGCACGACATTGGCCTCTCCAGCTGTGCGGGCGGGCAGGGCGTTGGTGGTGGGTGCGAAGGTCCCGTCCGGTACGCGCTCCAGTTTCAGGTCCACCGTGAGGAGCCGGGCGTCCGTTTTGACTGTGATGGCGAAGGGCTCCGCGCCGACGGTCAGACCGGTCGAAAGCTCCTTGACCACATCGTCGCGGGTAAGAAACCCCAGCATGGGCTCGGCCAGACCGGCCCCGAAACCGCTCAGCAGGCCAGTCAGCTCGGCGGCCCGCACCGCTGCTTTCTGTGAGTCCGGGTTCGCCACGCTAATCTTCGCGCCCGTCAGATAGCCGCCCTGGCTCTGGAGGACGGCGCTGGAGCCGTCAGCGAAGGTCAACAGGCCCCCGGCCCCCTGTTTGGCAGCGGCCAGTTGCGGGCTCTTCAGGAACGGCGCCAGGGGCTGGCCCACCTGTGCTGCCGCCCCGCCCAGGCCCAGCGCCGTCAGCAGGAGGGCCAGTTTCAGGCCGTCGAACGTTGTGTGCAGTGGCATGGTGCCCATGCTACGGCACACCTGTCCGGGTCAGGAATGCGACCGCCGCGTCCCGCATGCGCCCGCTGGTGTAATGGCCCACGCCGGCGAAGAGCTGTTGCTGGAAGAGATCGGCCTGCCCCGCCCGTTCATACGCCGCACCCAGGGCCTGTGCCGTCGGCACGTGGTGCGCGTCCAGCGGAAAGGTGGGATCGCTGTCACCGCTCGCCAGCAGCAGTGGCGTGGGGGGAAAATCGTCGGCGTGGGTCACAGGGCGATGTTCATTCAAGAACGCCTGGAGTTCTGGCCTCCTGACTTCCGGCTCGTCCCACACGCCGGAGGTGATCAGCGCCGCCGCCCGTTTGACGCGCCGCTCCTGGCGGGCCAGCGTGAGGGCCACGTAGCCGCCCATGCTGGAGCCGACGACGACGGCGGGCAGCGGGCCGTACAGCTCTGCCAGCGCGTCCAGCAGGGCCCCGGCCTCTGCCACCGAGCGGCAGACACTGTCCCAGACGTATTCACGGGCATTCAGGCCAGTGGGGGTGTCGGCCTGCCGTTCACCGTGCAGCGGGGCGTCGGGAATGACCACCGCCGTCCCCTGGGTGGCCAGCGTGGAATACACGCCCAGCTTGCCTTCCTTGGCGGCCCAGGCCCCATGGTAGACGAGGCACACCGCGAGCACGTCCTGACCTTCCGGGGGCAGCTCCAGCAGCGCGGGAACTCCGGCCAGCAGGTGGCGTTCGGTGCGGTAGGGCAGGCCATTGGCCATGGGCGCGGCGGGCGGATCGGCGGGATGGAAGGGGCGGGTCATTCCAAGGGTATACGCGAAGCCTGTCCGTCCAGGCTGAACTGCCACACATCCGGGTTTCTTAATCCCGCCCAGCCTTCGTAATCCAGACCCAGTAGCAGCGCCAGCAGGTTGCCGTGGGTGAAGACGGCGCTCAGGCCGTCCCGTTGCTGGGCATCATGCAGGGCGGCCAGTCCACGTGACCTGGCGGCCTTGCCGGATTCACCGCCGGGCAGTTTCAGGGCAGGAACGGCAAAGCTCGCTTTCAAAGCGGTCTGCCAATGGGGAAGATCCTGCCCGCTCAAGACCCGTTCGGTCAGCCGCCCGTCGGTTTCGAGGCTCAGGCCCAGCGCCTCTGCCAGAGGCCGCGCCGTGTCCACCGCCCGCACCCACGGACTGCTGACGATGCGGGTGATGTTGCGGTGCCCAAGTTGGACGATCAAGTTTTGCGCGGCCCTCTGGCCTTCTTCAGTGAGTGGCGCGTCGGGAGCCTGACCCGCCGCTCTGGCGTGTCGGATGAGCAAAAATCCTGGGCTCATGTTTTCCTGCCCGGCGCGACATGCTTGCGCAGAAGCCTGATCTGGCCCCGGTGACTGAACTCGTCCTCCATGACATGAAACCAGGCCCAGTGCTGGTTCATATCGTCGTACGGGACGGGCAGGCGGGAGGCCAGCCACCCGTCGTCTTTGGCCGCAAAGGTCTCCAGCGTGAGGGTGCGGGAGGCTGCCAGCTCGTTCAGCAGGGTTTCGAGGCTCTGCCCAGTAGGTGGCGGAGTGCCTTCCTTGCCCAGGGTGAGCCCTCCCAGAATCGCCCCGTCCCCCTCTCCAATGTCGCGGCCCTCGAACGACATCATCTGGTAGACCCAGTCCACGGCGGCGATATGTGACAGCAGCATCCCGATAGAGTTGGAAAAGCCCTCCGGCACGGCGTCGAGTTGCTCCGTGGTCAGGCCCTCCACCGCCTGCAGTGTGGTCAGGCGGGCGTAGTTCATCATCTCGGCCAGTGCACCGATCTGCGGTGTGTACCGGGCTTCGGGTTCAATGCGGTAGGCACGCTCGGACTTCAGGGTTTCAGCTCGACTCATGGACGAAGTGTAGAGAGCCGCCTTGAGGTGCGGCATCAGCTTTGCGGCGTAGCGTGCTTGAACGGAAATTCGCGCCGGCATGCCCCTCTGGATAACGTTTGGCGTCACTCCTGGGTCTTCACGGGGCCACCGGAACAGGGCAGCAGTGTCCGTGTCCGCCGTGTCCAGTTGTTGGGATGTTCTGGCACTCCAGCGCTGGTCCACCGACGCATCTGCTCTTGATCCATGAGCGTCAGTCCATCCTGGCGCCGCTCAGATGTTTCCTCCCAGCCTCCTCAGTTCCGTCTGAAGCGCGTTCGTATCGATGCCGCGCACTTGTCCGTCGTGGTCGCGTGCGGCCCAGGCAGCGGCGATTCCGGCAGCCTCACCCATGCTGTGGCAGTTTTGCTGCACGCGGATGGCCGACTGGGCTTCAAAGGTACTGCTCGCCGCCCGCCCCGGCACCAGAAGATTGGAGACCCCGACGGGGACGATGGCGCGGTACGGCAGCTCGTGGTAGGCGTCCTTCGCAAAATACGGCGCGGTGCCGTCGCGCTCGTGCAGCAGCTTCGTGCTGCCCCGGACACTGTGAATGTCCACCGGGTAGTGGTTGCGGCAGATCGAATCTGGAAAGCGGGCACAGTCCAGAATGTCCTCCAGCGTCAGCGTGTACTCGCCCACGATGCGCCGCGACTCGCGCACGCCCACCATCGGGGCCACCACGCCAACAAAGGCGGTCTCGCAACCGGGCAGGGAAGCACGGCAAAAGGCGGTTAGGCGGTCAATCGCCTCCCGCCCGTCGGTCTGCGCCGCGCTGAGTTGCCAGGGATCGGCTCCGTCATGGAGATCAGCGCGGATCCGCGGGCAGTTGAAACTGATCTCGCCCGGCCTGCCCGGAATGCTGAAACCCTGGAAGTAGTCGCCGTCACGTTCCAGCAGCACGCCGTCCGTCACCGCCTGCCGGAACAGCGGCTCCAGCGTGCTGTTTTTGCCCCAGACCATCCAGAAATGCATGAAGTGCTCACCGGTCTGCCCCTGCCCGTTGCTGTTCAGGAAGGCGCACAGCCGCGCCGTGTCCACCCCCGCCAGCGTGAAGCGCAGGCTCATGGCCTGATGCACGCCGTCCTCATCGCCCGCGTGAAAGGGGACGCCCGCGCGGATGGCCAGGTCGGCGTCCCCGGTGGCGTCGATGAAGACGGCGGCATTCAGCGCCTGCAGGCCGCCCTTGTTGTGAATGACGAGAGAAGTGATTTGTCGGAATTCCCCGCCTTCAGCCATCAGTGGTTGAACGATGTGCGTGTGGTACAGCACCTCGCCGCCCGCCACCAGCAACATCCCCTCCAGCACGAATTTCATGCCTTCGGGATTGAACCAGTTGTCGTTGCCGCCAGGGTCAATGGCGCCGTCGCCGCGTGCCAGCAGGCGGGCTTTCAAGTCGTCGGTTAGGCCTCGGTTCAGGTTCTCGCCGGCCGAGACGTTTCGCATCAGCGGCGTGACCCAAGCGTTGGTGCCGGTGCCGCCCAGGCTGCCCTGGGCCTCCACCACCAGCACCCGTGCTCCGGCCCTGGCGGCGGCAATTCCGGCGATGGCGCCAGCAGTGCCGCCCCCAGCGACGATCACATCCCAGGTCTGGGAGAGAGTCTGGTAGGAAAGGGTCATTGAATGCGGACGGTTCCGTAGGATTTGCCGTTCACGATGACTTCAAAAGGGTCACTGCGGGCGGGGGTGCCGGGGTCCGTGTAGGTGCGTTTCCCGTAGAAATAAACGGGCGGGCAGGGCGGGGGGTTGGTCGCGGGTTTTGTATAGGTCCTAGTAAACGCCTGCAACTTCAATTCTTTGGCCGTGCGGGTGGCTGTGAATTGGCCAAAAGGTGAGTCGGGGGTACAGCCCCAGCCGAGTTCTACAACGATGTCTATCGGAGCGTCGGCGGCGACGCTGGCCGGAAACTCAACCGTTCTGACATCCATCAGGTCCATGCGCTGTTGAACCTGCCCGCACGCGCCAAGCAGGGCGGTCACCGCTACACCCATCAGAACTAGCTTCATCCCCGAATTGTGACATGCCAGTTTAGTCCTATCCTCATCCTTTCACCGCCCCCTCCAGGCCCTTCAGGAAGTACTTCTGTCCGAAGGCAAACACGATCAGGATGGGAATGATCGTGATGACCGCTCCCGCCATGACCGCTCGGCTGTTGGTGGAGAAGGTCCCGCTGAGTTCCAGCAGGCCCGCCGACAGCGGCAGCAGGTTCTTGTCGGGCAGCATGATCCGAGCCCACAGGAACGAGTTCCAGTACGCCACGAATTCCAGAATGGCGAAGGCGGCAATGGTGGGGGTCGCCAGCGGCAACATGATGCGCCGCCAGATGGTTAGCTCGGAGGCGCCGTCGATGCGGGCGGCCTCGATCAGCTCCAGCGGAATGCCCAGGTACGCCTGCCGCAGCAGAAACAGCCCCACGATGCTCGCCAGACCGGGCAGCACCACCGCCATGTACTGCCGGATGGCGTCGATCACCGGGTTGGTCTGTTGCAGCAGCCCCAGCTTGATGGTGGTGATGTAATTGACGATCAGCCCGGACTCGTTGGGCAGCACCATCAGCGCCAGGATCGCGTAGAAGATCAGGTCACGGCCCGGAAAACGCATCTTCGCCAGTGGGTAGGCGGCCAGCGTCGCCAGCGTCACGGTCAGAGAAACGCCCAGCGTGCAGATGATCAGGCTGTTCAGGATCAGCCGCCAGAACGGAACGGTGGTGCCCTTCCACATCTCGGCGTAGTTGCGGATGCCGACTGCTCTGGGCAGAATCTTGGCCTCGTAGATGTTGCCCGTCGGCTCGAAACTGGTGATCAGGGTCCAGTAGAACGGATACAGCATGATCAGTGCGATGACGATCAGCACGGCGTAGGCCAGCAAATCGGTCAGGCGGCGGCGCTGCTGACGTCTGGCTTTCAGCCGGGCAGCGGTGGCGGCAAACGAATCGGGCTGGGCGGGGGCGGGGCGCGTCTCAAGCATCGGCTTTCCCCCCACGCGTCAGCCGGAAGTTAATCAGCCCGAAAATGATGGAAATGACGGCGATGATGATCCCGGCGGCGGCGGCCAGCCCGTACTGAAAATCCTGAAAGGCCCGTGAGTATGTGTAGAACAGCGCCGAGTAGGTGCTTCCGGCGGGGCCGCCCTGGGTCATCACGTAGATCTCCTCGAAGACCTTGATGGCGCTGATGGTGGACAGCAGGCTGCATACCAGGATGGTGGGCCTCAGCCCCGGCAGCGTGATGTTCCAGAAGACCTGGGGGCGGGACGCGCCGTCAATGGTGGCGGCTTCTTCCAGCTCCGGGCTGATGCTCTGCAGCCCCGCCAGGTACAGCACCATGTAATAGCCGATGCCCTTCCACAGCGTCACGAACATCACGGCGTACAGCGCGGTGGCCGGATTGTTGAGAAAGCTGCCGCCCCGGTGCAGCCCCAGGAACCCCAGCACCGCGTTCACTGGTCCCTCCTGCTGGTACATCCAGTTCCAGATCAGTCCCACCACGGCGAAACTGGTCACGACAGGCACGTAAAACGCCGTGCGAAAAAAGCCGATTCCTTTCATGGGTCGATTGACCAGCAGCGCCACCAGCAGTGCCACGATCTGAATGACTGGCACGATCAGAATGTACTTGAGGCTGTTGGTCAGCCCTGACCAGAACTGTTCGTCGGCCATCAGCTCCCGGAAATTCGCCAGTCCCACCCACTGTGGAGGCGAGATGATGTTGTACTTCGTGAACGCCAGATACGTCCCGAAAATGACCGGCCAGGTGTGGTAGATCACCAGCAGAATCAGGAAGGGCAGCAGAAACGCGTAGGCAATCAGCGTGTTGCGCGCGGTGACTTTCGCGCCCGTGCCGCCGACACGGTGCTGTTCTCGGCGCGACACCCGCCGGGGAGTTGTGGTCATGGGGGCAAGAATAAACGGTGTGGGGGCAGGGGAGATGCTTTCCGGTCGTCTGGGTCTCATGCCGTTCAGGCCACCCATGTCTGCTCACGGAAAAGCCCCCACCCGCGTGGGGTAGGGGCTGAACTCTGAAGCGGGGCTTCAGGCTTTAATGGCCGTCGCCGTCCTTGGCCTCACGTTTGCCCTCGCTGTAATGGGCATTCGCCTCGGCGTTGTGGACTTCGGCCTTGGCCCGGTCCTCGGTCGCTTTGGCCTTGTCGCCCATGTTCTCCAGGGTGCTGCCACCTACCTTGGATTGCAGATCGTGTGCGGCGGCACGGGCGCGGTCTGCCCCCTCATTGATCTTGGCCTTGGCCGCGTCGAGCATGTTGCCAGCCGCGCTTTTGTCGTCACTCATGCAAAGGACCTCCTGAAAATGGATTCCCGTTAAGGTCCCTTAACCATGCTCCCCTTCTGCCTGGGCGGTGTGAGATCAACCTTCAGAGGCCGATATCTGTCCCCAATGCTTGTTGGGGACATGCTCTCATTTCCGGTCCTGTACTCGGCTCAAACTTAGAGGGTAACAGTGGGATTTCCTCTCCTCATGACCGCGAGGCGCTAGATTGCAGGTTATGAGCAGCCATATCCAGCGGCCCGAGCAGGGCGAGAAGATCAGCATGCAGGGTGACAAACTGAACGTCCCCAATCATCCCATCATTCCTTTCGTGGAAGGCGACGGCACCGGGGCCGACATCTGGAAGGCCAGCGTGCGGGTGCTGGACGCTGCCGTCGAGAAGGCTTACGGCGGTGAGCGCAAGATCGAATGGATGGAAGTCTACGCGGGCGAGAAGAGTGTGGAGGTCTACGGCGAGGGCCAGTGGCTGCCGCAGGAAACCGTTGATACCTTCAACGAATACCTCTTCGGGATCAAGGGACCGTTGACCACCCCCGTCGGCGGCGGCATCCGCAGCATCAACGTGGCGCTGCGCCAGGAGCTGGATCTCTACGCCTGCGTGCGTCCGGTGCAGTACTTCGCAGGGGTGCCCAGCCCCCTCGTTCACCCGGAGTACGTCAACATGACCATCTTCCGCGAGAACACCGAGGACATCTACGCTGGCATCGAGTACATGGCCGGCACCCCTGAAGCCGCCAAGATGCGCGATTTCCTGGTGAACGAGATGGGTGTGACCAAGATCCGTTTCCCCGAAAGCAGCTCGTTCGGCATCAAGCCCGTGTCCAGGGAGGGCACCGAACGTCTGGTGCGTGCCGCCATCCAGTACGCCATCGACAATGACCGCAAGAGCGTGTCCCTGGTGCACAAGGGCAACATCATGAAGTTCACCGAGGGCGCGTTCCGCGACTGGGGCTACGAACTCGCCAAGAACGAATTCGGCGCCAAGGAAATCGACGGCGGCCCGTGGTGCGAGCTGCCCAACGGCATCGTGATCAAGGACGTGATCGCCGACAACTTCCTGCAGCAGATCCTGCTGCGCCCTAAGGAATACGACGTGATCGCCACCCTGAACCTGAACGGCGACTACATCAGCGACGCGCTGGCTGCCCAGGTGGGCGGGATCGGCATCGCGCCGGGGGCGAACATCAACTACGTGACTGGCCACGCCATCTTCGAGGCCACCCACGGTACCGCGCCCAAGTACGCGGGCAAGAACGTCATCAACCCTAGCTCCGTGATCCTGTCCGGCGAGATGATGCTGCGTTACATGGGCTGGACAGAAGCGGCCGACATGATCCTCAAGGGGCTGGACGCCACCATCGCCCAGAAGGTCGTGACCTACGACTTCGCCCGCAACATGGAAGGCGCGAAGGAAGTCAAGACCAGTGAATTTGCCGACGCGATCATTGGAAACATGGCATAAAGTCACAGCGATGGGGAGGCCGGGGCGTGAAGCTCCCGGCCTCTTTTTATTGCTGTCTGTGCGACGGCTGGGATGGAACGCAAACTCCGTCGCTTTGCAGCAAGGTCTGTTCCTCAGTTGAGGCGGGCGGAGGGCTTGAACCGGACCGTTCGCCCGTGGAACCGCGACAGAAAGCCCTCTCCTTACAGCAACTCACCGTTCCCTGTTGCCCTATTCTGCTTCCATGGCAAGACTGATTCTGGCGATCATCGGCGTCGTGCTGCTGGCTGTAGCGGCGCTCTCGCTGGTATGGCTGCTGGGGCAACTGCTGGTGGGGCTGGGCGCCTTCGTGGTGGGAACGGCAGCGGTGCTGTGGCGTCTGCTGGGCTTCCTGATCCTTGCGGGAACGCTGGGTGGACTGGCCTACTTTCTGGCAAGTGCCTGGCGGCCATCGTCGCAAGTGACCGCCCCTGTTGAACAGATCCGGGTGAAGAAGCCGAAGGTCAGGGCGTGACCAACCCGGACCGCTTTCTGGGCCGCGCCGAGGTTTACGCCTCCGCCCGTCCGACGTATCCTTCAGCGCTGGGAGAGTGGCTGGCGGGCCTCGGTCTGCTTTCTGGCCGTGTGGCGGATGTGGGCGCTGGGACAGGATTGTTCACCCGTCTGCTGCTGGCTCACGCTATGGGGCCAGCTTTTGCCCTGGACGCTGTGGAACCTAATCCAGAGATGCGTGGCCAGCTCGAAGTGGCGCTGGCTGGGGAAGTGACGGCGGGCCGTCTGGCCGTGTATAATGGCACCTCCGAGGCCACCGCTCTGGAGTCTGCCTCCGTCCGGCTGATCACCGCTGCCCAGGCCGCGCACTGGTTTGCTCCCACCCCCACCGTTCGGGAGTTCCGGCGCGTGCTGGCCCCCGGCGGGCAGGTGTTGCTGGTCTGGAACGACTGGCGCGGGGTGGACACCGGGTTCAACGCCGCCTACCGCGAAGTCGTGACCGCCTTCAGCCGCGAGGACGGCGAGCTGCTCTCGCGTGTGCCAGAGCACGAGCTGCCCCTGCTGATGCCGGGCGGCTTCGCGGTGCAGGTTTTTGATAATCCGGTTCGCTTCACCCGTGAGCGCCTGCATGCTCTGGCCGGCAGCGTCAGCTATCTGCCTGCACCCAGCGATCCCCAGTTTGCGGTGGTGGCGCGGCAACTGGACAGCGCCTTCGAGGCCTATGCGGAGGAGGGTCACGTCACACTGACCTACCGTACCTACGCCTACCTGGGTCGCCTGGACTGAAGCTCTGGCCTCTTTCCACCGGCAGTGTTACGCTGTGGTCAGAACGAGTTGATCAGAAAGGAGGGAGGACAGACACCATGACTATCGCCATCGACGATCCCAAACGCACCGGATACGCTGCCGAGGTGGTGGCGAACACCTTTCTGGAGCTGGCCCGCGCCGAGGGCCGCGCTCTGACGCAGATGCAGGTGCACAAGCTGGTGTATATCGCCCACGGTTACACGCTGGCGTTGCTGGGCCGTCCGCTGATGTACAACACGGTGCATGCCTGGCAACGCGGTCCGGTGGTGCGGAGGCTGTGGCAGCACTGGGGTGAGCGCGGCCGGGTGCCGATCTCCGAGCCGTTGCCCGTCGCGCCCGGCGAACCTGACCTGACACAAGACAGCGAGGCGCTGGAGGTGATCCGCAGCGTCTGGAGCGGTTACGGCGGCATGGAGGGCGGCGAACTCTCGCGCCTGACCCACCGTGCGGGCAGCCCGTGGTCCCAGACCTACGGGCTGCAGGACAACCTGATTCCCGATGAGATCACCCGCGAGTACTACACCAGCTTGGCGCGCAGTGCCTGAACCACTGGAGCGGCTCGGCGACGCGCCAGCACCCCCACCAGCCCCGTCCACAACCGTTCAGTCCGCCATTGAGCGGGCCGTGCAGCAGGGCCTGGAAAGCGAACGCCGCACTCCGGCCTCCAACGCTGATCTGGAGAGGATGACCCGCCAGCTGCGTTACCGCGAGGCAGTGGATCAGCGCCTCCTGCGGCTGGGTGTGGGGGCCATCGTGTTCATCCTGTCTGCGGGCTGGTTGATTGCGGACGTGACCCTGACCCTGGCCGCGGGCTGGGGCGAACTGGGCGGGCGGCCTTTCCGTCTGGACAGCAGCGTGTTGGTGGCCTTCCTGACCACCAGCACGGCGACGGTGATCGGACTTTTCCTGGTCTTCCTGCGCTGGCTGTACCCGCAGACCAACCGGGCCGAGGAACGGGAACCGGAAGTGGACCGGCGATAAAAAAGCCCCCGCCGTAAGACGGGGAACAGAGCACCGGGTGAGAAGTGCTTATTTCAGCAAGTTGCGTGCGATCACCACACGCTGAATCTCGTTGGTGCCCTCGTAGATCATGTTCAGCTTCACGTCGCGCAGCAGCTTTTCTACCGGATACTCGCCGACGTAGCCGTAGCCGCCGTGGACCTGAATCCCCTCGTTGGCGGCGCTGAAGGCCATTTCCGAGCAGTATGCCTTGGCAATGGCGCTCTCGAAACCGTGCGGCTTGCCCTGGTCCACCAGCCACGCGGCTTTCTGGTACATCAACCGGCCCGTCTCGATGCCCATCGCCATCTCGGCCAACTTGAACTGGATGGCCTGAAATTCGGTGATCGGCTTGCCGAAGGCCTCGCGCTCCTTGGCGTACTTGATGCTCTCTTCCATGGCGCGGCGGGCGATCCCCACGGACCCGGCGGCCACCGGAATGCGGGTCTTGTCCAGCGTCTTCATGGCGATCTTGAAGCCGTCGCCCAGGCCGCCGAGTTGATTTTCCTTGGGCACGCGCACGTCCTCGAAAACCAGTTCACTGGTCAGGCTGGCGCGCTGGCCCATCTTGTGCTTGATCTTGTTGTGGCTGAAGCCGGGGGCATCTTTCGGGACCACCAGCGCCACCGTGGCGCGGTGCCCGCCTGCCTTGTCAGTGGTGGCGAAGACCACGTTGAACTCGGCCACACCGCCGTTGCTGATCCACATCTTGGTGCCGTTCAGAATCCAGGCGTCACCGTCGTCGCGGGCCATCGTGGCCATCCCCGCCGCATCCGAGCCGTTGCCGGGTTCGGACAGCGCGAACGCCGCCAGCCCGGCTTTCTCGGTCAGGGGCCCCAGAAAGCGGGCCTGCTGCTCCTCAGTGCCGCCAATCAGGATGGGCGCAATACCCAGCTCTGAGGCCATCAGCACGGTGTAGATGCCCATGCAGCCGTAGGCCAACTCCTCGCCGATCAGGCACTCGTCGAACATGCCCAGGCCCAGGCCCCCCGCGTGTTCGGGGATGCTGGGATTGAGCAGGCCGACCTCAAATGCCTTTTCCACCACCTGCCACGGCAGATCTTCCTTCTGATCGTATTCTGCGGCAATCGGAATGATCTCCCTGCGCGCAAAGTCGCGGGCGAGTTGCTGAAGCTGGCGCTGTTCGTCATTCAGGGTGAAATCCATGCTGGACACTCCTTGGAAAGGACCGGATTGAGAGGGGGTAGAGCTTAATTAGACTCGGTTCAATTCTATCATCTCGGGAGCCCACTGGTGTGGGCCGCCGCCCAGAGCATGTCCATTTCTGCCGATCACCACTCGGTCACGATGGCCTACCGGGACACGCCCAGGGTACGGTGGGGGACTCCAGCCAGGACTGAACATTCACAGCGTCAGAGATCCCTTCCCCGGCAAGGGCAGCCGCCACGGGCACCCACGATCTGGCCCACGATAGAGGTGCGTGGCGGCATCGCTGGAGGGGCAAAGACGCTGAATGCTCTTCAGAGTGGAGAGTGCGGGATCACATAGAGCCTTCAAACGCTCAGTTGCACAATCAGGCGTTCCAGTGTGACTCCGGCGTCCAGGCCACGTTTCATCGCCAGATCCGCGTCCAGGATCCGGCCCAGATGGGCGCGAATTTTGGCCTCATTGAGCCTGCGGGCCACATCGAGGGCTTTTTTGGCTGGATACGGTTTGACGCCCAGGCGCTGGGCCGCCGCGGCTTCGGTGACGCGGCCTTCTTCCTGCAACAGGGCCACGCAGCGGGCAACCAGGCTGTACTGCCAGACCACCGCGCCCATCAGTTTAAAGGGGTCCTCGCCGGAGGCCAGCAGGCGGCGGAGCTGTCCCACCGCCTCGCCGGGGCGGCCCGCCGTGGCCGCGCCCAGCATGGCGAAACTGTCCCCCGGCGGCTCGCGGCCCACCACGCGCTGCACGGCTTCTCTGGTATGAGGTCCGTCCAGCAGAGCCAGCTTGGTCAGCTCGCCCGCGATGCCTGCCAGATCGGCTCCGAACACTTCGGCCAGGTAGGCGGCGGCTTCCCTGTCTAGCGGCAGCTTCTGTTTTCTGGCGTATTGCACCACCCAGCCGGTGACCTCGCCAGGCTTGCTGGGCGCGGCAGACACGATCTGCTCGCCGCGTGACTGGTACAGCTTGGTGCGCGTGGCGGGGGCGGTTTCGTCAAGCACGGCCACCGTCACCGCCGCGCCCGCCAGCAGTTCCAGCAGCGCCTTGTCGGGCTTCACCCCTTCAAAGTCCACAATCACGCCGCCGTCCCCGAACAGACCGGGCGACAGGTGAGGCCCCAGGGTCTGGGCCGTCACGTCCTCGCCGCCCAGCCGGGGCAGTTCGCGCGGATTCAGGCCCCGGCTGGTCAGCGTCTCGCGCAGGGCTTCCTCAGCTAGAAAACGGTTGCCTGTGAAGGCGAGCAGGGTCATGGCTTGCTGCTGCCTTTCGCCGTGCCCGGGAGAACCAGATCTTCGCCATCCGGCGTGGCCCGGTCTGCTGGCCCTGGATTTTCCAGGTCTGACAGGCCCAGTTCCTGGCGGGCCAAGCACAGGAGGCGCAGCATGGCGCCCGCGCTGTGGGGCCGCTGGGCCGGATCGCGTGACAGTGCGGAGCGCAGCAGCGGGTGCAGCGCCGCCGGACCGGGCAATTCGGCCCGGTCGGTGTGGATTCCGGCCAGCCAGCCCAGGGCATCGGCGTAGGGCGGCCCCCCAGCAAGGCAGTCGAACAGCAGCACGCCCACCGAGTACAGGTCGCTGCGAATGTCGCCGCGCATGCCATAGAACTGCTCCGGGGCCATGAAATGCGGCGTGCCCATGCGCGTGCCGCTGTGAATGTCCAGCGGCATGTGCCGGGCGTGGCTCATGCCGAAGTCGATGATCCTCACCGTGTCCTGGCCCGCGCGCCCGCTCTGCAGCAGCACATTTTCCGGCTTCAGGTCCTGGTGGGTCACTCCCTGGCGGTGCAGGTACACGACGGCGTGCAGCAGGCCCATGACGACTTCGGTGGCCTCCTGCACGTCCAGGACGCCGCACTCAAGCCGCTCACGCAGGGTCCCGCCCTCCACGAACGGGAAAATCAGCTGCCTGGGCGAGACTGCCAACAAGGGCACGATCCCCGGATGATTCAGGGAGGCAGCCACCCGGCCCTCGTGGTGAAAGCGGGCCTGGGCGTCGGGATCGTCCACCATCAATGTTTTCACGAACACCGGCAGGCCACGCCACTGGGCCGACTCGCTCAGGACGCCGGCCCGTTCAGCCAGCGGCGTCCGCGATTCAAGCTCCTGGAAAATGGTCAACTCCTGCACCGTCCCACTGTAGGTTAAATGCTTTCCAAAAGTCAGTAGGATCGTCCGGATGCTTTGGCCCGGGATCATTCAACCTGCCCCCTGGCAGCTCCGGCCACTGCCCTGGCGGTTCTGAAGTGACGTTCAAGCCGCGCCGAGCGGTTCCCCACTAGACTGCTGCGCATGTCTCCTTCCTCTGCCCGCTCTTCCGACGTGTTGCGGGCCGTCGTGTTCGATTTCGACGGCACTATCCTGGACACCGAGACTCGCGAGTTTCACCACTGGCAGGAGCTGTACCGGCAACACGGGCGTGAGCTGGCGCTGGCCGACTGGCAGCGCGGCATCGGCACCTGGGACGCCTTCGATCCCTGGGCCGGTCTCCCCGAGGAGGTGCAGGCTGACCGTGAGAACGTCCACCTGGATCTGCATGCCCGCATCGTGGCCGACATCGGCGAGCAGGAACTGCGCCCCGGCGTGCGGGGGGTGCTCGAGGGCCTGCATGCCGCCGGATGGCCGCTGGCCCTGGCGACCAGCAGCGACCGCCGTTGGGTGACGCGCTGGCTGGAGCAGCACGGCCTGCTGAACCTGTTCACAGTGCTGTGCACACGCGACGATGTGCAGCGCGTCAAGCCGGACCCCGAACTGTACGTGCTGGCCGCCCGGCGTCTGGGGCTGCGTGCCGGGGAGTGTCTGGCAGTCGAGGACAGCCTGAACGGTGGAACCGCCGCCGTCGCCGCCGGGTTCAAGTTGGTGATGGTGCCCAACGACGTGACCCAGACTCAGCCCTTTCCGCCAGAATGGCCCAGATTGAACGACGGCTTTTCGCTGGGCCTGGTGGGCCTGCTGGAAGCGGCAGGGGTGGACGAAGCCGGGCAGTTGCTTGAGAACCGCTCCTAGGGCTCGTCCGCTCCCCCTGGGGGGCGTCTGTCGCTGCTGTGCCCTGGTCTGATCTTCAGTTCGGGCCGCACGTGGTGCGCGGCGTGGTTGGCGGCAACGGCGGCCTGCGCCAGCCCCACCGAGATCAGTTTGAAGTCGCCGCCCGACCCCGCCAGATCGCCCGCCACATACACGCCTTCCAGCACGGTGCTCCCGCCGGGGCCGTCCGGGACGTACTCGCCGTGCCAGTCCAGCGGCCACGACTGAATGGGGGAGAGGTCAGGCAGGTAGCCGCCCAGGCTGAGGACAGTCTCGACCTGAAGGTCACGCCGTTCACCCTCCACCTCCAACTCGGCCCCCTGCGGCGTGAGCGCAATTAGGCGAGCGGGAGCCAGGACTTCAAGTCGTCCAGCGGTTCTCGCCTCTTCCAGCTGGGCCAAGGACCCTGGATCGCCCCGGAAGCCGGCCCGGCTGTGGGTCAGCGTCACCCTCGCGCCAGCTTCCATGAGCCTCAGTGCTGCCCTGGCTGCCTGCGGGACACCGCCCACGATCAGCACGCGCCGTCCACTCAGCTCCTCGAAGTCGGGAAGATCGGTCCGGACATCCGGATGCGAGTCCGCGCCTGGGATGCGTGGCGCACGGGACAGCAGAGCGCCCAGGCCCGCCGCCAGAATGACCGCGCCCGCCGTGAAAACCTCCCGGTCCGTGCCGATCTTCCAGCCTGTTCCGTCGCTGGTGAGTGTCCGAGCCACGGTGTTAATCCGCACGTCCACGTCCAGCCCATCCAGTTGCCGCCGCAGATGCGCCACCACTTCAGCCCCGCGTGCTCCTGGGAGGCCCGGAACATCGTAGACGCGTTTGTCGGGATACAGCGCGCTGAGCTGGCCGCCCAG
Source organism: Deinococcus humi (assembly GCF_014201875.1). Taxonomy (NCBI): domain Bacteria; kingdom Thermotogati; phylum Deinococcota; class Deinococci; order Deinococcales; family Deinococcaceae; genus Deinococcus; species Deinococcus humi. Next base: position 62,338 of record NZ_JACHFL010000001.1, on the reverse strand, counting down.
CTCGCTCCGCGCTTCCAGCACGCGTACCCGCAGGCCGCGCCACGCCGCGTAAAAGGCAGCGTGGAGACCGGCGGGGCCAGCGCCGATCACCACGATGTCGGAATGCTGGGATGTCATCAGGGGAAAAGTATGACAAAGCTGGCGGAGACGAATGCCCACGCTCGGTGTCCGCCCGAGGCTTTACTTGCGCCGGTGGCCCAGCATCTCGTGCCTGTGAACCACCTTCGCGCGGGGACGGCCCTGTGCCTGGCCCTGCGTCTGCTCGTGGGTGTCCAGGGCCTGCCAGTCAGCGAAGGTGTACACGTCCACACCGCGTTCGCCCAGCAGGGCGTCAATCTCGGCGCGGGTGGCCTGCGCGGCGGCGGGCAGCATTCCGGCCCCGGCGTCCGCGAGCAGGTGCGCCACGGTATCGGTGGCGTCCTTGCGGTTGGTGCCGATCACGCCGCTGGGGCCGCGCTTGATCCAGCCGGAGGTGTACTCGCCGCTGCGACCGAGCACCCGCCCGCCCTCGTTGGGAATCACGCCGCGTTTCTCGTCGAAGGGGACGCCGGGCAAGGCCACGCCCCGGTAACCCACCGAGCGCAGCACCATCTGCACCGGCAGCACCTCGGTCTCGCCGGTCCCCACCGCGTTGCCCGCGTCGTCCAGCGTGTTGCGCTCGATCTTCAGCCCCGCCACGTTGCCGTCCTCGTCGCCCAGGATTTCCACCGGGGACACCAGGAAGCGCAGGTGAACGCGGCGCGGCTTGGCCTCCGGCGTGCGCCCCGCAAAGTCGCGGATCACTTCCAGATTCTTCTTGACCACGTTGTCGGTGATGGCAGCCTCGGCGTGCTCGTCCACCGTCACCTCCTCGGGCCGCACCACCGGCTCGGCGTCGGACAGCTCGCCAAATTCGCGCAGCTCCTTGGTGGTGAACTTGGCCTGCGCTGCGCCGCGCCGTCCCAAAATCCACACGTCCGTCACCGGGCTGTGCTCCAGTACGTCCAGCGCATGCGGAGCGATGTCCGACGCCCGCAGCTCCTCCACCGTCTTCAAGAGGATACGGCTGACGTCCAGAGCCACGTTGCCCACGCCCACCACCGCCACGCCCGTGGCACTCAGGACCATCTCGCGGGCGGCGGCATCGGGGTGGCCGTTGTACCACGCGACGAATTCGGTGGCGCTCATCGAGCCGCTCAGATCCTCGCCGGGAATGCCCAGGCGGCGGTCCCCGCTGGCGCCCACGGTGTACATGATGGCGTCGTAATGTGCCTTCAGGTCGTCGTGCGTCAGGTCCGTGCCGAACTCCACATTGCCCAGAAAACGCACGCGCGGATCGCTGAAGGTTTTTTCGAAGCCCTTGGTCACGCTCTTGATGGTCAGGTGATCCGGCGCGACGCCGTAGCGCACCAGGCCGTAGGGGGTGGGCAGGCGGTCGAAGACGTCCACCTCGGTGGGAATCTGGCTCTGCTTGATCAGCGCCTCGGCAGCGTACACGCCGCTGGGGCCGCTGCCGATCACGGCGACGCGCAGCGGACGTTCGGGGGTAAAGGAATGGCTCATGGGCGCGAGTTTAGAGCCTGAGGAGCGGGGGGTGGACAGGAAGGCTGGACGAAATGAGGGTGCGCGCAGGTGCGGGCAGGGCGGTCTCCTCCCCCCCGATTCTGGGCGTGACGAAGAAGAAGGCCAGCGCCAGCAACAGGTACACGCTCAGCAACAGCACGCCCTCGAACCAGGTGGCCTCGCCGTCCTTGGTCACGGTGGTCACGGTCAGGGCCACCGCCACGATGGCGGCCAGCTCCAGCGGACTGGAAAAGACCAGATTCATCGGCTTGCCGATCAGGTAGGAGATGATCACCAGCACTGGCGCGGTAAACAGCGCCACCTGAATGGTGGCCCCCACGGCAATGTTGATGGCCAGCCCCAGCTTGCCCTGGCGGGCGAAGTAGCTGCCCGCGATGTACTCGGCGAAGTTGCCCACCACCGCCAGCACGATGATCCCCAGAAAGAACGGGCTGAGGCCCAGCTGCGTGCTGGTGGCCTCCAGGGCGCCGGAGAGCATTTCGGATTCCACGGCGATGAACACGGTGGCCCCCACCATCACGGCGGCAGCCTTCCACACGGGCCAGGGGGACGCGCCGCCGTGGCCTTCCTCTCCGCCCTCCAGCGCAAACACGTCCTTGTGCGTGACCAGGGTGTAGACCAGATTGAGGGCGTAGACCGTGATCAGGACGACGGCCACGCCCAGACTGAGGTACTCGTCCAGATTGCCGCGCGCCTGCGTGCTGCCCGCCAGGAAATCGGGCAGGCGCTCGGTGTAGTCGAACAGGGCCGGAATCAGCAGGGCGATGACCACCAGGAACAGCATGGAATTGAGCTGCCCGGCATTCTCGCGGTTGAATTTCTGCCGGTTGCGCCCGAAACTGCCGATCAGGATGGCAAGACCCAGTCCCAGCAGCGCGTTCCCGATGATGCTGCCCGTGATCTGCGCCTTAACCACCACCGTGTTGCCGCCCAGCAGCACGAAGACGGCGATGATCAGTTCGGCCAGATTCCCGAAGGTCACATTCAGAAGACCGCCGATGGTCTGCCCGGCCCTCGCTGCGATCTGCTCGGTGCCCTGCCGCAGCAGGTCCGCCAGCGGGATGATGGCAATCACTGCTGTGGCGAAAATCCACAGTGGGGGGGCTTTAAAGACCCACTCCAGCAGCAGACTGATGGGAATGAAGGCCAGCAACAGGTTCATCCACACGGCGCGCACCACATGGGGCGCAGTGTAGGCGCGTCTGGGGACGGGGGCGAAAAAGGTTGAGAATTGCTTCAGAGGAGAGCCCGCCGGACTGGTCAGCAAGCCTCCTAAACAGACCTCTCATGCGCCCTTGCCGTGCCGGAGTGGCCGCCCAGGGACTGTGGCAGTCAGCCGGGCTGAGTCAGGGACGCTCCTACCAACCCTAGCGCTCCCTGCAATTCCTTATGTGTTCTGAGGATCCTCTTCGCCCCTGCCCCGGTCAGATGGGCAGCGTTGTCCGGATGGACATGGCCTCCGGCCAGCAGCCCCCAAGCTGTTGCGCCAGCTGCAACACCCGCGCTCAGGCCGGTCACGCTGTCCTCAATCACCAGGCAGCGGGTGATGTCCGCGCCCAGTTGAGCTGCGGCGTAGGCGTACAGGTCCGGGGCGGGTTTGCCGCGTCCGCCGACATGGGCCGGGTCGTAGGCGTGCTCCCCAACCAGCGGGGCAAGGCCCGACGCTTCCAGCTTGCGCTTCAGGCGGCTGCGCAGGCTGTTGCTGGCGACAGCGAAGGGCAGCCCCGCCTCTCGTAGCAGTGCCAGCGTCCGGGCCGCGCCCTCAATGGCCTGTGTGCTGCCAAAAGCCTCATGCAGGCGGGCATCCAGTTCAGGCACGAAGGTTTCGGGGCGCGTCCAGCCATAACTGTTCTTCAGCCACTCGAACAGCACCACATGCGTGCCGCCCACCGCGTTCGCCATGAACGTGGGCAGATCGATATCCAGTCCCTGCTCGGCCAGGAGCTGCACCCAGACGGTGTTGGCCTGCAGTTCGCTGTCCACCAGAACGCCGTCGAGGTCAAAGAGGATGGCATCAAATTGGGGCATCAGGTGTCGCTCTCGGGGCCGTTCTCCCAGCCCGCCAGAATGTGAATATGGGTGTGGAACACCACCTGACCGCCCTTCTCACCGGAGTTGACCAGCAGGCGGTAGTCCTCGGCGTGCTGCCGGGCCACCTTCACGGCGGTCAGCCACAGGGCTCCCATTTCCCCGGCGTCGGTGATCTCGTCGAGGCGGGCACTGACCCTCTTGGGGATGACCAGCAGATGGACCGGGGCCTTGGGCGCGATGTCACGGATGGCAATGTAATCGTCGTCCTCGTACACGATGTCGCTGGGAATCTCACGGGCGATGATGCGCTCGAACAAGGTGGGGGAGGCGGTCATGCGCCCACTCTAGCGAGGCGGCAGACCTTTATGCGCCGTTCATGTTCTGACGCTGCCTGATCCAGTTGTGGGGCCGCTGCATATATCCGGATGAGTCAGGAGAGACCAGCTGCACTTCTGCATTCCTCCCGCGCTCCAACCCGTCCAGGACACGCCCCGGCGCGCTGTCCCGTCCCGCCCTCTTGTCCCCAAGGAGCACTGCCATGACCGACACCAACCCCAGCCAGACCACCAACAGTCAGACCACCGAATCCAACCTCAACCGCCGCGCCGCCCTGGGCTTCCTGGGCAAAGCGGGCCTGGGCATGGCCGCGATGGGCCTCGCCGCTCCTGCCCTGGCCGCCCCCGCCAAGGACATCGACGGCGACGTGCTGAACTTCGCCCTGAACCTGGAATACCTGGAAGCGGCCTTCTACCTGGCCGCAGTGGGCCGTCTGGGTGAACTGAAGAAGATTGGCGGCGACGCGGCCATCCGCCTGCCTGCCGGCCTTGACATGGCGCGCGGCATGCAGTTCAAGGACAGCAACGTGCAGGCGCTGGCCAAAGACATTGCCGAGGACGAGCTGTCGCACGTCAAGTTCCTGCACGGCGCGCTGGGCAAGGGTGCGGTGATGCGTCCGGTGATTGACCTCGACGCCGCGTTCAAGGCGGCGGGCAGCGCGGCCAGCGGTGGAGCCATCACGGGCTTCAACCCCTACGCCAACGACCTGTTCTTCCTGCACGGCGCGTTCATCTTCGAGGACGTGGGTGTCACCGCCTACGCCGGTGCGGCCACGCTGATCACCAACCCCGCCTACCTGCAGGCCGCCGCCGGCATTCTGGCCGTCGAGGCCTACCACGGCGGCGCGATCCGCACCATGCTGTACCAGCAGCGCCAGATCACGGCGGCGGCGGGGCTGTACGTGGGCCAGGTCGTGCAGGCCATCAGCAACCTGCGCGGCAAGGTGGGCGGCGGCAAGGACATGGGCCTGACCGACAACGCCGGGAACGCCGTGATTGCTCCCGCCGACAAGAATGGCGTGGCTTACGGCCGCAGTACCCGTGAAGTGCTGAACATCGTTTACCTGGCTCCTGGCGCAGGCAAGGGGGGCTTCTACCCCAACGGCCTGAACGGCGCCATCAAGTAAGGCTGGGGACGCGGGGCACCGCCCTGCCTGCAAATCACCGAACTGAGGGGCGGCCTGCGCGCAACGTGGGCCGTTTCTGATGGCACCCGCCTCAGATGGTCCGGCCCAGTTCTGCCGCAGCGATCCGGGCCACTTCCAGCGTGGTCTGAGCCAGCTCGCTCTCGCCGGCCTCCAGATGCCACGCGGCAGACAGGCCGGCGTAGGCCAGCGCCCACCCCAGTACGCGTTCCAGTTCCAGGTTTGCCGTGTTCGCGATGACCCGGGCCTGCCGGGCCAGCCGTCCCGGTACGGTGGCCGTCCCCAGGTCGGGATTGCACAGGATGTTGGCGGAGTCGAAGCCGCGCTCGCCGAGGATGCCCTTGGGATCGATGAACCGCCAGCCCCCAAAGGAACTGTGCAGCAGGTTCTGATGGTGGATATCGCCGTGCAGCACACCCACCTCCTGCGGCGCGTCCAGCAGTTCGTGCGCCGTGGCGAGGGCCGTGGCGAAGACCCCACCTGTCGCCGGGGCCACGGCTTCCAGGGACCTGAACCAGCGCCGCAGCGTGGGCAGTTCAGGCCAGGGCCGCGCGCGGGGCAAGCTTGCCGCGGCCCGGCACAGGATGCGCGTCGCCTCGTCATCCTGCCCAGCGGCCACCATCTCCAGCAAGGACGGGTGAACGTCCAGTCGCTCCATCAGCAGGGCCGCGCCGTCGTGCTGGTAGACCCGGGCGGCGCCCCGGCCGGCCCACCAGACCATCACGCCGTTTCCGCGCCGTTCCTCGTCGTCGTGGGCGATCTTGAGCATGGCCGCCATCGCACCATAGCTCACGGGCAGGAGGTCGCTGCTGGGGGTCTGGATCGCCGGGCCATCCGGCTGCAGACCCCAGTAGGTCAGGTACGGCCCGAACGACATTCTCCCAGTCTGCACCTTTCGGAGGACGCCTTGTCCCGCGTGACAGGCCTTACACTCTGTCGGTTATGGACGCCCTTTACTCAATTCTTCTTGGCATCGTGGAGGGCATTACCGAGTTCCTGCCCATCAGCAGCACCGGACATCTGATCGTGGCGGGCGAACTGCTCAAGGGGCTGCTGTCCAGTCCCTGGACCCCAGAGATGAAAAGTGCCTTCGAGGTCATTATCCAGGGTGGGGCGATCCTGTCGGTGCTGGTCTATTACTGGAAAGATTTCCTGAAAATCCGCCATATCGCCACCGACAGGACGCAGCAGACCCTGTGGACCAGCGTGATCGTGGCCTGTCTTCCCGCTGTTGTTCTGGGCATCCTGTTCGGCTCGAAGATCAAGGCGCTGCTGTTTACCCCCAGCGTGGTGGCCTGGGCGCTGATCGTGGGGGGAGTGTTGATCTGGGTGGTGGAAAGCCGCAAATCCACCCCCAGCGTTCACAACATCGAGTCGATCAGGCCGGCCAAGGCCCTGGCAATCGGCGCGGTTCAGTGTCTGGCACTGCTCTGGCCCGGCTTCTCACGCAGCGCCAGCAGCATTCTGGGCGGCATGGTGCTGGGACTCGACCGTCCCACCGCCACGCAGTTCAGTTTCTACCTGGGCTTCATTACCCTGGGCGGCGCGTCCCTGCTGGACCTGATCAAGAGCCGCGCCGTGCTGGGCCAGATCGGCGCGCTGAACATGGTGCTGGGCATCGGCGTGAGCTTTGTGGTGGCATACATCTCGATCGGCTGGCTGCTGCGCTTCATTTCCAACCACGATTTCAAGGGCTTCGCCGTCTACCGCGTGGTGATCGGTATCCTGATCCTGGTGCTGATCGGCACGGGCGTGATGAGCAACGGCAGTCTGGCGTAGGACAGGTTGCCGGAAGGTCAAAACGACAGACCGCGAAGAAGCAAAGCTCTTCGCGGTCTGTCACTCCCAATCTGATTTCTATTGCTGGACGCCGTCCTCTGCCTCGCCCGGCCCGCTTTCGGGGACATCCTCCGCACCTTCCTCGATCACGGTCAGCGAGCGCAGGGTCTGCCCCTGGTGCCAGCCGTATTGGGGGTTCTTAAGCGCCAGGGTGGCGGCAATGGCCTCGGCCACGCTGCGCTGTGGCTCGTCGTCCAGGCAGAACAGCAGGAACTTGCGCCCGCCGGGAGCGATGCGGATGAACAGGTCCACGCCGATTTCGAGCTGCTGCGTGCGCCCAAACCTCTCGGCCCGCTCCTGGGCGTACTTCAGGGCCTGCCGGATGGGAACGGTGACGGTGGGGTGGCTCATGCTTCAGACCTTAGCCCGCTCAGCAGCATATCGGCGAAGGAGTCGGCCACATCTCTGGGGGTCAGCGGGCCGCCGGGGCGGTACCAGGTGTAGGCCCAGTTCACGGCGGACAGCACCAGATACGCGGTCATGCGCGGATCCAGATCGGCGCGGAAGGTGCCCTCCTCGATGCCGCGCGTGATCAGCTCGCGGTAGAAGGCGTCGATGCTGTCGCGCCACCCCGTCACTCGGGCGTAGGCCTCGGGGGACAGGTGCTTCCACTCGTGAAAGAACACGGTGGCGCTGTCCATGTTGTCGGCCACCACCCGGATGTGGCGGTGCATCGCCTCGCGCAACTTCTCGTCGGCGGGCAGTTCCAGGCCGCGCAGGGTGAACAGCGCCTCGTCGAACTGCCGTGAGGCCACGTTCACGATCTCGATCAGCAGCTCTTCCTTGCCGCTGATGTGGGCGTACAGGCTGCCGCCCTGCATGCCCAGATCCCCTGCCAGATCGCGCATGCTGGTGGCGTGGTAGCCGCGTTCGGAGAACAGGCGGCTGGCCGAATCGAGAATCTGGGCGCGGCGGGGTTTGGCAGTTTCAGTCATGATCGAAAAGGGGGGCGCGAGGTCACGCCTGCTGGCCCGAAGCCTAGCACGGTCCCTAACGACCGTTTGGTTCTTGTGGACAGTCCCACTGCAAGGTGGTGAAGCGGATGGTAGAACACGGAACATGACTTCCAATCCTTCTGTCGCGGGGGCGCCTGTGGGCGTGCGGCCTGCCGTGCGGGCTGTTCCGGCATACCCTTTCAGTCCCATTCAGGTGCCGATCAAGCTCGACCAGAACGAGAATCCCTATGATTTTCCGGCAGAGCTGAAGGCCAGGACCGCCGAGCGTATGCTGGCGCAGCCCTGGAACCGGTACCCGGACCTGCACGCCGATACCCTGGCCGCGAAAATTGCCCGCTACGAGGACTGGGACACGGGCAGTGTGGTGGTTACCCCTGGCAGCAACGTGCTGATCAAGCTCCTGACCGAGCTGGCAGGCATCGAGCAGACCGTGCTGACCGTCGATCCCACCTTCAGTGTGTACACCCTGGAGGCCAAGATGCTGGGCGCGCGGCTGGTGCAGGTACCGCTGAACGAGGACTTCTCGATGCCGGTGGACCGCCTGAAAGTCGAGCTGCAGCGCCAGCGCCCTGGCGTGCTGTACATCACCCAGCCACACGCTCCCACGGGACACGTGGATGACGTGGCCGTCGTGCGCGAGCTGCTGGAGGCTGCCGGTGAGTGGGTGGTGGTGCTGGACGAGGCGTACTACCAGTACAGCGGAACCGACTGCCGCGATCTGGTGCGCCAGCACCCCAACGCGCTGAGCCTGCGGACCTTCTCCAAGGCGTGGGGGCTGGCCGGACTGCGTGCCGGGTACGCGCTGGCGGGGGCCGATCTGGCCACGCAACTCCAGAAGCTGGTTCCGGCCTTCAACATCAACCTGCTGACCCAGGCCGCGCTGGAAGTGGCCCTGGAAAACCCCGGTTACGTGCAAGAGCGCGTTGCGGAAGGTGTCGCCGAGCGGGAGCGGGTGCTCGCAGCCCTGGCTGACCATCCCACCTGCCAGGCCATTCCCAGCCGCGCTAACTTCTTCCTGCTGCGGACCCCGGACGCCGAAGTCGCCTATCGCCACCTGATCGACTGGGGCATCGTCACCCGCCGTCAGGACCGCCTGACCAGTCTTGAGGGCTGCCTACGCGTCGGCATCGGCACACCTGCGGAGAACGACACCCTGATCGAGGCTGTGCGGGCGCTGAAGTAGGAGCGTGGACCGCTTCTCCGCGCCGCCCGAATACCCGCCGCGTTCAGCCCTGGTCCGGGACTGCACAGGCTGCGGCGCGTGTTGCGCGGCCCCCGACATCCACGCGCTGGCCAAGCCACTGGGCGTGGCTTGCGCGCATCTGGCCGCCGACTGCCGTTGCCAGATCTACCTGACCCGTCCGCCCGTGTGTCGCCACTATCAGCCGGACTGGATCTGTGGGGAGGTGGCTTTTCTGCCCACGCTGGAGGCACGGGTGACCCGGTTTCTGGAGATTTACGGGCTGGAGCGCTAGGGCTGCCGTCTGTAATTCTTGGCAGCCTGCTCCCGGTTGGTGACCAGACTGTGCCGTGTACCCAATAGGAAAAGCCCCAGCCGGAGCCAGGGCTTGCCTTGAAATCGGCCGGCTCAGTCGTCCGCTGCCTGTCCGTCCTTCTTGGGGATTGCCGGATTCTCGACGAACTCGGTGGGGTCCACCGTGTCGAAGCCGATTTCCTTCTCGTAGTCCTGAATCTTGAGGTGCAGCCGTCTGACGTCGCCCTCCACCATGCCGTAGTCGAAGGTGTCGAAAATGGCGGTGGTCCGGTGGTTGTACCCATCGAAATCCGGCACTTCGCGGGTCTTGCGGATGCCGTCCTCCAGCGCCTTACGGCTCTCGATGCCCAGATTGCGGAAGGCCACCTGCATCACGTCGCGGTTGAAATCGCGCGGACCGTAAATCCCGGCGCGGTACACCGTTTCGGAGAATTCCTTCCAGTCGGGCACCAGCATGGACGCGGGCATGGAGAACTGGCCGATCACGTTCTTGATGGCCTCTAAGGTGCGCTGTGGGTAGTAGTACAGGTACATCCGCACGCCTTCCAGGAAGAAGTTGTAGTGCGCCGCCTCGTCCACCGCGATGGTCTGAGCGACTTTCGCCAGCACCGGGTCAGAGAAGCCTGCCAGGTGCGGCTTGTCGCTCTTGCCCTGGGCGATCTTCATCATGTTCAGGTAGTTAAGCTGGGTGGCGCGCTCCTGAAACACGGTGTAGACGAGATTGTGAATGGCGTCGGGGAAGGGCAGCTCCCAGGTCTGGGATTTGAGGCGTTCCTTGTATTCGGCAATCCACTGCGGGCTGCGCTTACCGCTGAACAACACGGCATTTTCCCAGGCGTCAGCGTGCTTCTCCTCCTCACTGCCCCAGCGGAGTTGAAAGTGGCTGCGCCCGTGGCTGCGGCGCACCAGATTCAGCAGGCTGCTGGTGAAGTCCGGCGCGTACTGCTCGACGGCAAAGAAGCCCTGGGTCACGGTGACGATCTCGGGGGGCAGGTCCTTGCTCAGCGCCTTCCAGTCGAAGCTGCGGTCCGCGTTCCAATTGCGTGTTTCCTGGCTGCGCGCGGTATACCAGCGGTAAAGGCCCAGAAAGCCGCGCTCGATCAGACGGTCCTTCTCGCGGCTGCTGAGCAGGCCTGCCGGGGTCTGGGGGCGTTCGTTGAGCATGTTGGGGGGCAGAATCTCGGCCATGTGGGTTCCTCCTCGGATCACCCGCCGTGGTCTGGGGGTGAAGTATCGTCTTTCAGGGCCGTTCCCCTGCGCCGCGCTGGCCTGCCAGGTACCCTGTGGGTCAGTGCAGGCTTGGGGACGGTAGAGACTCAGCCTAGCGCCCGCCGCCTGACCATCTTCTGAACCGGGACGCGGTACAAGCCTCCGTATCTGAAACGTGAAGGGAGAGGCAGGGTGGTCAAGCCAGCACCCAGTGCCCTAGAAGCGCCCGCTGACATGTTGAGGGGCAACTGGCCCAAGGCCAGATACCAGCACTGGGTCAGCGCTTCCAGACATCGTTCAAACGACTGTGGAGCAAAATGGATAGGGGATTGGGTGGCGGTCACAGAGCAGAGTGCAGATTGGCCGAAAGTAGAATTAAGCCGTTAGAATCCCACTCCACCCGTTAGACTGTCCTCATGAGCCTCATCGGACAGCCCGCTCCGGATTTCACCCTGCCCGCCAACACGGGGGAGAACGTCACCCTCAGCAGTTACCGGGGCCACCAGAATGTGGTGCTGGTGTTTTACCCGCTGGATTTCAGCCCGGTGTGCAGCATGCAGCTGCCCGAGTACTCCGGGCGGCAGGATGACTTCGCCGAGGCGGGCGCGGCAGTGCTGGGTGTCAACCGTGACTCCATCCACGCCCATCGCGCCTGGGCCGCCGAGTATGGCATCGAGGTGCCGCTGCTCTCGGACATGAACCTGAATGTGGCGCGGCAGTACGGCGTTGCCATTGACGAGCGCGGCATCAGCGGACGCGCTGTGTTCTTGATCGACAAGGGTGGCGTGGTGCGTTTCCAGCACATCGAGGCTCAGACGGGCGAATACACCGTGCGTCCCGAAGTGGTGCTGGCGAAGATCAAGGAATTGTAGACAGCAATGTCGGCTGCCTGCCCTCATCACTTCTGTTTGCCCGCTACGCACCTACAGGCCAGGGTCATCTGCCTTGCACCATGATTTCAGTGCCGTTCTGAAGGCGCGTACCGGTGACCTGAGTAATGGGACGCTCGCCGTCGGCCCGTGGCAGGTCGAGCTGGACGCCGCGCCGGACGCCACCCTACGGCAGGATGGCATGATCGCCGTTTTGAAGGGTCAGGTGTACGACATCGACCTGGCGGGTGTGCTGCGGCTGTACCGCCAGCACGGTCCGGCCTTCCCCCGGTATTTTGACGGGTCGTTCTCGCTGCTGCTGCTGGACCCCGCCCTGGGGACCGTGGTGGCCGTGACAGACCGGCTGGGAACGTGCAAGGTGTACGCCGCCCATGGGCGCGAACACGTGACAGTCTCCACCCTGCCGGATCATCCTGATTTTATCTGGAGGCCCTACCGCGCTGCCGGCCTGGCAAGCGCGCTGACCAGCGGCATGCTCGTGAACAACCTGACCCTCTATGAGGGCGTGCAGAGCCTGGAACGCGCCAGCCTACACACTGTGCAGAGCGGAGGCATCCAGAGCCGCGCGTACTGGCACTTGCGCCCGCCCGAGGGACTGGACCGGCGCCCCGAAGCCGAGTTGCGCCAGGACTATGCCGACCTTCTGCGATGCTCGGTGCGCCGCCGGACCCGCGGGCTGACTGGACCGGTCCACCTTTCCCTGAGTGGTGGCCATGATTCCCGCGGCCTGCTGAGTCTGCTGACTTCTGCGGGCTGCGAGGTTCGCACGTTTTCGTACGCTCAGGGCACGCAGCTGTCGCACAGTGACTCCAGCATGGCCGGCGCTTTGGCGGCCCAGTACGGCTCCAGGCACGAGAGCGTCCAGGCCTACGGCGGCGACCTGCTGGCCACCATCCGCCGCAATGCACGCTGGGGCCGGGGAGTCACCAACCTCTGTGATGAAGTCGATGCCTGGGACACGCTGGCGGCGCGGTCGATCACAGACGTGTTCGTGGGCGACGAGATGCACGAGATCTCACCGTTCCGCCTGTCCGACGTGTCCGATTCGCTGGCCCGGCGTCACATCGAACCGTTCGGGACGCTGGGCAGTCTGGCCACGTGCCTCAGTCCAGCCGACCGCCAGGCCCTCGGGACGGCCTGGAGTGCTGAGCTGGGACAGATCCGTGCCCAGGCCAACCGCTACGCGGACCCCTATCAGCAGGACTTTCTGGTCATGGCCCAGCAGTACCTGTCCCACAGTCTGCTGCCGTGGCGCGAGCGTTTCGCGGGGCGGGCCGCCGCCGTTCACATGCCTTATCTGGACGGCGCGCTGGCCGAGTTCATCTATCGTCTCCCACCTGAATTGCTGGCGGGCAAACGACTGCTCATTGGTGCCCTGCGGGAGATGGATCCCGGCATCTACCGGGTGCCCCTGGCCAGGTCGTCGGGCTATGAAACCGATTGGTGCGCCGAACTGGTCCGTCACCGCGAAGCCGTGAAAGAGGAGTTGCTTTCGGGATCCAGTCGCCTGGACAGGGTAATCGAGCCGCAGGCGATCCGGGCCGTGCTCGACCGCCTGACGGTGCCGAACGGCGGGAGGGGTGCCCGCAATCCGGGGTTCAGGTCCGGGGTCCGTCAGACTCTGGGCACCATCCGGCACAGCCAGACTGGGCAGCGACTCCTGGGCAAGCTCAGGCGTGGGCCGTCACTCCTGAATCCGGCCATCTGGCTGATGCGGGTCTTGACGCTCCGCACAGTGGAGGCCGAGCGGCACTGAGACGGCCCGGAAGCGTGGCTTACAACTACAACGCCAGCGGGTCCACCAGCAGAGCGTCCTCCGCCTCGAAGGCTTCGGCATAACGTACGCGCGCCAGCGTGCCCCAGTAGCTCTGGCGAGCGCGTCGGCGCTCAATGATCTCAGGAGTCACGGTCTCGGACACTACCCCCCCTGTGAACTGACTTTCATGAGCGCGGACGGCTGCCTCCCACTGGACCTGCACCCCGCCGACGTCAATCAGCAGGTCAGGCTGGATATCTGCATTTCCCTGGTACAGCAGTGTGCGCGAGATGCGGTGTGGTTCGCCGTCCAGATCGGCCCGGCGCAATTGCGCGAGGTGAACCGCCCTCCGCGCCAGATGGTAGGTGCCGAAATGGTCCGGGTGGCGGTCCCGGTGGTGCGGCACCACCAGCACGCGCGGGCGCACGGCACGCAGGGCAGCGGCGAGCGCGTGTGCGCCAGCAGGTGTATCCGCCAGTTCTCCGTCCTTCAGGCACAGATTGCCACGCCAGCTCAGGCCCATGAGTTCTGCGGCCTGGGCGCACTCCTGCACCCGTATTTCCGGCGTTCCCTGAGTGCCGCGCTCGCCGCGGGAGAGTTCCAGAATGCCGACTGCACGTCCGGCCAGTGCCAGACGAATCAGGGTTCCGCCTGCCCCGATCTCGGCGTCGTCGGGGTGGGGGGCCAGACACAGCCAGTCCAGCGGCTGGGGAGCGCCGTAGACTGTCTGGAAGGGAAGGAGTGGCGGAGGAGTCATGCGGGACAGCATAGGCGGGATCCCTTCGGTCAGGGGCGGCCCTTTTGCCTTGACACCCTGAGGCAGCGTCCATATACTCGCTGAGCCTTTGCGTCAGCATGTGGTGGCAGATCGGCCAGTGTAGCTCAGTGGTAGAGCAACTGATTCGTAATCAGTAGGTCGTCCGTTCGACCCGGATCACTGGCTCCAAGTAAAAACCCCGCACTAGGCGGGGTTTTCGCTTTCGTGTTTTCAGCTAGGATCGTCAAACAGTTGTGTCCAGGGTCGCAGCGCGGAGACCATATCAGCTTGTCTCAAGCGCTCGCTGACGGCCTTTGGGGAAACATTTCAAATGGCGCGTGCGGTGTCCCGGCCCGCCGACTTGGCCTGGTACAGCGCGGTATCGGCCCGGCGGAGCAGCGTTTCAGGCGTGTCGATTAGGCTGGCTTGAGAGATGCCGCAGCTGACTGTGATGGCGCGTGATTCTGGATGCCACAGGGAACGCATGGCGCTGCGCAACCGAGCCGCTACCTGCTGTGCAGCGGCTTGGTCGCCCGCGATCAGAATCAAAAACTCCTCGCCTCCCCAACGGCCCACCCGGTCACCCTGCCCCACGGCATCGGACGCGGCCAGCGCAGTGTCCCGGAGCACCCGGTCACCCATTTCGTGGCCATAGGTGTCGTTGACCTGTTTGAAGTGGTCGAGGTCAAACAACACAAGACTGAGGGGCTGGTTGTCGGCGACGCGTCCCAGGTCCGCAGCGAGCCAGGCCTGCAATTGCCGCCTGTTGGGCAGCCCCGTCAAGGCGTCCACCTGGGCAAGATTGGCCTCCCGTTCTGCTTGCAGAAGGGCCTGCACATACTGTCGGCGCAGCTGATGCTGCAAAAACAAAAAGGCAATCACGGTGCCGTGCATCAGATAGAGCTGAAGCAACAGGTTGGCCTGTGCCGCCCTGATGTCGGGCGCGATGTCGGGCGCCCACCAGAAGGCTGCGCCCACCGCTATGAGCGCCGCGTACTGTCCCAGCGACGCGAGCAAGAAGGCCGAGGGCCGCAATACCAGCGAAGCCACCAGATAACTCATGACCATCCAGTACGAGTACCCACCCAGCCCGTGGGCGGTCTGATCAAACAGGAGCAGTTGCGTCAGCCGGAACACGGCCGCCCCGATTTGCAGGGTCA
The DNA here is from genome assembly GCF_014201875.1 of Deinococcus humi. Taxonomy (NCBI): domain Bacteria; kingdom Thermotogati; phylum Deinococcota; class Deinococci; order Deinococcales; family Deinococcaceae; genus Deinococcus; species Deinococcus humi. The sequence continues at coordinate 47,202 of NZ_JACHFL010000001.1, read as the reverse complement.
ACTCGATCAGGCCCACACGGGTCAGATCCGACGGACGCCGCCACAACCACACCACCAGGCCCGCATTCTTCACAACGATCAGCAGGAGCGAGACTGTTTCCAGAGGGGTCATGATGCTGACCTGAAGGATCACGGTAATCAGGGATGTGATCAGGCCGCCGATCAGCAACATCAGCAGGGCGCTGCGCCGGTAGGTGCGGTCCGGAGTGGAGGGGAGGGCCATGATCTGTCCAGACGATAGAACGCCTAGTCTAACAAGCGGCTCACCCGCAAACGGATAAGGGTAGGGTGGCCACTGAGGCTGGTGGCAAGCCTGTCGCCACGACTGGTGGAGGCCTCAGCGGGCCGGACTCTCACGCCGCTGTTGGAGGGCGCTGAACTACCGCATCAGCTGGGGCTTTTCGTGTGCGGCGGCAACTAGCTGCCCCGATGCACGCGCGTGATACAACCTCAGTCATGTCACGCCAGAGCTTTACCGCGTGCATCAAGAGACCTCGGCTAACGCATCCGCCTTGAACACAGCCACAGGAGTCCTTTCCCACCCTTTTCGCAGGAGTAGAGATGACGCAGCCCGCCGCAACTCCTCGGTCCAGCCTTCTCACGCCTGCGGAGCGCTGGACGCTGGCGGCAACGGTGGTGGGGTCGAGCATGGCCTTTCTGGATGGCACAGTGGTCAATGTCGCTCTGACTGCCTTGCAGGACGAGCTGAACGCCACCGCAGCGGGCGTGCAGTGGGTGGTGAACGCCTATGCGTTGCTGCTGGCGGCGCTGACCCTGACCGGTGGGGCGCTGGGAGACGCCTACGGGCGCAGGAAGATCTACGGCCTGGGCGTCGTCATCTTCGCGCTGGCCTCTTTAGTCTGCGGCCTGGCTTCCAGTCTGTCCGTCCTGATCGCGGCGCGGGCGGTGCAGGGTATAGGTGCGGCGCTGCTGGTGCCGGGAAGCCTGGCCATGATCGGTGCGGTCTTTGATCCCGGGCGGCGCGGGCGGGGCGTGGGCCTGTGGAGCGCGGCAAGTTCGGTGATGACCCTGCTAGGGCCGGTGGCTGGCGGCGTGCTGGTGGACGCCGGCTCGTGGCGCTGGGTGTTCTTCATCAATCTGCCGCTGGCGTTGGGCGTGCTGTGGCTGCTGCGCCGTGTCCCCGAGACGCAGACTCCCGGCGCACGCCCGGATTGGCCGGGCGCCGTCAGCATCACGCTGGGCCTGGGCGGGCTGGCCTATGCCTTCACGCGAACGGGTGAATACGGCTGGGACACGCTGACTTGGGCTTCGATGGGCGTGTCCGTCGTGGGGTTCATCTTTTTCCTGTGGTATGAGGCCCGCACGGAAAAGCCGATGCTGCCTCTGGGCCTGTTTCGCCGTCCAGTGTTTGCCGGCACCAACCTGCTGACCTTCCTGCTGTACGGGGCGCTGGGTGCAGTGGGACTGTACCTCCCGCTGTACCTGATCGGGGCGCTGGGGTACAGCGCCACGGCCGCTGGGGCTGCGCTGTTGCCGCTGTCTCTGTTACTCGCTGGGCTGTCCGGATGGTTTGGGGCGCTGGCCGACAAATATGGGCCGCGCCCGTTCCTGACTGCCGGGCCAGTCCTGGCAGGGGTAGGCTTTGCATTGCTGGGGCTGGGCCGGAGCTGGGGCGGCAGTTACTGGGCGGCGATCTTCCCGGGTGCGCTGGTGCTGGGCTTTGGAATGGCGCTTACGGTGGCGCCGCTGTCCAGCGCGGTGATGGGCAGCGCTGGACGCGAACTGAGTGGGGTGGCCAGCGGCGTCAACAATGCTGTGGCCCGTGCTGCCGGGCTGCTTGCCGTTGCCGCGCTGGGTCTGCTGCTGGTCTCCAGCTACCGAAGTGCGCTGGTCACCCGGCTGGACGCTGCCGGCGTAGGTGCCGAAATCCGCCAGAGCGCCGTGCGGCAGGCCAACCGGCTGACTGATCTGACCTTGCCGGACGGTGCGGGACAGCCGGGCCGACTGGCCGTCCAGGCTGCGTTCGGGGACGCTTTTCGCAACGTGGCTCTGGCCAGCGGGGTGCTGGGAGTGCTGGGCGGCGTGGCCGGCTTTTTCTTCCTAGCTGGACGCAGGGAAGAGGTGGAGAGCTCTGGCGACAAAGTATAGATGGGCTCTGGCCATGCCCTCTGGGGCGCTGTGGTTTCAGCACAGCGCCCCAGGCTGTAACAAATTGTTATGGCATGTAGCTAAACGGTCACAATCTTCTCTGCTTCTCCGTTCTCCCTGCCAGTCATTGGTCACGCCCCCACTGATTCACTGCTCAATCGTTCTGACGACTCACTTCTGGCAGTTCAATTGCACGCGGAAACTAGGAGTTGGTGTGGTGTACCCCACCTTGGCCTCCCGCAGGTACCCCGCCGTCATCTTCTTGGGGTTGAGGGAAACCACCAGTTTTGCTGCGGCAGGCGCGTTGGCCGCTGGCAGGCGGGCATCGCCCGTCTGAAACTTGAGCTGGTAGGTGATGCCACCAGCCTGAGTGACGTCTTTGTAGATCAGCGGCTCTTCCGCAGCGCGTTCCTGGAAGGTTAAGGTATTGCCGTCGGCGCCGACCAGCTCGATGGCTTCCAGACCGGTGTCGTGAAGATTGGTCTTGGTGGTGGTTCCGTTCCTGACTTCGACGGTCACACCCCACCCTGGCCCCAGCCCCACGTCCGGCCCAATTCGCTCGACCTTACGGACGGTCATGCGCCATACGCCGTTAAAGAGCGTCTCGCCGATGCAGCCTTCCAGCGAGGCGCGCTGATTGCTGCCGCCAGGTGAGGTGGACGGAGCCGCGCCCGTGCCCAGCGTCAGCGTATTGCCCTTCAGGCTGTTCGGAATTCCCAGCAGTTTGAGCGCCGAGAGCGGCACGTAGGTCTGGCCGTTCACGACGATGGCCGGGGCGGGGGCCACCTGACCGTTGACCACCAGGGAATAACTCTGGGCGGCGGCGAGCGGGGCGAGGGCTAGGGCGAGCAGGGCGAATACAGTTCGATGTGCCATGACAGCCTCCTGTCTCTAGTAAAGGATCAGCGTAAAGCCCTTTTCGGGGTCAATGAGAGCGGAGGTGGCCGCCACACGGCTGAGCACCACCACCGAGTCGTTTTCGTACTGGACTCCCGAAATGACGGGAACTTTGCACGGCAGGTCGAAACATTGTGAGGCGTCGTCGGTCAGGGTAGCGCTCGCGAAGGTCTGGCGGGTGTCGAACCCGAAGATCACGCGCCACTGCCCGGTGGCGTTTTCCAGCGAGTAACCGCAGGGAACGGTGTTCATGGCCGCGCCCGTGAGCTGCGAGTTGTAGCAGCGCACGATCTGCTGTCCGGCGGGCTTTTTCACATCCACGACCACCATGCCCTTGGCCCAGCCGCCGAAGCCCGGCGCCTGTACGGCGTTGCCCACGGCCTTCATGGCGACCGGGCCAGTCCCTTGCACTGCGACGCTGTTCGCCGATTCGCCCCCCACACCCACACCGCTGGGTGAGGAGCCGTAGACGCCGAAACCGTTGCTGGTGTGGGTTCCCTTCACGCCGTAGCCGGTGCTGCCGGTGACGCTGCCCTCGACTCCTGTGCCGCCGCTGCCGGAGCTGCCGCGCACCCCGGTGGCGCGGCCGGATGTGCCCTGCACGCCCGTCCCCGCTGCGCTGATCCCGCCCACGCCCACCGAGTTCGCAGCGTCGGCGCGGCCCTGTACCCCGGCCCCCGCTGCGTTCGAGATGTTCTCCCCGTACACGCCGGTGCCAGAGGCGCTGACCGTTCCCCGCACCCCGTAGCCCCTTTCGCTCTCACCCAGGACGCCTGTGCCACTAGAACTGCTGCCGCGCACGCCGGAGCCGGGCACACTCTCGCCCCACACGCCCGACGAGCCTGGACCGACGCTGTTGACGCCGCGCACGCCCGCCGCGCCGCTGACCTTGGATTCGCCGTACACCCCGGCAATGCCACTGCCCGTGAACCCCACCACCCCGAAACTAGACTCCGAATAGGCGCTGACGCCGTATCCCTTGCTGCTGATGGCGTACAGTGCGTTGCCGTCCGTACTGCTGCCGCTGAGGGCCGTCCCGACGGTGTTGCTGATCGAGAAGGCGGGCGAGCTGCCGTTGGATGCTCCTGTGAAGGGCAGGGTCAGGCTGCCGCCCCCGCCGCCCGTGGAACCCGCGCCGCTCACGATCAGTTTTCCTGCCTGCGAGCTGTCGATCCTGATGTTGCTGCCTGCCTCCAGCGCCAGGCTGCCGGTCTTGCCGTTCAGGCTGGAGACGCCCGCCGCGCCGCTGCCCCCGGCGATCTGATCGGGGCCGCAACTCAGTGCGCCGTCGGCCCCGATGCCTTTGACGAACTGCCCGGTTTGACAGGGGCTGCCGGTAATGGTGTTCTGTTTGCCGTCCAGCCCTGTCCTGAGGGCGCTGAAGTTGGCGTTCACCTCGGCGGCACGGATTGGTGTGCCGGCCTGAAAGGTGGTGAACGTGTCCGCCGCCAGCGCCCCCAGGCCCAGCAATGCGCCCAGAACGAGTCCTTTCGTGGCTGTCCGTTTCATGGCTCGCTCCTTTCTGAACTCAGGCTCTACTGCCACAGGGCGGAATCCCAGGTGGCGCTGTCCCAGATGTGTCCACCTGCCGGGGCCAGCCCGTCACCGCCTCCGCAGGCGCTCAGCAGCATGGTCAGGCCCAGCAGGATGGGGAGGAGCCGCCGCAAGGGTCTCGTCATGTCAACCTTCCTTTTGGTGGTTGGAAGGGGAGAGACCAGAACTGCCGCCCCTCCCCGGACCTGTCATTGCGGCAGAAGTCCCGTGCTGGCCTGGCCCGTGAAGGTCTTGACCCACGTCCACGGCAGGTACACGTAGCCCTGATCACCCCAGCAGTCGCCCCACGAGTTCTTGACGATGAAGTACCCGAAGTCGTCGGCGATGGGTGCGCCCGGAACCCTGGCCCGCAGGTTCTGGCTGGAGATGAAGCCGGTGACGGTCATGACGTGGGTCAGCTGGAAATCGGGCAGGCCGTTCGGCAGTTTGCCCATGCTCCTGATCGGTGCGTAGCCGTTGGCGTCGGGGGCCACGTAGCGCATGTCGATGGTCAATGTGGTGGCGTGGCCCAGCACCGAGCGCAGCAGCAGAATTACCATGCTGCGGTCTAGATCACTCTGATCCCAGAAATCGGTAGGGGACTGCATGCGGTAGCCGCTGCCCACGCCGGTGTTGGGCAGGCGGCGCATCAGGTAAAGTTTGCCGCCCACCGTCACCACAAACCATTCGCCCTGGTCGTTGGTGTTCGAGCACGCGCCGTAGTTCACGCTGCTGTCACGGTAGCCGTCACAGGAGTTCGTGTAGGTCTGGGTGTTCTTGGGAACCATCCGGCTCAGGCTCTTGTTGTACTGCCAGCCCCTCTCGTAGGCGAACTCGTAACCGGCAGCGCTAGCCTTCTGGGCAATAAAGATGGGGTCGCCGCCCTCACCGAAGGCGCGGGGCGCCCACTGGGTGAAGCGGTGGCCGATGTAGTCCTGCTCGGACAGGTTAACCAGTGTGCGGTCACGCCGGGCGATCTCGGCCTCCAGCGCGGCCACCGTGGCAAAGGCCCAGCAGGTGCCGCGCTGTCCCTGGTCCTTGACGGTGGTCGTCAGGTCCTTGAGCGGCCACGTGAAGTTCTGGTAGAGCCCAACGGCGGCGGGCGCTTTGCAGACGCCTTTCTGGGTGCGGTCCAATTGATCTTTTGAACCCGTTTCCAGATTTGCCGGGTCCAACAGATACGTGAGGTTCAGGATCTCGGCCCCGTACTCGCGGACCACGTCGCTGGCCCGTTTGTTCAGAACAAACAGCCGCTCGGCGCTGTAGTTCTTCACCTCGTCCGGATCGGGCAGCCCAAACTGTTGCACGGTGTTGTTCAGCTTCTTCAGGGTGATGTCCAGATCGGTGTACAGGGTGCGGTAGAGGCTGTACTGGTTGAACTGGCTGGGAAAGGTGCGGGTGTGGGTGGCCAGCACGGCTTTCCCAAACGCGCCGCCCATCAGCGTGACCGTTTTGGGACCGCCCGCCGTCGGGACACTGACCAGCCGGTCGCCATCCGCGTTGATGGCGTCTGCTGCCGGGGGTTCGAGGATGGCGCGGAAGTCCGGGTACAGATTGATGTAGCTGCGGGCGTCCGCGTCGTCCTGGGCGTCCTGCCGTTCCTGAGCGGCCTTCTCGTTAGCCAGGTCCTGCGCCGTGATGACCGTGCCACCGTTCTTGACCGCCTCCATGAACTGCGCGGGCGTCACGGTTTCAGCGCCCACAGGGGCGGTCCCGCCGAACTCTGGCTGGGCCTTAAAGAAGGCCGCTGTGGTGTCGTCCGGCGGAGTGATCCCGGAAGGGCCGCAGGCGGCCAGGGTCAGGGTCATCACGATCAGGAGGGGATGGAATTTGAACCTGGACATGGTGTGCTCCTTTGGCTCAGCTCTGAGAGGGCGAGGCTTCCGTCCGGGCAGCGGGAGACGTGAGATCTGTTCCACAGCGCACGCAGAAGCGCGCATACGGCGAGGTAATGGGTGCGCCGCAGTGCGGACAGACCTCCAGCAGGCGCGTGCCGTCGTTGGCGCAGTAGCGTTCGCCAGAGGTGTGGGGCACCGCCCGCGCGCAACGGGGACACAGGCGGTACCCCAGGGGGCCGGTGGGATCGCCTGACTCGTCGGTGTCCATGCGGTACCTCCTGAAGACGGGGATACGGTGACCGTCTGGCTGTCCTCAGCGAAACTGGTGGGTGGACTGACTGTTGCGTTCAGAGACGAACTGTTGCGGTAGGAACTGGGCAACAGCTGCGCTGAAGGCCAACGGAGCGTAGGAGTCAGTGGCTCATATTCGGTTTCTCCTGTCCCTGATCACGGGGCGAATGGGCCGGGAAACGTTCACCTCTCGCGGTGGCGGAGTCGGCGAGGCCCGGGTCAACTGATGGAGAGGTGATCGCTTCCTTGTCCCTCCTTGCCCACAGCCTGAGCCGTCCTCGGTCACGCGGCGGTCAGAAAAAGGGGAGGGCGCGCCGATCCGGTCCACACGGGTTCGGTGGGGGCGTGCGGTGAATCTGCAGCGTCACTTATGATCAGTCGTGGAGATCAGGCACCCTGAGCATGCCAGTGGGACACGAATGCGGCCATGCTGTTTTCGGGACTGCCGGCAGACTTTGAGCTGCTGAGCTGCGTGACCTATGCTGCGACGCTCTGATCCTCGCCACCCTGTCCGGCGGGCGGTAGGGTTCCTGGGCCGGGTGGTGGCGACGCCCGCGAATCTGAGGCCAGCAAACGAGAAGAGCAGAAGGCACTGGCCCGCCCATCACCCGCTACGGGTGAGCTGTTGCAGTGCTGCTAGATCCTCAGCGTTGGGGTGCACGTTCAGGTGACGGGCCGGCCCTGTTCGCCGTAGGTTGCCAGGAACGCCGCCCACTCTCCGGGTAGGTGTTCGCCTACTTCCTCGAAAACCTGGCAGGCCGACGTGTAAAAACGCCCCAGACTGCGGTGGTTTCCAGCCGCCCGGAGCGCCTGCAGCGTCAGCGCCAGGGCGGACAGGTCATAGGGATTGGCCTCGCACAGCAGTCGGCCCACGCGGGCGGCCTCGGCGGGCTGCTCGCGGCACAGGACCTGGGCCCGCGCCGCAAGCGCGCCGTGCAGGGTATCGGCCATCAGGCTGCTAGGTTCCAGTTCCCTGCCCAGCAGGCAAGGACCGCGCCACAGCGCCGTATCACCGCTTTGCAAGAACAGTTCCGCGTCGGACTGCACATTGCCCAGGGCGTAGCCACTTTCGCTGGTCTGGATGACGCCTGCCCCCAGCGCCGTGCGGGTCTGGTGGACCAGCTCCTTGAGGGCTGAGGCCGCCTGACTTTCCCCCCGGCCTGGATAGAGCGCGTCAGTCAGGGTTAGGCGCGGCACGTCAGGGCGTCCCCGCAGGCGGCTGTCCAGCAGACAGGCCAGCAATTCGCGGCGTTTGCCGCCCCGCACCGCTGTGCCCGCACCGGGGGGGCCGCAACGCATCTCGCCCAGCACGTCCAGACGCAGTGTATCCATCTGCGGGGCCGCGGTGGGAGGGGTGCTGACCCGTCGTATTCCTCCCGCTTCTGGCGGGGTGAGGTTCAGGTCTGGGAAGTATTGGCAGGTGACCCGGGCCAGGTTGGTCATCCCCGCACTCTCAAACCACGCCAAGCGTTCGGCAGCCCGCGCCGGACGGTGCGCCAGGCGATCGGCTTCCAGCCCAACCTCCTGTGCAGCGTCCGTGACGCCCAGGGCGATCAGTTCGGCCTCAGTGGTTTCGAACGCCTGGAGCGCCTCATGGGGCTGACCTGAGGCCTCCAGCGCGAAGGCCAGTGCAAACTGGGCCATACCGCGCGGCCCCGGTGCGTTCAGTTGGGCGGACAGCTCCAGCGCTTCCTGGGCCAGACGTCTTCCCTCGCTTGCCGCCCCAAAACACGCCTCGGCAATGGCGGCATAACCCAGAGACCACACCAGCTTGCCCGTCAGGCCAAGCTGCCGGGCGTAATTCAACGCAGTGCGGCCATGTTTGAGGGACAGTAGCCCGCCATGCGGGGGTCCCCAGTGACGGTAGAGCACGCTCAGGCGGTATTCGCACTCGATCAGCTGGTCTGACGGACCCTGGCGGCTCAGAAATTCCCGCGCCTCCAGCAGCAGTTCCTCGGCCTGCTCGTAATGCGCCCGGTCCAGGTGGGCGTCGGCCAAGGTCACCTGGGCGCGGTTGGCCTGAAGAAACTGCCCCCGCTCCAGGTGGAGGCGAAGACTGGCCCCCAGGTCGGCCAGACGCGCCTCGAATTCGCCGATTTCGCCCAAGGACATCGCCCGGTTATGCAGGTACACCGGCTCCAGATGGAAGAGGCGGGCAGCGCGTGCGAGCGTCACGGCCTGACCCTGATACGTTGCCGCCCCTGCAAAATCGCCGCGGTTGTAACACACGATGCCCAGCACATTGTTCAGGTCGCAGCGGGTGGCTGCGTCCAGATCAGGCCACGTCAGGGTCTGGTTGGCCAGCTCTGTCGCCTGTTCCAGCCGGTTCGTCTGGGCGCATGCAAACGCCACGGCGTACATCACGCCTGCTTCCGCCTGGCCGTGAAACTCAGGATGGGCCAGCCACAACTCCAGCACCCCAGCGTAATTTCGCGCCACTCCCCGGAACCGGATCAGGCGCGACCACCACGGCAGGCCTGTTCGTTCCTCGGCGGGCCGCCGTTCCAGGCACGCCTCGGCCTCAGCCAGCCGCCCTTGAAGCGCCAGAAGTTCGGCATACAGGTGTGCGGCTTCAGCCAGCTCCGGAGCCAGACGGGCAGCGACTTCGGCCAGGCGCACCGCTTCGGGCAGATCGTCGGTCCTGAGCCCCTGGGCGGCCCGCAGAGACAGCTGAAGGCGCTGTGGACCGCTGGCATACTCTGCTGCCTGTGCGAGCAGCCGGAAGTGCTGCGGCCCCGGGACAGTCGATTCTGCGACCCCTACCAGGAGATCCGCCGCCTCGAACGGATCCAGGTGGGCCTCTTGAATCAGAGGCAGGAGTGCCTGGGGATCGTTTTTGAAGGCCTCAACTGCGCGCCGGGCCAACGCCTGCCGCCGGGCCGGCGCCAGCCGCTTAAGGGCCACCTCGCGGTACAGGGGATGGGCGAAGTGCCCCTGAAACAGCACGCACCGGCGGTGCAATTCTGCTCGGGCGGCTGCCAATTCCGCTGTCGTCAGGGCGGTCACCGCGACGAGTTGTGAGTCGTCGACCGATTCAGGCAACAGGGCCAGGGCCGCCAGCAAAGCCTCTGCGGGGGCCGAGCCTCCCGGATCATCGAGCCCGTGTTCGATCAGGGCCTCCACCGTCACCGGCAGCGGCCCTGACCCGGAAATCTGACCCTGCGGCGCACGCCAGCGCCAGTGGTCCCCGCTGTTCCATAAGTGTCCCTGTCGCGCCAGCAGCCGGAAATATTCCAGCGTGAACAGTGGATTGCCGCAGGCCCGTTCGTAGACCCATGCCAGCGCCTCGGCAGGCAGCGCTGCGCCGGCCTCGGATTCCATCAGGGCCGCGCTGGTCGGCTTCGACTGGCGCTCCAGCGGCAGAGTGAGCGCATCTTCCGGCCAGCTTTCCGGTGGTGACACTCTGCTGCTGACCAACAGGGCGGCTCCGCGCGTGCGGGCCACGGCCACGGCCAGGCGATCAATCCATTCTTTACGGGTAGTGTCCGCTCCGTGCAAATCCTCCAGATGAAGAACGAAGGGCGCGAGCTGTCCCAGCAGGGCAGCCAGAACGTCTTCGGTCGGCACCGCCACAGTCTGGCCAGACTGCAGGTGGTCCAACGCGGTCTGCAGCCAAGCGCGGGGGCGCGCCGGGCGCGGAAGGGCGCGGACCAATGCGGTGAGGGGCAGCGTGGCGGCCACGGTCGCGTTGCGGCACGGCGTCCCGCGGAGCAGCGCCCGGCTGGTGTAGGTTTTGCCGATACCGGCCTCGCCCCAGAGCCACACGGCCACGCCGCTGCGCCGCGCACTCAGGGCGCGGAGCCGCTGGCCCACCACCGGCAGGGTCGCGTTCATCTGTAGCTCCAGCATAGGCTTCCGGCAGTGGCATAGTTTGACCAGATGCAAGAAAGGTTGAACTGGCGGGCATCAGCAACTGGCTTTAGCTCATTTCTGAATGGGCTGTCATGCATGACCACCAGATGGGGAACGCTTTTCCCGCCCTATTCTTTCTCGCTGTTGCTCCGCTCGGCGTCCTGTCGCCGCGCCTCCAGCCCCAGCCGGCGGGTCAGGGCGCTGAGCTGCTGCACCTCATCCGGCTCCAGCACACTGAACAGGGCCTGGATACCCCGGACGTGACCGGGCAGGATCCGTTCGATCAGGTTGCGCCCTGCATCCGTCAGTGAAATCTGGAAGGCACGGCGGTCTGCGGGATTGCGCTCCCGGCTGACCTGGTGGTCCCTCTCTAGGTTGTCGATGACCATCGTCAGATTGCCGCTGGACCGCAGAATCTTATCGGCCAGTTGCCGCTGACTGAGTGGTCCCAGGTGGTACAGCGCCTCCAGCACCGCGAACTGGCTGAGGGTCAGGCCGTGGTCCGACAGATGACGGTTGGCCGCCGTCTCCACAGCCTGTGCGGCGCGCCACAGCTTGATGTAAGCCTCCAGCGCGGACCGCTCGGTGTCGTTGCCGGAAAAGCGGTTAGGCATGGCGGGTATCCTGTCCCACGGACCATGCGGAAATCAAGCGTGAGGGCACAGGAGTCAGGAGTTGCCCTGCCCCCTGTGCCCGGCGCGGTGTTCCTCAGTGGCAAGGCGGATGCACGCGGCGACAGCACTCATGGCGGTATAGACCTCACCGACGGGTGGGCGGGTGGGCGCAAGACGGATATTGCGGTTGCCGGGGTCCAGACCGTCCGGGTACGTGGCCCCGGCCGGGGTCAGGCTCACACCCGCCGCGTCAGCCAGTTCCACCACGCGGGCCGCCACAGGGGCCGCAGTGTTCAGACTGATGAAATAACCGCCCTGGGGGCTGGCCCAGGTGGCGTATTCGCCGTCGGTGCCCAGCTCGGTGCGCAGGGTCTCGTCCACCGCGTGGAACTTGGGGGCGATCAACGCGGCGTGGTCGCGCATCAGCCCCTCGATGCCGCCGGGGTAATTCCTCAAAAATTTGACGTGCCGTGCCTGTTCGGCCTTGTTGGGACCGATGCTCTGGGCATTCAGGTATTTCGACATCCACTTGATGTTGTCCTCGCTGCTCGCCACGAAGCCCAGCCCCGCTCCCGCCAGCGTAATCTTGCTGGTGCTGGCGAACACGAAGGACCGGTCCGGATGGCCCGCGTCCCGGCAGAGCGTCACAAAGTTAACCGTCTCGGGTGGCGTCCCCAGGTGATGTGCGCGGTAGGCGTCGTCGGCCAGAATCGTGAAGTCGGGCGCGGCGGCTTTTAGCGCGGCCAGCCGCCGGGCCTTGTCGGCGCTGATCGTCTCGCCGCCAGGATTGCTGAACGTCGGCACGAAGAGGATGCCTTTGATGCCCGCATCGTCCGCCGCCAGCCGTTCGATGGCGTCCAGATCGGGGCCGTCATGTTGCATGTCCACCGCCACCAGATCAAAGCCCAGCGTCTGGAGCAGCAGGAAGTGCCGGTCATAGCCCGGGGTGGTCACGATGAACCTGGGTTTGGCGTCCCCCTTGACCCATGGCTGGGTGCTGCCGCGCATGCCGTGCAGCAGCGCGAAGGTGAGCACGAAGCCCTGCAGTTCCAACGAGGCGTTGTTCCAGACGATCACGTTCTCGGCCTTGACATCCAGATACTCCGCGAACAGCTGCCGCGCGCTGGGCAGCCCGGCAATTCCGCCTGGATAGTTCCTCAGATCGATACCGTCCATGCTGAGGTCCGTCTCGCCCAGAGTGGACAGCAGCCCATTGGACAGATCGAAATCCGCGTCGGAAGGCTGACCGCGCTGCATGTTCAGCTTCAGGCCCCTGGCGCGTATGGCGTCGTAGGCGGCCTGGGCGGCACTCAGGGCATCGGCGGAAGCGGGGGCAGAACCGTCACGGGTCATGCCTGTACGTTACCCGCTGGGCGGGGGAGGGGGGATGAGGTTGTTTGGCAGGGACATCGAGAAAGAGAAGGGGCACCCAGATGTTTCGTCTGGTGCAACCAGAGTTGGGCGTGGCTCCAGGGACTTTGCTTCGTGCCGCTCGCCATCAGCCAGCACAGACGCACTTGGCCTGCTCTCGCCCCGTAGGGCGTAGATGGAGTTTTGATTGAACGCTCCTTCCCGCCTCTTTCGCCTACCGTCCACGAAGTTCATCTGCCAGATCCCGCCAGCGCCCAGCAAAGCTGTCCCACTTGACGTACCGTTGCTGGGCCGGGGTCACCAGCGTGGAGGATGGTATGCAGCCAGCACCTGTCGGTGGTCATAGGGAGATGGCCCCGTGAAGGAGTGAAACAAACTAACTCCTCTGGCCGTCAGTCAGGTCATAGCGGTGCCGGCTAGCGGACTACGGCCACGGTTTCGTCAACGCGGCCTAGCCGGCTGAATTGGCGAGCCGACCGCGCAACTGTTGCAAAGTGGCGCGCGCCATGGACTGGAGTTCGCTGGGCGGCCCGAGCAGCACGGCGGACGCGACCACTAGAAGACCAAGGACCATTTCTATAATGAAGAGTGCAGGCAACGGCAGATTCACTGACCTCAGCGGGAACACTACGGCAGCAGTGAGGCACGCGGAACCAAGGAAATAGAGGCCGCCCAGGCCATATGCAAGTGCAATCTGACGTCCACCGCCCCCAATAATTTGCCGGGCCACCACAGCAAATGCCACACTCCGGAGTGCACTGGCTCCCACCAACACCATGGCCAGTTCCTCGACCCGCCCTCCCAGGCTATAGGCCGTCCAGAATGACAGTCCGAGTGCCACGAGATACACAGCCTGGATTTTAATCTTCACGTTTAGCCGAGCTGTTGCCTCGGCCAGAACCGCAGAGAGGTTGGTCAGGACAGCAAAAGGAATGTACAGAGCGAAGATCTGCATCAGGAGAATGGAGTCCAGAAAATTAGGACCGAGCATGACTTTCACAATTTCTGGCGCATCAATCAGGATGCATCCGGTCGCGCTGCCGATGACAAGAGCAACCGCCCGTAAACCTGAAAGGTAGGCACGGCGGAGCCGCTCAGGCTCGTTTTGCACGGCACTGAACGAGGGAGCCATGACCCTCGAAAGACTGCTGGCAAAGTTGGTGGCTGGCATCGCCAGCGTACTGAAGGTTCGACTGTACGCGCCGAGTGCGACAGGTGAATACAGCTTGCCGATAATCAGTGTATCGAGGATAGAGCTGAGGTATTCCAGAAAGTTAACGGCTGTAGCCTTGACACCGAAACTGAACAGGCCCTGGTAAGCGCTCCACCTGAAAATGGGTGTCAGGGTATGTCTCGTCGCGGAGTACAACAGGATCAGTTGAATGACAGCCTGTGCTATAGCGCTGATGACCAGACTCATCGCCCCATATCCCAGGTAGGCGGCACTGAGACCAATGACGCCATGTCCAATGGCATATGAGGTCAATTCGGCTCTCACGACTGGCCGGAAGTTCAGTGCACGCCGCAGCAGGCTGCTGGAGATAATAATTCCACTGCTCAGGATGTATACCAGGGCGTAACCCCGGAAAACGGGGACCAGATTTGGAACATCCATGTAGAAACGACTCGCTGCCGGCGCAATGAGCCAGGCCAGAGCCGTCGTCAGGATGCCGAGAATCATGGCCGCTGTAAACCCCGCCCGGATATCCTCTTCAGTGAGTTTCGCTTTTTGCACGATTGCCTGACCCACGCCGAGATCAGTGATAAACTGCCCGAATCTCTGGAGCACAGCTGCGATGGCCCACACCCCGAACTCCTCCTTGGTCAGGAGGCGTGACAGGATGGCGGCAAAAAACAGCTGTAGCGCCAGCCCGACGAACATGGAGAGGTAACTCCATTTCATCGCGTTGACGGTCTTGGCTTTGAGGCTACTCACAGGCGTCACGAATCATAGTTGAATCGGAGATCGCTGTGTCCTGATGGTCTGGTTGACGCTGGTCTGTGGGAGCGTCACTTGGAGAATGACAGCCAGGAGGCATCGCTTGTGCTGTGAGCTCGGGTGTCGCCCATTCAGTTTTACCTTCTGGTAACTGTGGGCGTGATCTACTCCAGCTCAGCATGCCTGATTCACCGACGTCAGATCGTCAGCCCCTACGCGCCGTGTTTGTGGACGTTCCCCTCATTTACAACAGCGGAATTACTCAGGTCTTGTCGAAGGTCGCGCGTTACAGGCATAGAGATGAGCTCAATGTATTTATCGCCAGTCTTGATGTTCCGCAAAAATCGATGGTTGAATTCTTTGAGTCTGTTGATGCAAAAGTTAATCATCTGGGGAACTCCTCTATTCTGCAGTCTGCATTGCAGCTGAGGAAAATGATTCGTTCTGAATCACTCGACGTGGTGGTGGCAAATTCTTTTCGGTCCTACCTTGTTGGAAAAGTCGCCACGCTTTTGAGTGGTAAACCGGTCGTCTATTGGATCCACACAGTAAATCAGCTCAAGACAAGTTCCCTCAAGAAAACGATTTTCTCAAACCTGGCCCGGCATGATTCGCTCATCTATGTTTCGGAGGCGGTGGGGGTCAACAATCGCCCCGAAGGTTACCGTGGGCAGGACGCTGTTATCTATAACTCAGTCGAAACGCCAGAAAGCAATCCGGATTGGCAGCCCTATCGCAAGGAGAAGAGAGCAGAATTCGGTCTGCCGGAAGATGCAACTGTGCTCGGCTATATGGCGACTTTTGTCTATTACAAAGACCATCCGACGCTGTTGCGCGCGTTCGATGCTCTCTCAAAGAAATATCCCAAACTTTATCTTGTTCTGCTCGGTAGTGGCGCAGATCGTGACGCCATGCTCAGTCTGGCAAACCAGCTTGATTCCAGGGATCGCATTCTTTTTCTCGGAACTCGCAAAGATGCCCGGGCCATCCTGGGCCTGATCGACATCTATGTCCACGTGTCACCTGAAGAGGCCTTCGGGCTTGCGGTTGTCGAGGCCATGCTTGCCCACCGCCCCGTCGTTGCGGCACGTGCCTTTGCCCTTCCAGAGTTGATCCGTGACGGTGAAACTGGCTTGTTGTTTGAACCGCGCAACGTGGAGGATTTGGAGCGGAAAGTCACGCAACTGATCGAGGATCCAGCCTACGCGGCCCAACTCGCCCAGGCTGGAGAACAGAGTTGCCGCCGAAGGTTTCCCCCTGAACCCTTCGCCCAGCAGGTGACGGGATTCTTGCAGGGGGTCGTCACCAAGCGTTCGTCTCGGGCATTGGTGAGAGAACTGTAGACGCCGATAGCCCTTCTATGACTGGGCCGGGGAAAAGTCCATGGCGATTGGGCCTCCGATGTCCGGAAGATTGGAATCATTCTGCCCTGCATTTTGGAAGCGGCGGACGGACCCGCCCCAGTGTTAAACTTCAGACCTAAGATCCTTGCGTCACCACTTTCAGTTTTCAGATTACTTGAGCTTCCGCCTTATCCTTTTTTGCTCTGCCATAACAGGAGAACCCCCAATGCACTACGTTGTTCACCGCCCTCGTGTAGGCGTGTTTATCGATACCCAGAACCTGTACCATTCCGCTCGCGATTTGCTGGAGCGCACCGTCAACTTCGAGACGCTGCTGAACGTCGCCGTGGATGGTCGCGAGCTGCTTCATGCCATCTCGTACACGGTGGAGCGCGAGAACGAGGCCACCGCCCGTCCCTTCATCTACAAGCTGTCCACGCTAGGCTTCAAGGTGCGGCGCATGAACCTGCACCTGCACCACGTGACCGACGGTGGCAAGCCCATCTATGAGGGCAATTGGGACATGGGCATTGTGGCCGACATGGTGCGGCTGATGGATCATCTGGATGTGGTGGTGCTGGGCAGCGGCGACGGCGACTTTACCGATATTGTCGAAGTCTTGCAGGAGCGAGGCAAGCGGGTAGAGGTCATCGCTTTCCGCGAACACACCGCCCAGAAGCTGATCGACGCCGCGGACCGTTTCCTGCATTTGCCTGACATTGAGGGTGCGCTGATGCCGGCCCGCCAGCGGGGCAACGCCAAGGCCGACGAGCCGAAGCCCGAAGAAACCGTTCAGTAACTTTAACCATGGCTGACCCCAATCTCCATAACGCGGACGCCGTTCTGGACCGCCTGAACTTCACGCTGCCGCCGGAGCGAATCGCCCAGACCGGAGCGGAACCGCGCGACGCGTCCCGCCTCATGGTGGTGGGGGCGGGCGACCTCTCGCACCGCAGGTTCCACGAAATGCCAGACCTGCTGCGCCCCGGCGATCTGCTGGTCTTCAACCAGAGCCGTGTGATTCCCGCCCGCGTGATGGCCCGCAAGCCTGTCACGCCGGATGGGCATGGGGGCGGACAGGTCGAAGTGATGCTGCTGCGCGAGGAAGAGGCCAATGTCTGGAGCGCGTACCTGAAACCGGCCAGGCGTGCTGGGAAGGAATTGTGGCTGGGCGAGCACCGGGCTGAGGTTATCGGGATTCTGGAGGACGGCGCACGTCTGCTGCGTTTCGATTCAGATCTGAAACCCCATCTGGACGAGATAGGGCGATTGCCCCTGCCGCCGTACATCGATGCGGGCGACGACGACGAGGTGTGGCGCGTCCGCTACCAGACGGTTTACGCCCGCGATCCGGGCAGCGTGGCGGCGCCCACGGCTGGCCTGCACTTCACGCCGGAACTGCTGGCCCGACTGGAGGGCATGGGTGTAGAACGCTGCGCCGTGACCCTGCATGTGGGGGCGGGAACATTCCGGCCCATCCAGGGGTCCGTGGCCGACCACACCATGCACGCCGAACGGTACTCAGTCAGTGAGACCGCCGCCGCCGCCATCAACCGCGCCAGGGCTGACGGCCGCCGCGTCGTCGCGGTCGGGACCACCACCGTCCGCACGCTGGAAAGTGCCTGGGACGGTGGGGTGGTCCGGCCGGGCGAGGGCGACACCCGCATCTTCATCACCCCCGGCACCCCCGTTCACGTCCCTGATCTGCTGATCACCAATCTCCATCTGCCCGGTAGCACGTTGCTGTTGCTGGTGGCGGCCTTTGCCGGAGAGGGCTGTATCCGTGCCGCCTACGACGCTGCGCTGGCAGAGAACTACCGGTTCTACTCCCTGGGGGACGCCATGCTGCTGGAGAATCAGCGGAGCGGCGGGATGGGGTGACCCCTAATTCAGGGTCCGTTCTCCCGGCACGTCCAATATGAAGGGCGGAATCGACACCCGTGCCCGTGCTCCCCAGGCGTCTTGCATGACGTAATAGCCGCCCATGCGTCCTGGAACTGCTTCTACAGTCACGAAAGAATCGTAGACGAAGATGCCTCCTGGCGGAATGACCGGCTGCTCGCCCACCACCCCGTCGCCGTCCACCTGGATCTCGTGGCCAAGCGCGTCCACGATGTCCCAGTGGCGGGCCAGCAATTGCCAGGTTTGATCGCTGCGGTTCTCGATCCGGATCACGTAGGAGAAGACCCGGCGCTCCGGCGTGCTCTGCGCCGCTAGATGCACCACCTGGACGTTGACCTGAATGCCCTGTGCATTGTCGGTGCCGGGAGGCTGTGAGCGTTCTGGATCGGGAGGATGGCTCATGGGTGCAGAGGATAGCGGAGGCCGCAGTCACAACGTTCTCAGGGAACTGCAAGATCAATCGGTAGGCCAGGTGCCGGATGCAGCGCTGGTGGGTCTGCTCTAAACTGCCCCGCGTGACTTCCAACTCAGATCAGAACGCCAGCATCAACAAGGACTTTCTCTTCAAGCTGCTGTCCGAGGCCGCCCCCAGCGGTCAGGAGCGCCGCGCCGCCGATGTGTGGAAGGCCGAGGCCAGCGCCTTCGCCCGCGTCTCCGAGGACCATTACGGCAACGTGTATGCCGAGCTGGGGCCGGAGAATGCTCCCGCGATTGCCCTGATGGGCCACCTGGACGAAATCGGCCTGATCGTGTCGTTCGTCGGCGACGAGGGCCTGATCAGCTTCCTAGGTGTGGGCGGCTGGGACCCGCAGGTGCTGGTGGGCCAGCGTATTCGCCTGCTCGCACCGGGCGGCGACGTGATCGGCGTGATCGGCAAGAAGGCCATTCACGTCATGGAAGCTGAGGAACGCACCAAGGCCAGCAAACTCGAGGAACTGTGGATCGACGTGGGCCTGGGCAAGGAAGAGGTGCAAGAACGCATTCCGGTAGGCACCTACGGCGTGATCGAGCAGGGACCGCTCATGGTGGGCGACAGGATCGTCAGCCGCGCGCTGGACAATCGTGTGGGTGCGTTTATCGTGCTTGAAGCCCTCAAGGCGCTGCAGACTACGGACCTCAAGCACCGGATTGTGGCTGTTGGCACCAGCCAGGAAGAAATCGGTGTCTTCGGCGCAACCGTGAGCGGTCACCGTCTCGATCCTATCGCGGGCGTTGCCGTGGATGTCACTCACGAGACCAAGCAGCCCGGCGTGAGTGAGAAGAAATACGGCGTGGCCCCCTTCGGCAGTGGTGCCAATCTGGCGGTTGGTCCGATGACCAGCCCGGTGGTGCTGCGCCAGATGGTGGAGGCCGCCAAAAACGCTGAGATTCCCTACACCCTGAGTGCATCTGGCCGCTATACCGGCACCGATGCCGACGCCCTGACCCTGGTGCGCGGGGGCGTGCCGTCCGCCGTGGTCAGTATTCCCAACCGCTATATGCACAGCCCCTCCGAGATGGTCGACGTGCGGGACGTGAAGGCGTGCATCGACATCATCGCCGCCTGGGTCAAAGCGCTGGAGGAAGGGCCGGACTTCACGCGCGTGTAAGTCCTGTGTTGCGGTAGGTGCCGCCCCCGGCCGCTACAGCTGCTTTTGTTGAATGTCACCTATGGAGGCACACTCGATCACGGCCTGTTTTCACTTGCAAGAGCCTGCCGAATCGGTGGGTTTTTGTGCTCTATACAGCACTTACCTGTGGAAGCATAGGTGCCGTTCTGCAAAGAAAGAGAGGAAAGCTCTCGATGAATCTCGTGTCAGACGAACAAAAGAGCGCCCGCTTGGGCGCTCTCCTGGGGTGATGACATGTATATCCGAATGGTGACAAGTACCTCCTCCTGTACAACACTACTGGCTGAGTTGGCCGATGATGCTGAACATGGGCAAAAACATCCCGGCGACGATGGTCCCCACGATTCCGCCCAGGAAGACGATCATGATCGGCTCGATGGCTGCCGTCATGCTCTCGACGGCCTCGTCGACTTCGCGGTCATAGAAGTCGCCCACCTTGGCCAGCATTGAGTCCAGCGCGCCAGTCTCCTCGCCGATAGAGATCATGCTGACCACCATGGGGGGGAAGACCTTGCTGGTCGCCAGACTGGAACTCATCTGCTCACCCACCATCACGACGTTCTTGGCGTTCTCGATGGTGTCCTCGACGATGGCGTTATCAGCCGTACCCTTGGTGATTTCCAGCGCCTCGATGATGTTCACGCCGCTGCTGATCAGCAGTCCAAAAGTGCGTGCAAAGGAGGCAATGGCGCTTTTCTGGGTCAGGTTGCCGAAGACCGGCAGCTTGAGCTTGATGTCGTCGATGGTGGTGCGCCCCTTGGGCATCTTGTAGACCCAGCGGTATACGAAGGTGAGGATGATCGCAAAGACCACGATCAGCCAGGCCGAATGTTTCAGGAAGTCCGACACGGCCATCAACATCTTGGTGATGAAGGGCAGCGGCGCATTGAGCTGCGCCAGGATGCCCGCAAACTGCGGCACGATGGTGGTCAGCAGGAAATAAGTGATCAGGATGGCAAACACCAGCACCACCACTGGGTACGTCAGCGCACTCTTGATCTTGCCGCGCAGCGCCAGTTCCTTTTCCTGGAAGTCGGCGATACGCTCCAGGACCTGATCCAGCGTGCCGCTGGTTTCTCCAGCGCGCACCAGATTGACGTACAGGCGATTAAAGATCTTGGGGTACTTGGCGATGGCCTCGCTCAGGGGGGTGCCGGCCTCCACTTCGCTACGCAGGGTTTTGACGGTTTTCTGAAACCCCTTGTGTTCGATCTGGCCCTGCAGCACAGCCAGCGACTGTACCAGCGGCACCCCGGCGTTGATCAATGTGGCGAGCTGCTTGCTGAAGATCGAGACCTGCTTGAGGCTGGGGGGACGGTCATCCAGAAAGGGGATCTTCAGGTCCGCGTTCAAACCGCTCTTGGGAGCCTTGATCTCGACGATCATCAGGTTCTTGGCGCGCAGCGTGTC
Organism: Deinococcus humi; assembly: GCF_014201875.1. NCBI lineage: Bacteria > Thermotogati > Deinococcota > Deinococci > Deinococcales > Deinococcaceae > Deinococcus > Deinococcus humi. The sequence goes on along the minus strand of NZ_JACHFL010000001.1, from coordinate 26,493 downwards.
GCGGACCTGGGTGGCCGTCTCGGCCTCCATCTGGGATTTGAGCACTTTGCCAGAGCGGTCACGTGCACGGTATTCGAAGACGGCCATAGTCCGGCCAGTATAATCTGGGGTGGTCTTGCGCTGGCCTTACAAGCGCTGTCCCTATGCCTGAATTCCCCACTTTTTCTTCCCAACATGCTGCCGCACTAGACCGTGCCTGGACCGTTCTCGAGGGCGGCGGTGTGGTGGCCTATCCCAGCGAGACGGTCTGGGGTCTGGCCGTTCTACCGGATCATGCTGTGGCCGTGCAGCGCCTCTATGAGATCAAGGGCCGGGCGGCCCACCGGCCTGTACAGGTCTCCTGTCAGGACGCTCGCGCGGCGCTGGAACTGGCCAGGCCGGACGCCGCGCTCACGGCCCTGTCGGTGCTGTGGCCCGGTCCGCTGACGCTAGTGACTCCGGCCCTGCCCGAGACCTCGCCCATGCTGGCCCCAGGGGGTCTGGTGGGGCTGCGCGTGCCGTCCCATCCGCTGGCGCTGGCGCTGCTGCGCCGCAGTGGGGGGCGATTGTTGACCACCAGCTGTAACCGCAGTGGTCAGCCTCCGGCCCTGACGGCGGCCGAAGCGAGCGGCATGGAGCTGGCCGATTTTGTGCTGTCGGACTTCTCGGATGGGGGTGCTGACGAGCTGCCGGTGGGTGGACAGGCCAGTACGGTCATTCAGTTGCCGCAAGGAACGGTCTTGCGTTCGGGGCCGCTGGACGGGGCGGTAGCCGCGCTGCTCGCCAGGTTGCAGACCGGTGGTTGATCTTCCCGCGGATTCCGGCGCCCCGCCCAAGCTGTCGGCGCTGATCGGTGCGGCGCTGCTGGCCGCCGGACGGCCCGTAACTGCGCGGGAACTGGCCGACACGTTGGACTTGTCCGAAAGCGCCGTGCAGCGGGGCCTGGAAGCGTTCGCGCGCTCCCTGGCCGCCTCCGATCTAGGCTTCATGGCCGAGGCCGTGGCGGGGGGCTGGCGCCTGATCGTGCCGCCCGCACTGGCCGCCCGGCTCTCGCCGCTGCTGGCGCCGCCGCCGCTGCCTGCGCTAAGCAGCGCCGCGCTGGAGGTGCTGGCTGTCATTGCCTACCGGCAGCCCGTCACCCGCGCCGAGATCGAGGCCATGCGCGGCGGCAGCGCGGGCACTGTGGTGACCCTGCAAGAACGCGAACTGGTTAAGGTGGTGGGCCGCTCAGACGCGGTGGGCGGCCCGCTGCTTTACGGAACCACCGCGCGTTTTCTGCTGGACTTCGGGCTGGGCAGCCTCGATGATCTGCCACCCCTCCAAGACGGCGGTTTCTCGCACCTGTTGCGTGGGTAGGGCAGGCAGGGGCGACGCGCAACTTGAGCTGTCGGGGGGGCCGGGGGTAACCCCCCCCAGAGGGCGAATCCATCTCTGGCCGTTCCCGCTACACTCTGTGGCCAGGCGTTCCCTAAGCCTCATCCCCCATGACCAACACCGCCAGCCTCGAAACTTTCGATTTCCTACAACTTCTGTACCTGCTGAGTGAGCAGGGCCGCACGGGCGTCCTGACCGTCCATCGTACCGACGGGCCGTTTCAGGCCTATCTGGAAGGCCACTGGGTGCGCCACCTGCAGTTTGCGGCCCAGACGGGTATTCCTGCCCTGCTGAGGCTGCTGCGCGACCCGCGGGGCCAGTTTAAATTCGACGAGGGCATTGCGCACCCCAATCCGCTGCTGAACATGAACCTGGACGACGTGGCGCTGGACGTGCTTGACAGTCTGCCCGAAATCCCCCTGCCCTTCAGCGGCCCGGTGAAGATCACCTCGCCGGAACGTGTGGCGCGCATTCGCTGGGGGCTCAAGGAGCAGGAGATTCTCAAACAGATCGAGGTCCAGCGGCCCGTCTCGGTGCTGTCGCAGGACCCCGACGCCCGCAGGCTGTTGCAAAAACTGCACCACATCCACCTGATTGCGCCGCGTAAGTCCCGGGTGGCCCGCCTGAACGTGGCCGTGACCCGCGAAGTCCGGGGCGTGGTGGTGATCGACGAGCAGATCATCAGGCGCTGGAAGGAAGATATGCTGCGTCCACCACAGCACATCGCCATTCGCACCGACGACGGTCAGGTGCATACCCTGCCCGTGCGCGGCGGCCCGAATCTGTCCAACGCACTGATGGTGCCGCCCGAACTGCTGTTGAGGACAGGACTGGGAGCTGGAGACAGCGTGCTGGTGCGTCCGGCGTGAGCTGGATTCCGCTCCCTGTCACTTCAATCCGTTAGCCTCGGCACATGACCACGATGCCGAGCCAATCCCCCCAGACCGTGAAACTGGCTGTTATCCAGATGCACGTCACCGATCAGCTGGACGACAACGTGGGCCGCGCCGAGGAGCATGTGCGCGACGCTGCCCGGCAGGGCGCAAGGGTGATCTTGCTGCCTGAACTGTTCGAGAACCTGTATTTCTGTCAGGTCGAGCGTGAAGACTACTTTGCCCTCGCCCACCCGCAGGACGGCCACCCGTTTATCGGGCGTTTCCAGAACCTGGCCCGCGAACTGGGCGTGGTACTGCCACTGAGCTACTTCGAGCGGGCCGGGCAGGCGCACTACAACAGTCTGGTGTGCATCGATGCCGACGGTGAGGTGCTGGGCAACTACCGCAAGACCCACATCCCCGACGGTCCCGGCTACGAGGAAAAGTACTACTTCAACCCCGGCGACACCGGTTTCAAAGTCTGGTCCACCCGCTACGGCCGCGTGGGTGCGGGCATCTGCTGGGACCAGTGGTATCCCGAAACGGCCCGCGTCATGATGCTCCAGGGCGCGGATTTCCTGCTGTACCCCACCGCCATCGGGAGTGAGCCCGCCGAGGTCGAGTCGCCCAACAGCCACCACATGTGGCAGCGCGCGATGGTGGGCCACGCCGTCAGCAATTCCAGCTATGTCGGTGCGGCTAACCGCATCGGCACCGAAATAGTGGGCGGCCTGACCCAGACCTACTACGGCCACTCGTTCATTAGCGACTACACCGGCGAACTGGTGGCTGAATTCGGCGACACCGACGAGGGCGCGCTGATCCACGATCTGAATCTGGCCGAGGCACGTAAATTTCGCGCGGGCATGGGCTTTTTCCGGGACCGTCGCCCTGAACTGTACGGTCCCTTGCTGACCGTGGACGGGGTCACACGGCGAGGCTGAGGCAGGGAAAACGGAAATGGCCGTCCACCCCTGAGCGTCCCGCATAAAGCAAAGCCCGGAGTTATGCGTGGGCGCAGGTCGGGCAGGAGCTCAGGGTCTCTGAATTGCGTATGGAGTGCTCAGCACGCGCCGGGCTCCCCGGTAACGCGGCCCCCAGTAGCGGTCAGCCATCAGGGTATCCAGCGCGACCTTGCCCTGGTAACTGTTGGCGCTGACAAAGGTGTCACCGCCCAGGTAGATGCCCACGTGCGAGATGCGCCCTCCGCCTTCGGTGTCGAAGAAGACGAGATCGCCGGGTTGCAGGTCTTCTGCCGCTACTGGCTGGCCCACCTGCGCCTGATCCGCGCTGACGCGGGGCAGCCGAACGCCCAGCGGCGTGAAGACCTGCAGGACGAAGCCGCTGCAATCCAGACCGGCAAGGGTGGTCCCGCCGTAGTGGTACGGCGTTCCCAGCAGCGCCATGGCCATGCCGCGCCAGTCACCCGGCAGGATGCTCGCGGTAGCGGTGGGGTCCGGTTGTGCCGCGCTGGGGTTATGGGCGGCGGGCCACTCGCCCGCGGTCTGCGGCCCGTCGGGGACCGCCTCGGGCGGCTGTGGAGAACTCAGGAGCGCCGGAGGTGTCAGCGTGGGCAGGACGGGCGTCACAGCAAGCGGCCCTGGCGTGGGGGCCAGGGCGACGGGGACGGGCTGCGCAGCGGGCAGGGTGGCGTTCGCGGGCAGCCGCAACACTTGCCCCACGCTGAGAATCGCGCCCTCCGGCAGCGCATTCTCGGCCAGCAGCGCGTCCACGCTGACGCCATAGCGGCGGGACAGCGCGTACAGCGTTTCCTTCGGCCCGACGACGTGCCGCGCCACGCTGGAGACCCGGAGCACCTGGCCGATTTTGAGGTCCGGACTGTGCAGGCCGTTGAGCGCCAGCAGGGCCTCCACGCTCAGGCCCGCGCGTTTGGCGAGGCTGTAGGCGGTGTCCTTGGCCTGCACGGTCACGGTCATGCCCTGAAATCCCTCTGTCTGGGCCGCCGCGTGACCCCCCAGGGACAGCAGGGCGCTCAGAAGCAGGGCTGGAATCGAGGGAACAATTGTCGTTCGAAGCATCGGATTTAAGCTCGCAGGGGGCGAAAACAGAAATTCAGAGAACCGTATTGGGAAATGATTGTGCATACGGTAACACAACATCAAGAATTGGAAAAGGAGAGGGGTGTGAGAATTGTGTCGCAGTGACCACTCAGCGTCGGGGGGAGGGAGGGTAATGCCCGCGCCCGGTCATCCTCACGTCCCCTTTAGTCGGTCTGCTGGGCCGCTATCCACGCTCCGGGCGGGCGTATGGTGGGCGGGTGTTTGCGCGCGTCGGCGAGTGGCGGATCAATACCTTCAGGGCACTTGGGCATCCCAATTACCGCCGCTACTGGCTGTCGCAGCTGCTGTCGCTGGTGGGCTCGTGGATGCAGACCACCGCACAGCAATATCTGGTGCTGGAACTGTCCGGGGGCAGCAGCGCAGCGCTGGGCTACGTGACGGTGGCCCAGTTCATGCCCAGCCTGCTACTGTCTCTATTCGCTGGGGCCATCGTGGACCGGGTGCCCCGCCGGCGGGTGTTGCTGACCACCCAGCTGGTGCTGCTGAGCACCGCCCTGACGCTGGCCGTGACCACCCACCTGGGCGTCGTTTCGCTACCGCTGGTGATGATCCTGGCCTTCGTGTCGGGCTGCGCGAACGCCTTCGACATGCCCGCCCGCCAGAGCATGGTGGTGGACTTCGTGCCGCGCGAGGCCGTGTCGAACGCAGTGGCCCTCAACAGTCTGTCCTTCAATGTCAGCCGAACGCTTGGGCAGGCGTTGTTTGGAGTGGTGGCCGTGCTGGGGATTCAACTACTGGCCGGGGGCGACGCCACCGACATTGCCCGGCTGGCCTTTCCCTTCTATCTGAACGTGGCGTCGTTCGGGGCCGTGCTCTACGTCCTCTCGATCCTGCCTTTCCCGGCGCGGCCAGGCGTGGAACGCGGCAAGGTCTCCGACGACATCCGCGAGGGCCTGCGCTACGTGCGGGCCACCCCCGCCGTCCGCAACGTGATGCTGCTGGTGGGGCTGCTGAGCCTGACCGTCATCAATTTCAACGTGATCATCCCCTACTTCGCCCGCGTCGTGTACGGTGAGCGCGAGGCCGCTTTCGGGCTGCTCTCGGCGTTCTTCGGCGTGGGGGCGATGGGCGGCGCGCTGTGGCAGGCCAGCAAGCCCAATCCGGTGCGGAACCTGCGGTACGGTTCGGTCATCCTGATCGTCTCTACCATTACGCTGGCGCTGATCCCCAGTTCGGTGCTGGCCGCGCCGGTGCTGGCGGCCTGCGGTTTCGGGATGCTCACGCTGCTGGTCAGCGCCAATAGCACCGTGCAGCTGACTATTCCCGATCACCTGCGAGGGCGTGTGATGAGTCTGTATTCCTTCGTGCTGGTGGGCATGGGGCCGCCTGGGGCTCTACTGTCCAGCGCCCTGATTGACAAAGATGGGCCGCTCGGCTCGCGCTGGGGCCTGATCGTGCTGGCGGCGCTGGGGCTGATCGCGCTGCTGGCGCTGTGGCGGTCCCTGCCACGCGTGCTGGAAGGCCCGAAAGCGATGCCAGCGGATTGAAGCCGCGGCCCCGCCCTTCCCACCCCCAGTTCCTCAACCCGGTTCAAATCCCGCCCCATGCGCAGACTGTTATGCTTCACACATGGTTTCAGACCGCACCCACGAACATTCGCAAGTGCTGATCACCTGGACGCTGATCGTGATCGGCATCGGCGCGGTCATCGGCATCGGCACCGCCGCCGCCCTGATGGCGCGCAAGGACCGGCCCCTGCTGGATGACCCCGACGCACCGCTGTTCATCTGAGGCGTAAAAGCAAAGAGCCCCCTCGCCGCGTCCCCTTTCCGGCGCAGAGGGCTCTTTCGCATCTTTCTGGTCAGCGTGCCGCTTTCCCCGGCTCTCTAGAACGGCCACACGCGCGGAATGACCAGTAGGGCCGTCGCGAACGTTACCAGCGTCAGCCCCGAGCCGACGCGCACGAAGTCCAGGAAGGTGTAGCGTCCAGGGCCGTAGACCAGCATGCATGACGGCTCCAGCGGTGTGATGAACGAGTTGCTGGCCGCAATCGTGATCCCGATAACGAAGGGGCGCGGGTCATAGCCCAGCGTCTTGGCGGTGCCGATGGCCAGGGGCAGCATCACCAGCGCTGCCGCCTGGTTGCTCATCGGCTGGGTCAGGGCCACAGTCACCAGGAACAGCGCGGCCAGCAGGCCATACGGTCCCAGTGGCTCCAGCACGCCCGACAGTGCCCCAGTCAGGACCTGCGCTGCCCCGGTCGCCTCGAAGGCCGTGCCAAAGGCCAGCATGGAGGCGATCAGCACGATAATGGGCCACTCCACCGCCCCGTAGGCTTCCTCCGGCGAGATCAGGCGGAAGATCAGGCTCAGGGCAACGGCCACCACCACCGCGACCGCCAGGGGCATGACGCCGAAGGCGCCCAATCCCACTGCCCCCACGAACACCGCCACCGCCAGCGGCGCGCGGCGCGGGTCACGCTGACGTTCGGTCAGATCACCCATTACCGCCAGATAGTCGCCCAGCGAATCGATGCGGGCGGCATTGCCCTGGATCAGCAGCATGTCGCCTACCGCCAGCCGCAGGCCCGCCAGCCGCTCGAAATGCTGCGCTCGGCGGTGCAGCGCCAGCACCGAGACGCCGTAGCGCTCGCGGAAACGGCCCTCCTTGAGCGTGCGGCCCAGCAGCGGGGAACCCGGTAGGACGACGGCCTCGATCAAGCGCACGTCACCGTCCTCGCCCGGCGCGGCGCGCAACTTCTGCTCGGACTTGCTGATCACGCCCAGCGTGCTCTTTCCGGCCAGGATGCGCTCGGTCTGGCCCTCCACCGCCAGCGTGTCGTCGGGCTGCACCACAAACTCCGGCCCCGGCGCGTAGAAGGTCTGATTGTCCCGCCGCACGGCCACCACCGTTAGGCCGTAATCGCGCCCCAGGCCGCTGTCTCGCAGGGTCTTGCCCGCCAGCGGACTGCCGGAGGACACCGTCAGGTCGGCCAGATATGCGCGCAGGGATTCTTCCAGCGCGGCCTCGCGCTCCGGCAGCAGGCGGGGGGCCACGAGAAACAAGTACAGCAGCCCCACCACGGCCACCGGCACGCCAACCCAGGCCAGCTCGAAAAAGCCCAGCGGTCTCTGCCCAGTGGTAGGGAGCGCTCCCGAAACCACCAGATTGGTGGTGGTGCCAATCAGGGTAATGCTGCCCCCCAGGATGCTGGCAAAAGCCAGTGGCATCAGCGCCCGGCCCGCGCCGATGCCGCCCCGCCTGGCCAGCCCTGCCACCACCGGCAGGAAGACGGCGGTGGTGGCGGTGTTGCTGGTAAAGGCGCTGATCCCCGCCACCGTGCCCAGCAGGCCGCGCAGCATGGCCGGGGCGTTGCGGGCGCGGCGGGCCAGCGACACGCCGATCCACTCGATCACCCCCGCCCGCAGGAGGACCCGCGTCAGAATGAACAGTGAGGCCAGGGTCAGCACCGTGTCGCTGCCAAAGCCCGCGAAGGCCTGCTTGGGCGTGACCAGCCCGGTCAGCAGCAGCGCCGAGAGCAGGCCCAGCGCCGTGACATCCACGGGCAGCCATTCGGTGGCGAACAGCACCAGCGCGGCCACGAACAGGATCAGAATGAGGGTTACCGGGTCCATGGGTTCACCTGTCAGCAGAGGAGGATGGGGGAGAGGAAGGCCAACCTTCCTGCGGCTGCCCAGAGTGTGGGCGTGGCCCGAAGCGATCAGATGAGAGGGTCTAGATCAGGTCTAACGGCTCGCGGGCCGGAGCGGTGTGGGTGACCGGGCCATGAAATTCACTAGGGCGGTTCTCAGATTGCCCACTGCCGTGTCCTCTCGACAACCTGCCCTCCTGCGGTGGCACGGATACGGCAGCGCTGATACTGTGACCGGACACCGGCTGTCGTCCCCGCCCCCAAGGAGTGCCCATGCCCACCGTTCACGTCTTTGCCCGCGATCACATCAACACCGACGAAATTATTCCGGCCCGCCACCTGACCACCGACGTGGAGGCCGAACTGGCGAAATTTGCGATGGAGGATTACGACAAGACCTTCGTCCGCCGCGTCAAGCCCGGCGATATCATCGTGGCCGGGGCCGACTTCGGCTGTGGCAGCAGCCGCGAGCACGCCGTCTGGGCGCTGCGCGGCGCCGGAGTCAGCGCGGTGATTGCCCCCAACTTTGCGCGCATCTATTACCGTAACTCCATCAACAACGGCTTTCTGGCGCTGGAATGCGACGGCATCGTGGAGGCTTTTGAGGACGGCGACAGCGCCGAGTTGGACTTGCAGGGCGGGACCGTGACCAACACCCGCACCGGGCAGGCCCTGACCTTTGTGCCGGTGCCGCAGTTTGCACTGGACGTGCAGAAGGCTGGGGGCTGGCTGGAGTACATGAAAGAACAGGACGCGGCTGATCTAGAGGCCGAAACCCTCCAGGCCCACAGCACCGAGGCGGGCCACTCTCACCCCGGTCAGGACTCTGCACAACAGGAGAAACAGCATGCCTAAGATCGTCACGTTGCCCGGCGACGGCATTGGCCCCGAGGTGACCGCCGCCGCTGTCCAGGTGCTGCGCGAGGTGGCCCCCGACCTGCAGTTCGAGGAACACGCCATCGGAGGGGGCGCCTACGAGGCCCACGGTGATCCTTTCCCGCAGCGCACCCGCGACGCGCTGGCCGACGCCGACGCCGTTTTGCTGGGCACCGTGGGTGGCGCGCAGAACAGTCCATGGAACAGTCTGCCGCGTCCCTTGAGACCCGAGAGTGGTCTGCTGGCCCTGCGCAAGGCGCTGGGCTGCTACGCCAACCTGCGTCCGGTGCGCGTGCAGCCCGGTCTGGAACACCTGTCGCCCCTCAAGCCCGAACTGGCCCGTGGCGTGGATATTCTGATCGTGCGCGAGCTACTGGGCGGCGTGTATTTCGATGGAGACCGCAAGCTCGACGGCGACACCGCCTACAACACCATGCGTTACACCACCCCCGAAGTGGAGCGCGTGGCGAAGATGGCCTTCTGGGCCGCCGAGCAGCGCAAGGGCCGCGTGACCAGCGTGGACAAGGCCAACGTACTGGAGGTCAGCGAGTTGTGGCGGCGCGACGTGCAGGCCCTGCGTGACCGCGAGTACCGCAGCATTCACCTGAACCACGAGTACGTGGACAGCGTGGCCATGCTGATCGTCTCCGATCCCAGCCGCTACGACGTGATCGTCACGGAAAATCTGTTCGGCGACATCCTGAGCGATCTGGCCGCCGTGATCCCCGGCAGCCTGGGTCTGATGCCCAGTGCCAGTCTGGGCGACGGCGCGGGTCTGTTCGAGCCGATCCACGGCAGCGCCCCCGACATTGCCGGCAAGGGCGTCGCCAACCCCGCCGCCGCGATCATGAGCGCTGCCATGCTGCTCAGGCACGGTCTGAAACGCAGCGACGCGGCCAACAGCATCGAGCGCGCCGTGGCGCTGGCGCTACGCGAGGAGCCCACGCGTGATCTGGGCGGCAAGGCCGACACGAAAACCTTCACCAACGCTGTGCTGGAAGCGATGGGTACGCCCGTCGGCTGAGCAGAGGGTGATCTAGGAAGCGGGGCGGGGGATGAAATGATCCTTCGCCCCGCTTTCAGCGCTCCTGTTCCAGCTCCCTCACCCGAGCTTCCAGCTCCTGTATCCGAGTGGTATTGCCGCCGCCCCAGGCCCGGCGGATGACCCGGACGATCAGATAGATCCCGCCCAGCAGCACGGTGAGCACCAGCAGGATCGTGATCAACTCCATCAGACTGAGGTTGGGCATAGCCTAGCTTACGAAAGGGCGGCTCTGATCCCATGTCGACCTGCGTCTCCTCCCGGCTACCTGCCCTCAAGGCGATATGCTCCCCCCATGGTCACCGTCGTCTCCCATCCGCTGATTCAACACAAGCTCTCGCTGATGCGCGACACCCAGACCGGGGTCAAGGAGTTCCGCGAGCTGGCCGCCGAGATCAGCATGCTGCTGGCCTACGAGGCCATGCGTGATCTGGAACTCGCCCCGCACACCGTCACCACGCCGCTGGAAAGTGGCGAATTCCCGATGTTGAGCGGCAAGAAATTGGCCCTGGTGGCGATCCTGCGGGCCGGGCTGATCATGACCGATTCCATCGTGGGCCTCGTTCCAGCGGCCAAGGTGGGTCATCTGGGGATGTACCGCGATCCGCAGACCCTGAAGCCCGTGGCGTACTACAACAAACTGCCCGCCGACATTGCCGAGCGCCGCGTCTTTTTGACCGATCCCATGCTGGCGACGGGGGGCAGTGCCAGCGCGGCTATCGACAGCCTGAAGGAGGCTGGGGCGCAATCAATCAAGCTGATGTGCATTCTCTCGGCCCCCGAGGGCATCGCCGTGATCGAGCGCGATCACCCGGATGTGGAGATCGTGACTGCCGCCATCGACTCGCACCTGAATGACCATGGCTACATCGTGCCGGGGCTGGGCGACGCGGGAGACCGGATTTACGGCACCAAATGAGTGGCCTGTACCCTTCGACTGACCTTTCGGCGCCGCGCAGCCCTTAGACTCCGGTCAGCTTATGGATTCACTTTCTGCCTTCGCCCAGCATCTGGGTATTGCCGACCTTTTTGGCCGGGGCTTTCTCAGCGTCGTCGTCACCTTCCTGACCGCCGGGGTCTTTACCTGGCTGTTCATCCCGCGCCTGCGCGACTTCGCCGTGCAGGTGGGCTGGGCCGATCAGCCCAACGCGCGGCGACTGAACACCGAGCCGCTGCCGAATGCCGGGGGGCTGGCGATTTTTTCGGGCTTTATCGTCAGCGTGATCGTGGCGTGGGCGCTGCGGCCCATCGTCGTGGAAATCGTCAACATTCAGGTGCTGGCCATCCTGCTGGGCGCGTCGCTGCTGGTGCTGGTGGGCTTTATTGATGACCAGTACGGTCTGTCGCCGCTGTCGCGCCTGCTGGTGCAGGTGCTCGCCGCCGCACTCCTGATCGTCAACGGCCTGCGAATCGACTTCAACGCCATTCCTTTCCTGCCAATCATCCCGGACGCCATCAACGCGCCGCTAAGCATCTTCCTGACCGTCTTATGGATCGTGGGCCTTACCAACGCGGTCAACCTGATGGACGGCGTGGATGGTGTGGTGGGGGGCGTGGGCTTCGTGGTCAGCACCGTCCTGCTGGCGACGGCGGCGCAGTTTCCGGACCGGGCCGCTGCCGTGGTGCTGCTGGCGGGTCTGTCCGGTGCGGCGCTGGGTTATCTGCGGCACAACTTCAATCCCAGCCGGATCATCATGGGCGACGCTGGAGCGTACCTGTTTGGCTACACCCTGGCCGCCGTGAGCCTGCTGGGCACACTGAAGTTCAGTGCCGGGGCCAGCCTGATCGTGCCGCTGATCGTCCTGGCGCTGCCAGTGCTGGACACCACCCAGGTGGTGATCGGGCGGCTGGCGCGCGGCATTCGCAACCCGCTGGGCCACCCGGACAAGACCCACATCCATCACCGCGTGCTGGCCCGCACCGCCAGCGCCCGGCGCACCGCCGTGATCCTGTGGACGGTGGCGCTGGTCTGCGGCATGGTGGGCATGGCGTTTCAGGGCGTGGATTGGCCGGTCATCGTGGCGACCGGAGTGTTGATCGCCGCCTGCCTGTGGTTTGTCGCCCACCGCCGCGTGCGCGCCCAGAAAATCGAGTCTGGACGGCAAGCGTCGGCCACGAAAGATGCCTGACGCCTCCGCGCCTGAGCCAACACGGGCCAGCTTCCAGATCAAGTGTCTGGAAGCTGGCCTTCTTCATAGAGTCACCAGGACCTAGTTCGGGTTCAGAAGTTGCCCGGCATACCTGCTTCATGACAGATGCGCCCAGGCTGCAACTCTGGCTTTCCCCGGTTCCCCGCCCGCTATGCTGCCCGCATGTCTGCCCCGCTGCCCACCCGTACCCAGAGTGCCGAAGAGGTTATGGCCTTTTACGATGCCCACCGCACCACCCGCAAGTACGTTACGGGTCACGACGGCTCCCCACTGCACCTGCCTGCCGATCATCTGGAGGCCATTCTGCACGCCGCCCAGCGTGCGCCCACCGACGCCACCGCGCAGCTGTACTCGCTGGTGCGGCTGGTGAGCCCGAAGGTGCGCGCCGAGGTGGCTGCACTGACGACGAACGCGCACGTGACCACTGCCTCTGAGGCCTTCGTGGTGTGCGCGGACGTGCGGCGGGTGGAACGGGTGCTGGAGGTGAGCGGGCACACGCCGGGGCACTGGCCCGCCATCGCCGTGCATTTTGGGATCGGGGACGCCGTGATGGCCGGCACTAATCTGCTGACCGCCGCCGAGATGCTGGGCTATCAGGGCTGCTGGATCGGCGGCGTGATGAACGGGCTGGAAGGCATCATTGATCTGCTGCGGTTGCCGCCCGGCGTGCTGCCCTTCGCTGCCCTGACCATCGGGACATCCGCCGAGGACACGCCGTATCGCCCGCGCGTTCCCCGCCCGCTGGTCATCCACACCGATACCTACCACAGCGGCACAGACGATGAAATCCGCGACGCAGTGGAGGTCATGAATCCCATCGCGGCCCGCAAGGACCAGCCCGGCGACTGGGCCAGACTGCTACGGTCCTACTTCGCTGTGGATGGCAGCATGGAAAGTCGCGAACCCCGGTTGGTGGCGGCCCTCAAGCGGCAAGGCATGTGGGCGGGTGAGCAGCGGCTGGACGGCCCACTTCAGTCCATGACGTGATCGTAAACCCGCTTGATCGCCCGCCTCTGGGGTAGCGCGGTCCGTGCCTGTCAGCCCCGAAAAAGTAAAAGGCGGCCCGAAAGCCGCCTCTGGGGTCTGGGAAAAACTCAGTCGGCGGCCTGGGCCGTCTCTTCTGCCGGATACACTTCCAGCACACCTGCTGCGCCCATGCCGCCGCCGATGCACATGGTCACCAGCGCCTTGCCGCCGCCGCGCCGTCCAAGTTCATAAATGGCGGAGGTGGTCAGCTTCGCGCCGCTGCAGCCCAGCGGGTGGCCCAGCGCAATGGCGCCGCCGTTGACGTTGGTGATCTCCTCGTTCAGACCCAGCGTGCGGATCACCGCGAGGCTCTGGGCAGCAAAGGCCTCGTTCAGCTCGATCAGGTCGATGTCGTCCAGGGTCAGGCCCACCTGCGCGAGCACCTTGGGAATGGCCTTGACCGGGCCGATGCCCATCAGCTCGGGATCGACGCCCGCCACCGCGAAGCCCAGGAACTTGGCGAGGGGCTTCAGGCCCAGTTCCTGCGCCTTATCACCGCTCATGATCACCACGGCGGCGGCGCCGTCGCTGAAGGGGCTGCTGTTGGCCGCCGTCACGCTGCCAGTGGTCTTGAAGGCGGGGCGCACCTTCGCCATGTCTTCCAGGTTGGCGTCGCGGCGAATCAGCTCGTCCTTTTCAAACGGGACGGTCTCGGTCTTGAGCTTGGTGCCCTTGACGGTATCCTTCTCCACCGGCACCGCGACGGTCTCGGCATCGAAACGTCCGGCATCCTGCGCGGCGGCGGCGCGCTGGTGGCTGCGAAGAGCGAAGGCGTCCTGATCGGCGCGGCTCACGCTGTACTTATCGGCCACGTTCTCGGCGGTCATGCCCATGCCGATGTACGCGCCGGGGCGGTCATCGACCAGATCGGGGTTGGGGCTGGGGTTGTGGCCGCTCATGGGCAGCATGCTCATGCTCTCTACGCCCCCGGCCAGCATGATTTCGGCCTGCCCGGTCTGAATGGCCGCAGCCGCCATCGCGATGGTCTGCAACCCGCTGGAGCAGAAGCGGTTGACGGTCACGCCGCCCACGCTGTCCGGCATTCCGGCGCGCAGCGCGGCGAGGCGCGCTAGGTTCAGCCCCTGCTCGGCTTCGGGGATGGCACAGCCCAGGTAGACGTCTTCCACCAGGGCGGGGTCAATGCCGGCGCGTTTGACGGCTTCGTTCATGACCAGTGCGGCCAGATCGTCGGGGCGGGTGTTTGCGAGTGTGCCTTTGATGCCGCGTCCCACAGGGGTCCGAACGGCGGATACGATAACGGCGTCTTTCATTTGGGTTACTCCTTGAGGCTTAACGGACACAAATCCGTGCGAACTGGCTTCCGTAGGCGGTCATCTCTATATATCCTTTATCCATAAGAACTTGGTCCACCTTTATGGAGAAGGAGCTAGTGTCAAAGTCTATCTTTAGACCTAGACGAGATTCTAGCTCTTTGATCGTCTCATCGTAGGCATTTTCATCTGCCATACTCCTGCTACCAAATCCTCCCAGCGAGACCTCTATAAGCTTCAGCCTCTCCAAATTCTCTATCATCTCTCTATACTTTTCCGGCGCAGAGCAGCCAACTTTCCAAGACAGCAGAGTAAATTTTTCTAGGATATGTATAAAACTACCATCTCTAATTGTACCTTTTCTAACATTACATATTGGGAACATGCTAGTAAAAGTGTGTAATCCATGCAGCATCTTTGCTTCATCAGAGTTAATCTGTTTTATAATCTCCACAAACGAAGGATGAACATCATTTGCAATTTCAAAATCCATAGAACCTGCGATAAGCGAGGTGAACATCTCACTTAGGTGGTCCTCAAATATCCCGTACTCAAGCGCTTGAATGCTAGGGCCTAATATATTGGGCCTGGGAAGAATCCTTCTCTCTTGGGGTATTGCATCAACTTTGGACTGCAATTTTTCGCGGAATTGCTCTTCCTTAGCCTCCAGGGAAATATCAGACATCATCCCCCAGTAGCGTGGGTAATGTCCTACGGCCTTGAAGATGCCGTTTAAAGTTTCACCAATCGTTTGTATTGATGGCTGCACACCATCCTTGTAAACTTCACCAGCAAGGGATGCGGCAATCTGCATTGCCGTTTTAGAAGCATCCGAGCCACTGTCACTCATAGCTCATTATCCCCCATCACCCGCGCCACAAACCCCTCCAGCGCCGCGTCGTAGCCCGCCGGGTCGATGTTCCAGCAGCGAATATGTTTAGCTCCCTCGACACGGTGGTACTCCACCAGATCGGGCCGAAGGGCGGCGAGGGTGTCGGACTGGCGGATGGGAATGGTGGCGTCGCGGGTGCCGTGCCACAGCAGGATCGGCAGGTTGAAGCGAGAGGCGGCGGCCAGTTGATCCACCACATCGAAATCCTGCCCGCTGCGCCGGGTGACCAGATACTGCACGAAGTTGCCGATGTGCCGTGCCATGAAGCCTGGAATGCCATAGCGCTGTCCGTTGCTGCGGATGGTATCGCGCCAGTCGAGCGCCGGACAATCCAGCGCCACGCCTGTCACCGGAATGGGGTACGGCTGGTGCCGGGGCCGCAGCGCACTCAGGGCGACGTTGCCGCCCATCGAGAAGCCGTACAGCATGGCCCGGCTGTACCCAGCATCTTTGGCCCAGTCCAGCGCGGCGATCACGTCCTCGGCCTCCTTGTCGCCTAGGCTTAGGTAGCCCTGGCCCACACGGGGCGCGCCGTGCGCGTTGCGGAAGGTCACGAACAGCGAGGCCACCCCCGAACGCCGCAACGCCGGAAGCATCCGCAGCGCCTGCGCCCGCTGCCCGCCGTGCCCGTGAATGACGATGGCGATGGCGTCCTTGCCACCGGAAACGCTGGGGATGTGCCATGCGGGCATGTCTCCGACTTCCGTGTTGACGGAGGTGACCTCGTAATCCACGCCCAGTTGCTCCGGCGTGCCGTTGTAGACAAACGTTGACACCCAGGCCAGCGAACCGTTGGGCAGCACGCCCCGCTCTTCCAGAATCTCGCGCTTGACCAGTGTCCCCACCAGTTTGTGCGGCCCCAGGAGGGCGTGGCCCTGGTTGGGCAACAGGGGCACAATGCCCACCACGCCCCGCGAGAGGGTTTCCGGCGACGCAGGCAGATACACGGAGTTCCCCCGCCGCCCCACCGGCACGAATTCGCCCTTCACCCGCCGAGTCTTGGAACGCAGCGTGATCTCCGCGCCCAGGAACGCCCCGCCCACCACTGCCAGCGCATAGCTCAGGACCATCCCGGCCAGGGCGCGGCGGCGGTCGATCTGGCGGATTCGGGTGAGGATCGACATGAAACATTCTCCTGCGAGTGGACGAGAGGGAAATCGGGGGCCTCTACAACGGCAGAGGGGTAGGAAACTCAGTTCCTGAGCGGCTTACCGGTCTTGAGCATGTGGTCGATGCGCTGCTGCGTGCCCTTCTTGCCCAGCAGGGTCAGGAAGGCCTCGCGCTCCAGATCCAGCAGGTGCTGCTCGCTGACCTTGGCAGTGCGGTTGTTGCCCGTGCCGCCGCTGAGCACCCGGCCCAGCTCCTTGCTGACTACCAGATCGTAGTCGGTGATGTAGCCGCCCTGGTGCATGCCGTACAGCGCGCTCTTCAGGGCAGCCATGGCGGCGTCACCCATCACGGGGATGTCCTGACGGGGCGTGGGCTGCACGTAACCGGGGGCCAGCGCCAGCACCTGCCGCTTGGCTTCCATGATGATGTGGTTCCTGTTCATGGCGACCGTATCGGTGTCGCGCAGGAACCCCAGGTTGCGGGCCTCCAGGGCGCTGGTGGACGTTTTTGCGGTGCCGATCAGCTCAAAGGCGCGCTGCACGGCGGGGAGCAGCGTGATTCCCACCTGCTGGCTGGGGTGCAGTTGATCGGTGTAGCGCAGCAGCATTTCCTTGGTGCCGCCGCCACCGGGGATCAGACCCACACCAACCTCCACCAGACCCATGTACAGTTCGGCGCTGGCGACGACGTGATCGGCGTGCAGCGTGAACTCCGCGCCGCCGCCCAGGGCCAGGCCGAAGGGCGCCGCCACCGTGGGGTGCGGGCTGAAGCGCAGGGACGTCGTGACCTGCTGGAACTGTTTGATCGAGTCGTCCAGCTCGTCCCACTCGTCGGCTTGCGCCTGCGAGAGGATCATCGGCAGATTGGCCCCGGCGCTGAAGTTCTCGCCCTGGTTGCCCAGCACCAGCCCGGCGTAACCCATCTCCTGCACCAGCTTATGGCCGTCCTGCACGGCGCGCAGCTGATCCTCGCCCAGCGCGTTCATCTTGGCGTGCCATTCGACGAGCAGCACGCCGTCGCCCAGATCGACGACGCTGGCCCCGCCGCGCTTCTTGACCACCCTGGACGCGTCTTTCTTGAGGTCCGTGAGGATGAAGTACGGCGCTTCGTACTTCGTGGGCTGACCTTCGGGGGTCACGGTCTCGTCGCCCGCATAGAACTGCTCGCGTCCGCTGTCCTTCATGGCCTTCAGCAGCGGCGGCAGCGTGCGGCCCTCGGCTTCCAAGTTGGCGATCACGGTCTGCACGCCCAGGGTGTCCATCGTCTCGAACGGTCCCTGCTCCCAGCCGAAGCCCCATTTCAGGGCGTTGTCGATGTCCTGCAGGCGGTTGGACACGTTCCCGGCCATCTTGGCGGCGTACCAGAAGCCGTCGTTCATCACGCCGCGCAGGAAGTCGCCCTCCTTGCCCTCGGCGGTGTACAGGCTCCTGACGCGCTCGGCCAGTGGCTTGCTCTTCACCGCTTCCACGGCGGCCACCTTGACCTTGCCCTGGTCCTCGTACTCCATGGTATCGAGATTGAGGTTCAGAATTTTGGTCTTGCCCTTCTCGTCCTTCGTCTTCTTGTAGAAGCCGCTGCCGGTCTTGTCGCCCAGCCACTTCTTGTCTTCCACTAGGGTGCGGAAGGAATCGGTCAGGCTGAAATCCTCATCATCGGGGGTGGCTTTGCCGAGGTCATTCGCGACGTGGTAGATGATGTCCAGACCCGAGAGGTCGGCGGTGCGGAAGGTGGCCGAATTGGCGCGGCCCAGCACCGGCCCGGTCAGCTGATCCACCTGCGCGGGGGTCAGTCCAGCCTGCTGCATGTGCTGCATGGCGCGGATGATGCCGTAGACGCCGATGCGGTTGGCGACGAAGCCCGGGACGTCGTTGGCGATCACTACACCCTTGCCCAGCGTGGTCTCGGCAAATTCGCTGAACGTTTCCACGACCTGGGGATCGGTCTTGGGGGTGGGGATGACTTCCAACAGGTGGAGGTAACGCGGCGGATTGAAGAAGTGCGCCCCCACGAAACGGCGCTGGAAGGCCTCGCCCCGGCCCTCGATCTGCAGGTGCATGGGAATGCCCGAGGAGTTGCTGGAGATGATGGCGGTCTTCTTGGCCACTTTCTCGACGCGCTCCCACAGGCTGCGCTTGGCGTCCAGCTTCTCGATGATGGCTTCCAGCACCCAGTCGGCGTTCTTGATTTTCGCCAGGTCATCTTCCAAGTTGCCGGGGGTGATCAGCGCGGCGCGGGATTTATCCATAAAGGCAGCGGGGCGGGCTTTTAGGGCCCGCTGAACGCCCTGTTTCGCCAGGAAGTTGCGGTCCGGATTGTCGGGCAACACAATGTCGAGGAGCATCACGGGAATACCCGCGTTGGCGAGTTGCGCGGCGATGGCAGCGCCCATCACACCCGCGCCGATCACGGCAGCTTGCTGAATCTTCATGGAACCTCCTGGGAAACGGTGAATCTGAAGGGGCGAAAATATTTAGACTCGGTTCAAAGTTTAGTGCAATGAGGGGCCATTGTCCACCACAACTGGAGGACAAAGTCTTCATCTGCCCACGGCCAGTTCGACAGCGAATTCGGTTTGTAACAGCGTTAGCGCCCGCTGTCCAGCCCGCACGTACGCCGGCCTGTCTCGCTCGATTCCAAAGGCGATATCGGCCACCGCGCGGCAGGCGGCGTACCATACGGCGCGGCGGATGCATCCAGCGTCAGCCGTTCCGTATTCACTGAGGGCCGCGTCCAGCATGGTCCGCCCGCCCCAGCCGATCAGCCCGGCCAGATCGCGTGCCGGATCGCCCAGTGCCGCGTCGGCCCAGTCGAGGATGCCGGTGATCTCGCCGCGTTCCCCCAGCAGCACATGCTCTGCGGCCAGATCGGCATGTAGCACCACGAAGCGTTGGGGCGGTGCAGCTGGGGGCCGGCCCAGCACCCCGCGCCACTCCTCTGCGTTAGGAAGGTGGCCCGCATCAGCGATGGCTGCGGCGTCTGCCAGCGCGTCTTCCTGCCAGTCAGCGAAGGTGGGATCGAAGTCGAGCCCCAGGCCCAACCTGTGAGCCTCCGCTGTGTCCTGAGCGTGCAGGATTCGGAGAAAGCGCCCCAGCGAACGCCCGACCCCTGCCAGATCGGGAGTCGGGCAGTGCAACCCCGCCGTCCCTTCTAGCTTCGCCGCCCCGGTAAAAGCTTCGGAAAACGGTGGAGACGGCTGGCCGATGAAGGGGGGCGCCGACACGGGCAGCGGCAGATGGGCGGCCAACCAACGCAGCAGCCGCGCCTCGGACAGCAGCGTCTCGCCTCCACCAGCATGTTTTGGGAAGCGGAAGACCCACTGCCCATCCACCTCGAAGGCCCAGTGGTCGCTGCCCTCTCCCAGCCCCTGCACGGACCGGGCGGCCAGCAGCGGGAACTGTCGGCGAATGATTGCGGCAGCCTGCGCCGCGTTCAGGGTCAGGCTCAACGCATGGCCAGCCACGCCCGCGTCTTCGTTTCGAGGTCCGCGAACGAGGAAAACCCCAGCGCACGGGCTGCCCCATCAGCATCCCCGGTGTCGGCGAAGGCCAGCGCGAGTTGCATGGGAGCCTCTTGCCCCTTCGTCGCCGCCAGAAACTCGACGAGGCCCAGCCCCTGCGCGTAGACGTAGGTCCAGCGGTTTTCGGGGACAGTACTGAAATCTGCCAGTTCCGAGAGGGGCACCCAGCCGCTGCGCGCGTATCCGGCCACACGTTCGCGGCGGCTCTGGGTAGCCCCTGGCGTCCAGTAAGCCCGCGCCACAAAGTCGGCCAGCCCCTCGTGCAGCCACCAGGGGAGGCGTTTGTCGCGCCCCTGACCTGCCGCCGCCGACACGCTCAGGTGCGTGAATTCATGCGAGAGCACGCGCAGCAGTTCGGTTGCGGGGCTGTTCCCCCCGGGCAGAACCAGCTTGATCGCCTCGCCCGGCTCGTTCCAGCCGCCGACGGGTTGCAGAGACAGGGCGACGCTGGCGCTGAGCGTCGGCATGTCCGGGTACACCTTGACGGTGGCCGCGGCAGGCACCTGTAGGCCCAGGACATCGGCCACGTGGGCGGCGGCCTGCGGCAGGAGGGGCGCGACGGACGTGGCCCGCGTGGGCAGCCCGGGCACATCCAGAATGTCCAGCGTGAATCCTCTCGCTGGGAGGGTCACAAAGGCCTCGCCGCCGTAACGCCAGACGTCACCCTGCCTGTTCAGGACCACCGGAAGCGAGACGCGCGACAGCTGTCCCGGCTGCCGTTCCCAGCTCAGCGCGAGACTGGCGCGGCTTTGCGGGCCATCCGCCCTGACCTCGGAGAACTGATAGGTGACGGTGGGCTGCGGCGTGCGGCCCAGATCGGCGGCGAAGTTCCCGCCCTCGACGGCGAAGGTGCCCTCCAGGCTGAGCAGCATGTGGTAGGCGGCTCCATCACCGGCCCGTGCGGCCGTCTGAAGCGCCCCAGCCAGCGCCTCAGGTGTGGTCTGTGCAGCGGCGGTCTGGATACTGGCCAGCGTGAGCAGCGAGACCACGAGCAGGCCGGTCAGTCGCATGGCTTCGGGAGGGTGGTGGGCGGCTCCACCTTATGCCCCGTCCTGCGGGCGTACCTGTTCCAGCAGCACCTGCAGGGTCTGCCACGGCAGGGTGGCGCACTTGACGCGGGTGTGCAGGGTATGCACGCCGCGCAGGGCCGCCAGATCGCCCAGTTCGGGTGCGGCCTCTCCGCTGCGCACCATTCCGGTAAAGGCCAGGATGAGGGCACTGGCCTCCTGCACGGTTTTGCCCTTCAGCGCCCCGGTCATCAGGCTGGCGCTCGCCACCGAGATGGCGCAGCCCTGCGCGGTGAAGCGGGCGTCCTCGATGCGGTCCCCGTCCAGCCTGAGCATCAGTTGCAGCTGATCGCCACACGACGGGTTGTGCCCGCCCTCAGCGTGGGTGGCGTCCGGCAGGTTGCCGAAGTTGCGCGGACGGCGGTAGTGCTCCATGACCACCTGCTTATAGAGGGCCTGCATGGCGCTGTCCGGGGGGGTCATGGGGTCTCCGCAAAGAACTGCACGATCTCGCTCAGCGCGTCTGCCAGGGCATCCACGTCGGCGGGTGTGGTGTAGACCGAGAAGCTGGCCCGCACGGTGCTGGCCACGCCCAGCGCACGCATCAGCGGCTGGGCGCAGTGGTGCCCGGCCCGGACGCAGATGTTCGCCTCGTCCAGGAAACCGGCGACGTCGTGGGCGTGTGCGCCCAGCACGTTGAGGCTGACCACCCCGCAGCGGTCATCGGGTGGGCCGTAGAGTTGCAGACCGTCCACCGCGCCCAGCCGCTGCAAGGCGTAGCTGAGCAGGGCGTGTTCGTGCGCCGCGACCCTCGCCATCCCAAGACCACCCAGGTACTCCAGGGTCGCGCCGAAACCGATGACCTCGGCGATGGCGGGAGTCCCCGCCTCGAAGGTGTGGGGCAGCGGGGCGTAGGTGCTGTGCTGGGAGTAGACCTCGCGGATCATGTCGCCGCCGCCCTGGTATGGGGGCATCCCGCGCAGCGCCTCCGGGCGGGCCAGCAGCAGGCCCACGCCGCTGGGGCCAAGCATCTTGTGGGCGCTCAGAACATAGAAATCCGCGCCCAGCGCGTCTAGATTCAGCGGCAGATGGGGGGCCGCCTGAGCGCCGTCCAGCAGGATGGGCACACCGTAAGAGTGGGCCATTTCCACCAGCTGCCGCGCCGGATGCACCGTTCCCAGCGCGTTGCTCACGTGCTGCAGGGCCACCAGCTTGACCGGCAGGTCACGCAGTTTGTGCCCGTAATCCTCCAGATCAAGCCTGCCATCCGGCGTCATGGCGACCGCCTCCACCCGCGCGCCGCGCTGCCCGGTGATCAGGTGCCACGGCACGAGGTTGGCGTGGTGTTCCATCTCGCTGACCAGCACCACGTCGCCGGGGTTCAGGTGCAGCTGGCCCCAGCTGTGGGCCACCAGATTGATCGCCTCGGTGGCGTTGCGGGTAAAGATCACCCCGTCGCGCGACGGCGCGCCGAAGAACTGCGCGGCCTGGTCCCGCACGGCTTCAAAGCGGTCCGTGGCATTGGCCGACAGGCGGTAGGCGCCACGGTGGATGTTGGCGTAATCGTGGGCGTAAAAATCGGCCATGGCCTGAATCACGGCGGCCGGCTTCTGGCTGGACGCGGCGGAATCCAGAAAGACCAGTTTCGGGCGGTGCGCGAACAGCGGGAAATCGGCCCTGACGTCCAGCATCGGCGCCGGACGGGAGATCTCTGGGGGCGGATGAATCATGGGGCGCTCCTTGGCCGGGTGATCGCGCCGGCGGGACACCCTCAGGGTATCAGCCTCCCGGTGAGCCTTTGCAGGCCAGCTTACCTGCCGTCAGCACGCCTACTCCTGCTTCTTGCCGATCTCGCGGCTCAGGCGATCGGCGGCCACCAGCAGCACGTCCCACACGCCGGAGAAGGGGGGAGCGTAGGACAGGTCCATCTCGAACAGGTCCTGCACCTTGCCGCGTCCGTGTAGCAGCGCAGCGATCACATCGACGCGCTTGACGCTCTCGTGGTTGTTGCAGACCAGTTGGGCGCCCAGCAGGCGGCCCGTGCCGTGCTCGGCGGTCAGGCGCACGTAGATCGGCTTGGCGGTGGCGTAGTACCCGGCGTGATCGGTGCTGCTGACGTCCACGCTAACCGCCCTGAGGCCCAGCTCGTCGGCTTCCGTCTGGGTCAGGCCGGTGCGGGCCGCGCCCAGCGAGAAGGTCTTGAAGATGCTGCTGCCCACCACTCCCGGAAAGGTGGCGTCGCCTCCGGCCATGTTCACCCCGGCCACCCGGCCCATCCGGTTGGCGGTCAGTCCCAGCGGAATGTGCACCTTGCGACGCGTGACCCGGTGGAGGGATTCGGTGTTGTCGCCTGCCGAATACACTCCTTCCACGGCCGTTTCCTGGCGGGTGTTGACGGCCACCGCCCCGGTCTTGCCCACGCGTGCCCCGGCGACGCGGGCCAGCCCGGTGTTCGGGCGCACGCCCACCGCCACGATCACCACGTCGGCGCGGATCAGGCCGTGATCGGTCTGCACGCCGGTCACGCGTCCGTCTTTCCCGGTCAGGCCCTCGACGCTGGTGCCGCAGCGAATCTCCACGCCGTTGCCCTCCAGCTCGGCGCGCACGCGCTGCTGATAATCGCGGTCCAGCATGCGGCCCGCCACCTCCGGGGCCTTTTCCACGATCACCACGCTCAGGCCCCGGCAATGCAGCGTCTCGGCCAGCTCCAGCCCGATGTAGCCGCCGCCCACAATCACGGCGCGCCCCTTCCCATGGGCGCTGGCGTCCTTAAGGCTGCTCTCGATGGCCTGTCCGTCGGGAATGTCGCGCAGGACATGGACGCCGCCCAGATCGGTTGTTGCCCAGTCGGGGCGGATGGCCGAGACGCCGGTGGCGAGCAGCAGTTTGTCGTACGGTTCCACGGCGCTGCGCCCGGAATCGTGATCAACAACGGTGACGGTGGCGGCTTTCGCGTCGACGCCCGTCACTTCATGGCGCAACCGGACGCCGATACCGCGTGAGCGCATCTGTCCGGGCGTCCGCGCGATCAGATCGTCGAAGCTGTCCACGTCGCCGCCCAGGACGTACGGCAGCCCGCAGGCGCCGTAGCTGATGTACTCGCCGCGCTCGAAGACCACCACGTCGGCCTCCGGGTTCTGCCGCATGGCGCGACTGGCCGCACTCATTCCTGCGGCCACGCCGCCCACGATTACGATTCGCATGGAGCAGTCTAGGGTGTGGGCCCGCATTGCGCCTCACTTGGCGCTGAACGCTACAATGCGGGTTATCAACCACATGCCTGACGTCATCAAGGTGCCAGGTTTCAGTATTCACAGGAGACCCCATGAAAAGAGCCATCCTCACCCTGACCGCCTTTGCCCTTCTTGCCAGCGCCGCACAGGCCCGCACCTGGGACGCCATCAAGCAGAGCGGCACCATCAAGATCGCCACCGAGGGCGCCTTTCCCCCTTTCAATGTGCTGGAAGGCAAGAAGCTGACCGGTTTTGAGGTCGATCTGGCCGAGGCGCTGGCCAAGGAACTGGGCCTGAAGGTGGAATGGACCACGCAGCCATTCGACAACCTGCTGATCGGCCTGAACCAGGACCGTTACGACTTCGTGATCGCCAGCCACGGCATCACCCCGCAGCGCGCCAAGGCTGTGGACTTCTCCAACCCCCACTACTGCACCGGGGGCGCCATTGTCGCCAAGCCCGGCGGCCCCATGACGGCGGCTGATCTGGCGGGCAAGTCGGTGGCTGTGCAGGTGGGCACCACTTACCTGGAAAATGTCCGTAAGGTGCCCGGCGTGGGCGACGTCAAGACCTTTCCCAAGGACACTGATGCCCAAGCCGCACTGATGGCGGGCCGTGTGGACGCCTGGGTGGGTGACAAGTTCACCGGGATCGATCTGGTCAAGGCGCAGAAGGGCAAGGTCAAGCAGGGCGCCCTGCTGTTCAAGGAGAGCATCGCCATGGCGGTCAAGAAGGGCAACAGCAGCCTCCTCAAGGAGCTGAACTCGGCGCTGGACAAGGTCATGAACAATGGCACTTACGCCAAGATTAGCAACCAGACCTTCGGTCAGGACATCCGCTGCCGCAACTGAGCGGGGTGGGGTAGAGGCCAGACAAGAGGAGGGCGGCAGTTCCTGCGGGGGCTGCCGCCCTCCTCTGCATTGGTGGGCACCCAGGCCCCAGTTCCAGTACAGTACGTTTAGCCTCAACCCTGGGTGATTCACCCATGTCAACAGTCCTCTGATCCTCCACGCCAAGAATCTTCGCGCCCCTGCCGGGAAGCGCGGCTGTCCTTCTTGACCCTCACGAACTGTTGATCTCCCAGGGAAGACTATGTTGAAAACAAATGACCCCACGCGGGTCTATCTGGTGCTGTCGGCGGGCCTGTCGTTCGCCTTTACCCTGGCCTATACGTTACAGGGCCTGTATTTCGTGACTGTGGCGGGTCTGGATCCGCTGCAACTGCTCCTGATCGGCGCAGCGCTGGAGGGCGCGGCTTTTGTGCTGGAGGTGCAACCGGCGTGGTGGCCGATGTGTACTCGCGCCGCCGCTCGGTGGTCCTGGGGTGCCTGTGCCTGGGCGTATCTATGCTGCTGGTGGCCGCTTTTCCAGTGTTCTGGGCGCTGCTGCTGACGCAGATCGTCTCGGCAGCCGGCTACACCTTCCTCAGCGGTGCCCAGCAGGCGTGGCTGGCCGACGAGGTGGGGGAAGACCGCGCCGCGCACCTCTACCTGCTGGGCAGCCAGTACGGCCGGGCGGCGGGCATTGTGGGCATTGCGGCGACGGCGGCCCTAGCGACTCTTGGCCTGCACGTTCCCATTCTGGCGGGCGGCGCCCTGGCCCTGATGCTCACGCTGTACCTGTGGCTGCAGATGCCCGAAGACGGCTTTACCCCAGCGCCGCGCGGGGAACGCCAGACCTGGGCGGTGCTGACCACCACGTTCCGTCAGGGTGTGCGCGAGGTCCGGGCCAGCCGAGTGCTGACTCTGCTAATGCTGAGCGCGCTGCTGTATGGCGCGAGCAGCGAGGCGCTGGACCGTCTGAACGAATTTCTGCTGATCCGGGAAGTGGGACTGCCCGGCGGCCTGAGCGCGGCCAACTGGTTTGTGCTGCTGGCCCTGACCGCACAGGTGGTCGGGCTGGCCGTCACCGAGCCGCTGCGCCGCCGCATCAATCCAGCCGACGCGGGGGCAGCCTCGCGGGCGTTGCGCTGGGTGCTGGGCCTGAGCGTGGCGGCGCTGCTGGCATTCGCCTCGGCTCCCAGCTTCGGCTGGGCGGCGGCGGCGCTGGTGGTTCATGGCGTTCTGCGCGGGCTGTATTCGCCGCTGTATGACGCCTGGATCAACCGGGGGCTGGACCCACGTTCGCGCGCCACCGTCAATTCCATCGCCGCGCAGGCCGACGCGTTGGGCCAGGTCAGCTTCGGCCCGGTCTTCGGCCTGCTGGGCAATGCCCTCGGTGTGCGGGCGGCACTGGCGCTGGCCGCGCTGGTGCGCTTGCCCACACTGGGTCTGCTGCGGCGGGCAGGTGGCGGGAGAAAGTCGGTCTGAAAAGAACGCCGGGGCAGCTACCAAAGGCTGCCCCGGCTCAAAATCCGTTTACTTCAGCGTTTTCGCCCAATCGAGAATGGCGCGGTTGGCGAAGGGGGCATTCTCGTAGATGGCGGCGTGGGCGGCGCCGGGGATCAGCACCATTGTGCTGCCCGCGAT